>FR881218.1:69237-89497 GCA_000434735.1 Bacteroides sp. CAG:530
TTCGAAATCATGACTAAACTTGGCTTCCCTTACTTCTGCTTCCACGATGTAGACCTTATTTCTGAAGGCAACTCTATAGAAGAATACGAAGCTAACCTGAAAGCTATCGTAGCTTATCTGAAAGAGAAAATGCAGGAAACAGGCATCAAGCTGCTTTGGTCTACTGCCAACGTATTCGGCAACAAGCGTTATATGAACGGTGCTTCTACTAACCCCGACTTCGATGTTGTGGCTCGCGCTATCGTACAGATTAAGAACGCTATCGATGCTGGTATCGAACTTGGTGCAGAAAATTATGTATTCTGGGGCGGCCGCGAAGGTTACATGAGCTTGCTCAACACTGACCAGAAGCGTGAAAAAGAACATATGGCCACTATGCTTCGCATGGCTCGCGACTACGCTCGCGCTAAAGGCTTCAAGGGTACATTCTTGATTGAACCGAAACCGATGGAACCAACAAAGCATCAGTACGATGTTGATACAGAAACTGTAGTAGGATTCCTTAAGACACACGGCCTTGACAAAGACTTCAAGGTTAATATCGAAGTAAACCACGCTACATTGGCTGGTCACACATTCGAACACGAATTGGCTGTAGCTGTAGATAACGGCATGCTGGGTTCTATCGACGCTAACCGTGGTGATATGCAGAACGGATGGGATACCGACCAATTCCCTATCGACCAGTTCGAGCTCGTTCAGGCTTGGATGCAGATTATCCGCAACGGTGGCTTAGGTACAGGCGGTACTAACTTCGACGCTAAGACTCGTCGTAACTCTACCGACTTGGAAGACATCATCATTGCTCACGTAAGCGGTATGGATGCTATGGCTCGCGCTCTTGAAAACGCTGCTAAGTTGCTCGAAGAATCTCCTTACAAGAAGATGCTTGCCGATCGTTATGCATCGTTCGACGAAGGTCTTGGCAAGAAGTTCGAAAACGGCGAAATGACACTCGAAGAAGCATACGAATACGGTAAGAAAGTTGGCGAGCCAAAACTTACCAGCGGTAAGCAGGAACTGTACGAAGCTATCGTAGCCATGTATTGCTAATCAGGAGGATAACCCTACAATTGCAATCGAAACTATAAAAAACACATGCAATTATGAATTATCCGGAAAAAGGAAGTAAGTTATATCTTTTCTCGATAGTGCTGGTGGCTGTAATTGGCGGTCTGCTGTTCGGTTATGACACAGCCGTCATCTCGGGTGCCGAAAGCGGGTTGCAGCAGTTCTTTCAGAATGCTGGCGACTTTGCATATACCGACACGCTTCACGGCCTCACTTCATCGAGTGCCCTTATAGGATGTATCATAGGTAGCGCGCTGTCGGGTCTGTTTGCCAACAGACTCGGCCGCAAGCGGGCCTTGGCCGCTGCCGGAGTGATGTTTTTCCTCTCAGCATTGGGCTCTTATAATCCTGAGTTCTTGTTCTACTCGTACGGCGAACCCAACATATCGCTGCTGTGGGCGTTCAACTTCTACCGTGTGCTTGGCGGTGTGGGTGTGGGCTTAGCCTCTGCCATCTGCCCTATGTATATAGCCGAAGTTGCTCCAAGTAACATGCGCGGTAAGCTTGTTTCGTGGAATCAGTTCGCTATCATCTTCGGTCAGCTTGTAGTGTACTTCGTGAGTTACCTCATCGTGCAGTACGCCAAAGACCATAATCCCGACTTTGCTGCATGGACTATCGCTACCGGTTGGCGTTTGATGTTCGTAAGCGAGGCTATACCTGCAGGCTTGTTCACCGTTCTCATCTTGCTTGTGCCCGAGACTCCGCGTTATCTGGCATCTATCAACAAAGACGAAAAGGCTCTGCTAGTGCTGAGTAAAATCAACGGATACGATACAGCCCGCGATATTCTGAACGAGATCAAAAGCACCGTAGAGGTAAAGACCGAACGCCTCTTCACCTACGGATGGCTGGTAATATTCATCGGAATAATGCTCTCTGTGTTCCAACAGATAGTGGGAATCAACGCTGTATTGTATTATGCTCCGCGCATCTTCGCTTCGGTGGGTGCAGGCGACTCAATGCAGCAAACTGTACTGATGGGTGTAATAAACATCACATTCACCCTCGTTGCAGTGTTCACCGTAGAGAAATTAGGCCGTAAGCCGTTGCTCATCACCGGATCGCTCGGCATGGCGCTTGGAGCGTTGAGCTTTGCCACTTGCAATGCCTTCGGTTTGCCGCCTATGCTTCAGGTAGTGAGCATCATGATTTATTCGGCATCGTTCATGTTCTCATGGGGACCCATCTGCTGGGTGCTTATCGCCGAGATATTCCCTAACACCATCCGCGGGGCTGCTGTAGCTATCGCCGTGGCTTTTCAATGGATATTCAACTTTGTGGTAAGCTCTACGTTTGTGCCCATGTACAATATGGAACTGACACCGGGCGACGGATTCGGACATACATTTGCCTACGCTCTTTACGGCACCATCTGCGTAATAGCAGCCGTGTTTGTATGGCGCATGGTACCCGAAACTAAGGGTAAGACGCTTGAAGATATGACTAAGCTCTGGAAAAATAAATAATTAACCTGAGTACTCAGACCAGATGTCATTCTTTCAGTGTGACATCTATACTGCGACCGGCAACGCCAAAAGTGCATTGTCGGTCGCTTTTTTTTAAATAAAACGCTTTTCAGACTTGTTTTATAATAATTTTATCTATTTTTGTCAAAACAGGTAACATTTAGAAAACAAAATACAACATAGATATAACAAATCCGTACATCGTAATCAATAATAAAATGACGGTGTGCTACAATACTAAACTATTAATCAATTAAACACAAATTATTATGGAAAAAGTAGCGAATTCAGCAATCGAGCTGATTGGAAAGACTCCATTGGTAGAACTACACAAACTAACCAAAGAAGCAGGTGCCTTAGCACGGGTATTAGTTAAAGTAGAGGCTTTTAACCCTGCCGGAAGCGTAAAAGACCGCGTGGCACTGGCTATGGTAGAACAGGCAGAACGAGACGGCATCTTGAAACCGGGAGCAACAATAGTAGAACCAACAAGCGGAAATACAGGCGTAGGATTAGCACTGGTAGCCGCCCTGAAAGGATATAAACTGATACTTACCATGCCCGAAACAATGAGCATAGAGCGCCGACGCTTGGTAGCGGCTTATGGAGCACGCGTGGAACTTACACCGGGTGCCGCAGGCATGAAAGGCGCTATAGCCAAAGCAGAAGAATTGCGCTCAGAGTTACCTAATGCAGTTACATTGGGTCAGTTCGATAATCCTGCAAACCCCGAAAAACATTATCAGACTACAGGCGAAGAAATATGGGTAGATACCGACGGAAAGGTAGACGCTTTTGTGGCAGGAGTAGGCACTGGCGGCACCGTAAGCGGTACCGGACGCAAGCTGAAAGAGCATAACCCGGCAATAAAGGTAGTAGCCGTAGAACCTGCCGACTCGCCTATGTTATCTGCCGGACATGCCGGACCGCATAAGATTCAAGGTATCGGAGCCGGTTTCGTGCCCAAGAATTACAACGCATCTGTAGTAGACGAGGTAATAACCGTAAGCAATGACGAAGCCATAGGAACCGCACGTCTGCTGGCTACACAAGAAGGGCTGCTGGTAGGTATCTCATCAGGAGCGGCTACATTTGCGGCGCTTCAGCTAGCCAAACGCGAGGAGATGCGCGGAAAGACTATCGTGGTATTGCTGCCAGATACCGGCGAGCGTTACCTGTCGACCGTGCTCTACGATTACGACGAATATAAAACTAACATCAATTTATGATTTTATCAATCCAAGACATCGCTTCACAACTTACCGTGCCCGACAGTCACATACCGACTGTGGGCACATCTAAAATAGACCCAAAAGAGCTGGAAGACATGGTACGCCTGTTCCGCTCTGTAGTGTTCAACGGATATTTCGATACTGAGCCTGTATGCGAGACTCTAGCGCAGCTTAACGTAGCGATAGCAATTCAGACGGCACGCATCTACAAGATGCTGCAATATAGCATCGAGGAGGCAGATACTCTTGGCACACAGGTTGCACAGAAGATACTGACTCGCCTGCCCGAGCTACGCCGCCGACTGGGAACTGACGTTCAGGCCATGTTCGACAGCGACCCTGCAGCCAAAAGCCGCGAAGAGGTTATACTCTGTTACCCGTCGCTAGTGGCAATGATTCACTATCGGTTGGCGCACGAGTTGTTACTTCTGGAAGTACCTATCCTGCCCCGCCTCATCATGGAAGCTGCGCATTCCATTACGGGTATCGACATCCATCCGGGGGCACAAATCGGAGATTATTTCAGCATCGACCATGGCACTGGAGTGGTGATTGGAGAGACTTGTATCATAGGAAATCACGTCCGCATTTATCAGGGCGTAACATTAGGAGCCAAAAGCATCAAGTTCGATGCCGATGGAAATGTCATCAATGAACCACGCCACCCTATTCTAGAAGATGGCGTGGTAGTGTATTCCAACTCGTCTATCTTAGGACGTGTCCGCATCGGTCACGACAGTATTATAGGTGGTAACATCTGGCAGACTACCGATGTTCCGCCAAAATCGCGCGTGCTGCAAAGCAGAGCTACCGTAGAGAAGGAGTAAGCTATTTACTCCACCCCCCTGCGCACATCTTTCGGTGTTATGCCATACATTTTACGGAATGCGTGGTAGAAGCTAGAGGTATGCTCAAAGCCGCAGAGAAGTGATATTTCGTCTATGCTTAGCTTGGGGGCAGTCTCTAGCAAATTACGCGCACGCTTCATCTTTATTTTCAGCATGAACGAGGCTGGCGAACAACCGGTAAGGGCTACTATCTTGCGGTGGAACTGACGAGAGCTCATGCATAAACGCTCGGACAGAGTGTTTACATTGAGTTCTTGCTTTTCCAGCAATACGTAGATATTGTCTACGGTCTTGGCAAGGAAACGACGCTCGGCATCGGTGAGCTGTACGTCCTCATCGTCTTTATTATCGGCATCGGCACTGATGCCTTCTTTACCGAACTTATCGCGAAGCGCACGCTGACGGTCGAGCAGACGCTCTACACGTGTGCGAAGCTCGTCTACATTAAATGGCTTAGACAGATAAGCATCGGCTCCTGCCTCAATACCTTCTACACGCTCTTGCTCAGAGACTTTTGCCGTAACCACTATGATGGGGATATGATTAACCACCTCGTCGGCTCTAACACGCCGACATAATTCCAAGCCGTCCATGCCGGGCATCATAAGGTCGGTGATAATCAGGTCGGGCACAAGGTCGATGGCTCTTTGCAGTCCCTCCTCGCCATTGGCAGCGTATGCCACAGAATAGCGGTCGGACAGCAGGCCACCTATGTACGAAGCAATGTCGCGGTTGTCTTCTATTACTAACACCATGCATTGATTTACCGGTCCATCGCTATCTACAGGTGCCTTGACTTCTTCGGGCAGAATAGGCGCATTGTCTACAACAGCCTCGCCTAACTTGTTCTGGCACTCGTTTTTCATAGGTATTTCTATGTAGAAAGTAGTTCCTTTACCTACCTGACTTTCTACGCTTATCTTACCTTCTACCAAGTCTATTATCTGCTTTACCAATGCCAGACCTACACCCGTACCTATGCCTTTCGATTCTGTTTCGCCTTGAAAGAATGGCTTGAATACATTGGCTGCAGTCTCCTCGTCCATACCCTCTCCAGTATCGCTTACCTCTACATGCATGATATTATCGGCATGCCACATCGTTACGTTTATCTTACCATAATCGGGCGTAAACTTCAGGGCGTTCGATATAAGATTATTGAATACCTTGCTTACATAGTCGGGCACAAAGTCCATCGTTATGGGTTCTTTGATATACAGCTGCAGGTCGATATTCTTTTTGCGAGCATATTCGCGATATGTATCTACCAGCATAGATACATAGGTGGTGATACTGCCGTTTCGCCAATCTAAGTTACCCACCTGCGATTTTATCTTCGAGATATCGAGCAGCTGATTGATAAGCGTAAGCAGTCCCCTGCCCTGTCGTTCTATAGTCTTGGCACGCTCCTTCACCTCGTCACTACTATCCTTCTGCATATCCTGACTCAATCCCAGAATCACGGTGAGAGGGGTTCTAAACTCGTGAGTGATATTTGTAAAGAACACCTCGCGCATCTTGGCTATACGCTTAAGGTTCTGATGACTGCGTCTATGTATGCGCTGTATATAGAAGAAGGTAATAAGTGCACCTATAAGTATAACCACAACGACGCTGAATACTATACTGCTGAAAAAACGAGCCGAGCGTTCGCTTTCAAGTACAAGATGCGCCTCGTTCATCAATCTGGCCTGATTAGTACGTTCTATGGTGAGTCCGGCATTCTGAATGCGGTTCATCTTCTCTATATCTATCACACTATCTCGCATGGCAGTAGCCTTTTCGTGCTGCGCCAGTGCCATTTTACAATCGCCCTTGCGCTTATAGTAGTTATAATATAATGTGTAGATTTCTTCAAGATGCTCGTTCGATTTTATTTCATCCGCTATCTGTTTTGCCCTATCCAGATACTGCAGTGCCTTGTTGTCTTGGTTTATCGCCAGATTAACTCCCGCCAAGGCGATAAGCATGTTAAGCGCATGCCACTCGTCGTCCGAAGCCTCCATCAGTTTATAGGCAGCCTCGTATTCTTCCATAGCCTTATCATAGCGGTGTTCTTGCTCGTACATAGCCCCGAAGTAGGTATGGCAAAGTGAAATTCCGAGCGTATTTTTGGCGCGTTGATTAAATTCCATCGACTTACGGAAGTACACCCATGCCGAGTCCGACAAGCCGCGAGAACGGTATATAGAGCCTAAGTTAGCGTAGTTAATGGCCTGCCCTACATCGCTTTTCAGTAGTCGTTCGCCCGCCAACGCCATTCTAAAGGCACTATCGGCACGTGCATAGTTTCGTAAGGTAAAGTAGATATTTCCCAGTCCGTTTAGCGATACTACTTTGTTTTTTCTAGCCGTAAACGATGTATCAGTGCTTTCCATACATATTGCGTAGGCACGGTAGTGATAGTCTTGCGCCACATCCAGCACTCCCATGCGCCGGTAGTCGGTACCTATATTGTTCAGTGCCTGCACCGTCTCCAGCGTGTCGCCTATGGCTTCCGCTTGCTTCAGCCCCTCGCTATGCCAACGCAGCGCATCGTCAAACTGGCTATCGTTACGCATCAGCTTACCCATCTCTTTATAAGCTATGACGCTACCCAGTATATTCCCTTCTTTCTCCATTCGCTTTTGCAGCACTATGAGTGTATCAATATTACGTTTTGATGAAATGGCAGATTCTAAAGCCTTGCGCTCGGCTTGCGATAGCTTTACCGGTTTTCGTCCGCACGAAGCTATCAGTAGGCATATAATAAAAAACCAAAGAATAGTAACGTTGTTGTATCGTAAATCGCCCATTGTATTTATATAACTTAATGTTTTCAATATCAGATATTAGGTCTCATTTGTAAAGATAAGGAATTCATTTTAAAACCAAACGTTTTTTCTGATTTTTCGATAGTTTTTTTAGCGGACCTACAGCGCATTCTTAGAGGGGTAAAAACCATCGCGATAGTTGATTTGAAACATTGCGATGGTTAAACTAAAACAATGCGATATGCAACTTGAACCATCGCATTGTTTTTCCGTGGGTTGGGCAAAAGTTTTTTTGTATGCGAATTTCACTTATAGAATATCTCTATTCTACTATTGTCAAACTATCTGTCGGCTGAACGGTCAGGCTGTCTTTTCTGATAATCAAATCGTATGCGGGACCAGTGATTTCCACGTTAGGAACAAAAGATTCGGCTTGTTCTTCTGTCATCATGCCTTTTGCTGCCAAGCGACGGGCAAGGATACGGAAGTAGCCTTCCTGATTGTCGCGCAGGGTGCCGTCAGCGTTAAACGACCAATAGAAATGCTTGGGTCTTGGTATTACCGATGCCATAAAGATGGCTTCTTGCGCTGTCAGCTCGGACGGTTCTTTCTTGAAGTAAAAGTGCGACGCTTCGGCTGCACCATATACCATCGGTCCCCATTCGGCTATATTGAGGTACACCTCGTACATTCGCTCTTTCGATGTAAGGTGCTGATTTTCTATCAGCCACACTATCAGTGCTTCCTCCAGCTTTCGGGCTATGTTTTTATGCTTGTTTAGGAACACGTTCTTTACCAGCTGCATTGTAATGCTGCTTCCTCCACGTGCAAAACGTCCCACCTGAAGGTCGTATGCCAAGGCTTCTTGTATAGCTCCTGGATAGAAGCCTTGGTGATAGAAGAAACTGCCGTCTTCAGACTGCATCACTGCCATCTGAAGCAATGGCGATATACGGTCGAGTGAACGGAAGGACGGGTTTGACGGACCTATCATAAAGGTACGCACGGGGCGGTCGCCATCGTAGGCGGTGTATTCAAACTCATCGTTCATGCGGGTAAGGTCGCTAGTGCCTAAACTGCTCAAACGGAAGTGGTGTCCGCGTAAATCGGACGAGAACTTAAGGCTGTCCAACTGATTGAAATCGGCATCAAGAATGAAGTCGTAACTCAACTCGCCATCGGCTTCTATGCCTTGCAGATGGCGAAACAAGCCAGATGGCAATGAAGCGAACAATCGTTGTGCTGGGAAAGGAGGACAGTGCACGGAGGCGATGAAACGCCATTTACCCGAATTCTGTGCCGACAGATACGGATGAAATTTAAGCTGATTAAAGGTAAGGCACGACAGGCTATCAAGCTCTATGCCATCTTTACGCACATGCAGAGTATAATCTAGCTCGCCTTGATTAAGATCGATAGTATCGGGCGACAATGCCGTATGGAATACCTTCACGCCTTTCACCATAGCATCGCCAGTCAATGTCTGCACTCCGTCTGGTTCGGGCTTCTGATTCAGGCTGAAACATATGGTATCGAATCCTACAAACGCGTTGTAATGAGGACGGATGTACGGAATTACTATGCGTCGTCCATCGTGAGCTGATGCCATGCGTACATCCAGCTGTTTCTCGCCACAATCTATCTTTCCGCTTACCGACCAGTCGTTGCTTAAATCGCCCTCGGATACATGAATAACAGCATCGAAACTGTTATCGCTGATAACCATATCGGGCAAGAAGAAGCGTGTTTGCAAGGTATCGCGCTGACCTATCACGGTGAGGTTTTGCAGATGGGCATCCTCTGGCAATAAGCGGAACAGCAATGCCAGCGACTTCTTTACGCGTGCCGCATAGTCTAGGCTTTGCTCTTGCATGGATTCTGAAATACGTGACTGAGCCTCATCGGTATCGGCTGTCTTGCGAAACAGGAATTCGTAATTAGAACATCCTTTCTGCTTTATGAAAGTAAGGCGCATTCCGTCTACATCTACATTGCCAACAGATATGTTTCCGCCTAGCAGCGGAAGCAAGTCGAGGCTGACTTCTATACGCTTCAACGTAAGCAACGTGTCTTTATCGTGAGGCACTACGGTAAGTCCGTCAAGGCGGATATTGCCTATAGACGACATAGACAAGTTGGAGTATGCGATGTGCATATTGTACCGACTAGAAAGAGATGCTATCTTATCGGCAGCTACAGAACGTAGCAGAACATTCCGAAAAAGGAATAGTCCCGCTCCTACTATAATGAGGAACGAGACCAATCCGTATATAATCCGTCTAATGTATCTTAGGTTCATATATTTAGCAGATTGATATCTGCTGCAAAGATAATGCAAATAGAATGCAGAATATCAAGCTTGCTTGAATATTATGCTGAGATGCAGCTTATCTTCTTCAAAGATAATGCAAATAGACTTAAGCATTATTGAATGTTTTGTTAAGAATTACAATGAACGCTGAAAACTTGGTGCACCGCCATTGCGCTGACCGTCTGGATTTCCACGTCGTACAGACGATCTGCCTCTCTGTTCACCACCCGAAGAACGGCTATTGCCTCTGTCCGGACGGATGCTGCTACCCGGACGGTCGTTACGCTTATTATCTGGGCGACTAAAGCGAGGTCGGTCATTACGGCTATTTCCAGGGCGACTCATTTCGGGTCTATCATTACGATTGTTGCCGGGGCGCATGCTACTGCCCGAACGGTCGTTGCGCTTATTGTCATGACGGCCGAAATTCGGTCGGTCATTACGGTTATTTCCCGGACGACTCATCTCTGGACGAGAGTTTTCTTTATTAGGACGGCCCCAATTAGGACGGTCGTTTCTGCTATTTCCGGGGCGACCAATTTCAGGACGCATGCTGCTACCCGGACGATCATATTTAGGACGGTCATGACGATTATTACCTGGGCGGTCAAAGTTTGGGCGATCATGACGACCATTACCCGGACGACCCATTTCGGGACGAGAATTGACTATCGGTATAAAGTGATAACCCGAACCAACTGACGGACGATGCGGACCTCCAGGACGCGGACCGAAATCATGTTTTCTGTACTCGTGACAGCATTGGTAATCGCCTCTATACACCGGGTGGCGATAACGTTTTTTATAATGACGTTTATAGTAACTAGCGCCATGCCAGTGACCTCTGCCATGACCGCCACAATAGGTTAGATAATGTACTGGGCGATGGTAATAGAAATAACTTCTATCTGGGTAACGCTGGTAAATACGCAGATAGCACAAGTTATCTAAAGCGTAAAACGGACGGAAGAAATAATCGAGTGCCATAAAACGAGTATATTCGGCATTCGACAGAATCCATCTAAGATCGTCATTACGTTCGTCAAGGTAACGGTAATAGCGGTCGAGCGCATAAGCCTCTTCGCGTGCCACTGCTGCCAGATAAGGATCTACACTGTTGAAGAAATCGTAGTTAACCTCATACAAATCATTATATTGATTAGTATTCAAGTTTAGTTCGAACGCCATACGGTCGGTAAGGAAACGGGCATTGATGCGTATATCCTCTAACCCGATAGCCGAAGCCGGCATAGCCATGCTTATTAGAGCTATCACCATCAGTAAAAGTTGCTTTCTTGCCTTCATAATCGTATTGTTTTTAGTTTCTTGTATCGTTTTAATTTCTTTGATACAAAAATAGGAGGATAAAAATCCTCCTACAACAGAATGTTCCCAATAGTAAATAGGGAAAAGCCTATTTATGATAGGGAAAAGCATCAAGCCAACCGTATCTTGCCTTCTTCGAGCACTACAAGGCGTTTCTTATAGAGGTCGCCTACTGCCTTCTTGAAGGTTTTCTTACTTACACCAAACGTGTCGTATATCAAATCGGCTTCCGACTTATCGTTGATAGTGGTAACTCCGCCGTTGTCTTTAATAAACTGCAGCAGTCGCTCAGAGAAGTCGTCTACCTTCTTTGCACCTTCCTTCTGAAGCTCAAGGTCTATTTTACCATCTTCGCGCACCAACTTTACGTATGCCTGCAAATGATCGCCCGGAGCTATCTGGCGGAACACCTCGTTGCGATACAGCATACCGCTGAATGCGTTCTCTACTATAACCTTATATCCCAAATCAGTCTTCTGCCATACCATTACATCTACTTCATCGCCCTTCTGATACTGAGGCATCTCTTTAGACAGATAGTGTTCTACCTTTGCCGAAGCCACGATGCGGTAACTTTCTTCGTCAAGATGAGCGTGCACCACGTAGCGTCCGCCTTTCTGCATCTTAGCCTTCTGTTCGCGGAACGGCACAAAGAGGTCTTTCATCAATCCCCAGTTAAGAAACGCTCCAAACTGATTTACCCATGCCACTTCAAGGCAAGCGAACTCGCCCACCTGCACATAAGGCTGAAGTGTGGTAGCCACGAGTCGTTCATCCATATCCAGATAGATAAATACATTCAGCATATCACCCGGAGTGGTACCTTCGGGCACATATCTCTGCGGAAGCAAGATTTCACCGTCTTCATCTCCATCAAGATATACTCCGAAATCTACTTCCTTCACTACTTCTAACTGATTATATTTTCCTAATTTAATATGACTCATAATACAAATTGTTTATATGGGCAAAGGTAGAAAAAATTTGTGTTATAACAATTTCTCGGAATAGTATAAAACATGGACAATAGCGTTGCCTTATCTTTGCAGCAGAAAAACAGAGAAAACAGAAAATATAAGATAATGAAACAAACTACTAAACAGAATTTCCCCGTACTAGAGATGGGATGCACGGCGTGTGCTGCCAGAGTTGCCAAGATATTGGGCGGACTGCAGGGGGTAACGGAAGCCAACGTAAACTTCGCCTCGGGCATGGCTTCGGTAGAATACGACGCTAAGGTTATCTCGCCTCAGCAAATGCAAGAGGCTGTACGCCAAGGAGGATACGACTTAGTGATAGTTGATAATGAAGAAAAGAAGGCTGAAGAAGCCGAAGTGGCTCAAGCCGACCATTACCGGACGTTGAAGAAACAGACCGCCGGAGCTATCTGTCTTACTGTCCCGCTCATAGTATTAGGAATGTGTTTTATGGAACACACGACTGTAAAGTATCTGATGTGGATTCTGTCTACTCCGGTGGTATTCTGGTTTGGACGCGATTTTCATATTCACTCATGGAAACAACTGAAGCATCGTTCGGCAAATATGGATACGCTGGTATCTAACAGTACGCTTATAGCCTACGTATTCAGTCTGTTCAACTTGTTCTTCCCACAGTTCTGGATAGAAAGAGGCATAGAGCCGCATGTATACTTCGAGGCTTCGGCAGGAGTGATAGCCTTTGTACTGGTGGGCAGACTGCTTGAAGAGCGTGCCAAAGGAAACACATCGTCTGCCATTAAAAAGCTGATGGGACTTCAGCCTAAAACGGTTACGCTACAAACTGCCGACGGAAGAACGGAGCAGGTAGAGATAAGCAAAATAAAGATAGGCGACACGCTGATTATAAAACCTGGCGAGAAGGTGGCAGTAGACGGACGCGTAATAGACGGGGCATCGTATGTAGACGAAAGTATGCTGAGCGGAGAACCGCTACCTATATACAAGGAGGCGAAGGCTGAAGTATTTGCCGGCACGGTGAACCAGAAGGGAAGCTTCCGCTACAAGGCCGAGAAGGTGGGCACAGACACTATGCTGGCTCAAATTATACGCTTGGTACAAGAGGCACAAGGCAGCAAAGCTCCGGTGCAGAAGTTGGCGGACCGCATAGCATCGGTTTTCGTTCCTGCCATATTATGTATCTCGCTGATAACATTCGTATTATGGTGCATATTCGATACTACTAATGGTTTTACTCACGGCATAATGGCTGCTACTACAGTACTGGTGATAGCTTGTCCGTGTGCTTTAGGACTTGCTACTCCTACCGCTATCATGGTGGGAATAGGTAAAGGTGCCGAAAACGGAATCTTGATAAAAGATGCCGAAAGCCTTGAAACAGCACGACGCATTGATGCTGTGGTGCTCGATAAGACTGGGACTATTACCGAAGGAAAGCCGGTAGTAACAGATATAGCATGGAACGGCGACAGCGCATCTAAGCAAGACATTTTATTCAGCATAGAGAAACGTTCAGAGCATCCGCTGGCAGAGAGCATAGCACAGCGTATCAACGGAAATGACATAGTAATAGAGGACTTTGAGAGTCTAACCGGAATGGGAGTTTCGGCTAAATACGAAGGAGTTACTTACTACGTGGGCAACCTCCGCCTGATGACGGAACAAGGTGTATCTTTCGCTGATTATCTGCAGAAAACAGCCGACCGCCTGAACACCGAAGCAAAAACCGTAATATGGTTTGCCGACGAAAAAGAAGCGTTGGCGGTTATAGCGGTAACCGACCCTATCAAGCCCACATCGGCAGAAGCGATAAAGAAACTTCAGACAGAAGGCATAGAAGTATATATGCTTACAGGCGACAACGTCCAGACGGCATCGGCCATAGCTAAGACTATAGGCATAAAGAAATATCAGGCTGAAGTGCTTCCGGCACAGAAAGCCGATTTTGTAAAGCGTCTGCAGGCCGAAGGTAAAACTGTAGCTATGATAGGCGATGGAATAAACGACAGCGCAGCACTGGCACAGTCGGACTTGAGTATAGCTATGGGTAAAGGTAGCGATATAGCCATGAACGTGGCTAAAATGACCATCATATCGTCAGACTTACGAAAGACGGCTGATGCCATTCAGCTATCTAAAGCTACGGTGCTAACCATAAAGCAGAATCTGTTCTGGGCATTTATCTATAATGTGATAAGCATACCCGTAGCCGCCGGAGCACTGTACCCCGTATGCGGATTGCTGCTAAACCCCATGATAGCGGGAGCAGCTATGGCTATCAGCAGCATCAGCGTAGTGCTTAACAGTTTACGGCTTAAAAGGAAAAGGGTTTCAAAGTAACCCCTTAATCATACGATGGGCTCTGACTCCGGAAGGATGATGCGCCCATCTTTTATATGTATGGTACGGTCGGTCTGTGCCGCCAATCCCTCATCGTGGGTAACGATTACAAAAGTCTGTCCGAGGCGGTCGCGTAAGTCGAAGAAAAGTTTATGCAGTTCCTCTTTATTCTTTGTATCGAGGCTACCCGAAGGCTCATCCGCCAAAACCACTGACGGATGATTGATAAGCGCACGAGCCACCGCTACACGCTGCTTCTCTCCTCCCGACAACTCAGAAGGTTTATGCTTGGCTCTATCTGCCAAACCCAAGAAATCTAGCATCTCCATAGCATCTTTCTGTGCTACCGTAGCCGACTTGCCTCCTATCAGTGCCGGAATCATGACATTCTCAATGGCAGTAAACTCTGGCAACAGTTGATGAAACTGGAACACGAAGCCTATCTCCTTGTTGCGGAATGCCGCTATCTGATTACTCTTCAGCTTATTTACCTCTGTATCGTTCAATACTATACGCCCTGCATCGGGTTTATCGAGCGTACCCATTATTTGCAGTAAAGTAGTTTTTCCGGCTCCGCTAGGTCCTACTATACTCACCACTTCTGCCTTACCTATACTCAAATCGATGCCCTTTAACACTTGCAGCGCACCGAAGCTTTTAGTTATTCCCTCTAGTTTTATCATAAACCGACACTCTTAAGAGTTCTTCTTAAACCATTTATAAATCCAATTTCCAGCCTTATCGTAATACTGCGATTCTGCCCATCCACGTGGGTCTGCAAACGAAAGATTCTCGTTGGGGTCGTCTTTCTGTCCCGGATATATCAGCATTACGCTGTTGTTATTGAAGTACTTGGATATCTGCATAGGCAGTTTCTCGAACGAAGAATCATACGATATGGAGCCTCTGCGCGAGCTTACTATCACAAACAGATGGTCGTAATTAACTTGTCCGGTAAGAATTAGCAGGTCGTCCCAGTCTTCTAACTCAGAATATGCAGTACGGGTATCTTTAAATCGCTTTTCTATAAAGCCGCGTATGTATCCCAATGTCTGCGGATGAGCGTAGAAATGAACCCTGCAACCCAACTGACCGCTAAGCCTGCATAGGTGGGTAATCCATTTGGTAAAACCGTGTTCGAACTCCGACTTGGGCGGTACAGCCACAATTATGCGTCGCAGTACATTTACCGGCATCACAAAGCGAGCTACCATTACCTCAAGGTGGGTAGTCTTAAGCAAGTTCTCCGTAAGGCTACCAAAGAACGAATCGACAATATTGGTTTTATAGTGCAGACCTATAACGATGCTTGTAGCCTCGTACTCCTTGGCTGTATGCAATATACCGGATGTAATATTCAGGTCGAAACGAGTTACGGTTTGTAGCCTCACACTGGTAGAAGCCGCTATCTGCGCGGCACGCTCTAAGTTACGCTTGCTACACATCTCCTGCCTAACCGAGTCATTATCGTCATTAATAACGCTTAATGCAATAAGATTATCGGGCTTCTTCTCGTCGCGTACCATCAGCGACAGGTCCATAAGTCCTTCTAAAGTATGCGGATTGGCAAGCGATATCAGAATTCTTTCTTTCTCTTGTCCCTTCTCATCGTTTACCGCTACATCGTCCATAGCCATCCTCTTGGCTGCATGTTCGGTAATGAACGAGCTGACTACACAAGTTACCAAGATAAGCATAATGGTACCGTTAAGCACATCGTCGTTAAGAAGGCGACTTCCGTCGGGTAATATAATATTATATCCCACCAGCACCGCTGCCAGTGTAGCCGCTGCCTGAGCACTACTCAAGCCGAACATCATAGCACGCTCTATGCCTCGCATTCTATAGATTTTTTGAGTGAGCCACGAGGCTATCCATTTACCTCCTAATGCCACTACTATCATAACCGATGCTACTTTTAAAGAGTCTATATGACCAAACAATACATTCAGGTCGATAAGCATACCCACTCCTATCAGGAAGTAAGGGATGAACAATGCGTTTCCCACAAACTCCAGATGGCTCATCAACGGCGATACGTGAGGGATGAGGCGGTTTAATACCAATCCAGCCAAGAACGCTCCAAGTATGCCTTCCATTCCAACAAATTCCATCAATCCGGCTCCTAAGAACACCATAGCCATCACGAAGATGTACTGCACCACGTTATCGTTATAACGGCGGAAAAACCAGCGACCTATGCGAGGAAACGTAATCATGATGAATCCGCCTATCAGTATTACCTTCAATGCCAGCCATACCCAGAACATTTCTGAGTATTCGCCTTTATACATACCGCCCACCACTGCAAGAACAAGCAGCGTCAGTGTATCGGTAACAGCAGTACCTCCAACTGCAATATTTACCGAACGCTGGCGGTTAATGCCGTAGCGTATAACGATGGGATAAGCTATAAGCGTATGCGATGCGTACATACTGGCTAGCAGCACAGAAGCAGTTATGGTATAACCAAGCAGACTTACGTTGGTCCAGATACCTATGGCCAGCGGAATGACAAAAGCCAGCAAACCAAGCACAGTAGCCTTAAAGCGGATGCTCTTGAAGTCTTCCATGTTCATTTCCAAACCCGCCAAGAACATGATGTAATATAAGCCTACTTTACCAAAGAGTTCAAAGCTACTATCGCGCGCCAAAATATTGAAACCATGCTCACCGATTACGATACCAGCCAGAATCATACCTATGATGTGAGGTATGCGTAGACGCTCTAAAACAATAGGAGCGAACAAGATAATGACCAACACTAAAAAGAATATCCACGTAGGATCTGTAATAGGGAAATGAATATTTAGGTCAAAAAGATTGAATATTTCTTTCATAAACGTGTATCATTATTTCAAATTAAAGACAAAAATATAAAAATTCTTCGTGTTTTCGACTTTATACCATCAAAATGTTTTATTTTTGCAGCCAATAACTTATCAATCGGAAACACATGGTTCATCATTCGCTACATTTTGTACGCAAACATAAAGATTGAACGATAAAACGAGATAAGAAGAATGTAATTACTTAACAGCTTAACAGAAAATTTAGAAAAATGAAAGTAGCTATTGTTGGTGCAAGCGGAGCCGTAGGACAGGAGTTCTTACGCGTGCTCGATGAGAGAAACTTCCCCATCGATGAATTGGTATTGTTTGGTTCTTCACGCAGTGCAGGACGAAAATACACTTTCCGCGGTAAAGAAATTGAAGTGAAATTACTGCAGCACAATGATGACTTCAAAGGTGTTGACATTGCATTTACTTCAGCAGGAGCTGGAACATCGAAAGAATTCGCAGAGACTATTACTAAATATGGTGCCGTAATGATTGACAACTCAAGCGCATTCCGTATGGATACTGATGTGCCTTTGGTTGTGCCCGAAGTTAACCCGGAAGATGCGTTGACTCGTCCGCGCGGCATCATTGCCAACCCTAACTGTACTACTATCCAGATGGTGGTGGCACTGAAGGCTATAGAAAACCTTACTCACATTAAACGTGTACACGTATCTACTTATCAGGCTGCCAGCGGAGCTGGTGCTGCAGCTATGGACGAGCTGTACGAACAGTACCGTCAGGTATTGGCAGGCGAGCCTGTAACCGTAGAGAAATTCGCTTATCAGTTGGCATTCAACTTGATTCCGCAGATTGACGTATTTACCGACAATGGTTATACCAAGGAAGAGATGAAGATGTTTAACGAGACTCGTAAAATTATGCACTCTGACGTAAAAGTCAGTGCAACTTGCGTACGTGTTCCGGCTCTTCGCTCTCACTCTGAAAGCATCTGGATTGAAACAGAACGTCCGGTTTCTATCGAAGAAGCTCGTAAGGCATTTGCCGAAGGCGATGGTTTGGTGCTGATGGATAACCCTGCAGAAAAGGAATATCCTATGCCGTTATTCCTGGCAGGAAAAGACCCTGTATACGTAGGACGTATCCGCAAGGATTTGTCGGACGAAAACGGATTGACATTCTGGATCGTAGGCGACCAGATTAAGAAGGGTGCCGCTCTTAACGCAGTACAGATAGCCGAATATCTTATCAAAGTAAAAAACGTAGGTTAATCACTACGATATAAAAACAGAAACGTCCCGGTTTTCAATTTCATGATAGAAAACCGGGACGTTCTTTTTTGTCCTTACGCTATGTTTTAGCGGAAATATTATTTATGCGTATGCACAATTTCTGTAGGAGCCATTTCGGCGTTACGCTTTTCGGTCTGCTTAACCACGTTGCGTGCAAGTTCAAGAAATGCCTGTCCTACCATGCTGTTATCGTCGAGGGCTGCCGGCGTTCCGTTATCACCATTCTCGCAGATGCTCTGTACGATAGGAATTTGTCCCAACAATGGTACATTCAGTTCTTCCGCCAAACGTTTTGTTCCTTCTTTTCCAAACAAGTAGTAACGGTTATTAGGCAATTCTGCAGGAGTGAACCATGCCATGTTTTCTACCAAACCTAAGATAGGCACATTCACCTTATCGTTCATGTACATATTTATACCCTTACGTGCATCTGCCAAAGCTACTTCTTGCGGAGTACTTACTATAACGGCACCAGTAATGGCCAGTGTCTGAAGCAAGGTAAGGTGAATATCGCTTGTGCCCGGAGGTGTATCGAGAATAAAGTAATCTAATTCGCCCCACTTAGCATCGCCTACCAACTGTTTCAGTGCGTTGCTTGCCATACCGCCACGCCATAGAGTAGCTTGGTCGGGGTCTACAAAGAAACCTATAGACAACAGTTCGATGCCGTACTTCTCTATAGGAACAATCAAGTCGCGTCCTTCTACAGTTTCGGCATACGGACGAGCATCTTCTACCTGAAACATCTTAGGAACCGACGGACCGAAGATGTCGGCATCGAGCAATCCTACCTTATAGCCGAGCTTAGACAAAGCTACAGCAAGATTAGCCGCTATGGTAGACTTACCTACTCCACCCTTTCCAGAAGAAACAGCTATTACATTCTTAACCTGCGGAAGCATCTTTCCCGGTTCAGGACGAGCCGCCTGACGGCTCTCTGTAGTGATGGTAACCTCTACATCTTTAGAAACGTAAGTATGAATAGCGGTTTCGGCTGCCTTCACCACCGATTTCATAAACGGGTCTGTAGGTTTTTCGAAAGTAAGAGAAAAGCTGACTTTCATACCATCGATACGGAGGTTATCTGCCACCATCTCGGCTTCTACTATATTTTTCCCGTTGCCAGGATAACGCACTGTAGCCAGAGCATCGAGTATTAACTTAGGATATAATGTCATAGTTATGGTTGTTTATTGAATTTCAGAATTATTTGCTTGTCTGCAATCCGCTACGCTTACTGCGGTTGTAGCTTCGATAATCGTCAAGTTCTATCTCCACATCGGGTTCTTTCAGCTCGCCCTCTTGCGGCAAACGGAACTTGATATATTTGATATTGAGTCCACGGTCTAGCCATTGCTGCTCGTAGTAAGTACGAATGCTTAATATGTCATCGTCCATACCAGAGTGGTACAAGTCGTCTGTAATGAACTCTACCGGCAATTGGTTAGCCTCTATCATATACTTGGTGTAGGTAAACATGAAGTTACTATCTGTCTTTAGATGTACCAAGCCATCGGGCTTCAAGAACTTACGGTAGCGTTCCATGAAATAGGTAGATGTAAGACGTTTGGTAGCCTTCTTCATCTGCGGATCAGAGAAAGTCAACCATATTTCGCTAACCTCTCCCGGAGCGAAAAAGCGTTCTATAATCTCGATGTTAGTACGCAGAAAAGCGGCGTTCTTCAACCCTTCGTTCAATGCCTCGGTAGCTCCAGTCCACATACGCGCACCTTTAATATCTACACCGATAAAATTCTTGTCGGCATATCTACGGGCAAGTCCTGTAGTGTACTCGCCTCTTCCGCATCCCAACTCTAACACTATCGGGTTGTCGTTATGAAAGAAGTCGGCATTCCAT
>FR881218.1:89515-97810 GCA_000434735.1 Bacteroides sp. CAG:530
GGCATTCCATCTGCCTTTCATCTCGAACGGAATATTATCTACCACCGAATAAGGGTATTCAAACACATGCGGATATTCCGCCATATCTGCAAACTTAGCTAATTTACCTTTTCCCATTGTATGTATTATATATTCTGCAAAGATACAGCTTTTCTTAAACCACACAAAAAAAGCATGAATCTGCGTGTTATGCAAATTCATGCTTTCCTTTATTTTACAGTTCAGAAAACCGATTAAAATTCACCGGCATTACGAAGGTCACTCATCAAATCTTCATAAAAAGCGGCACGTGCTGTACACCAATAAGGATTAACCCAAAGCGTAGCTATACCAAAAGTAACAATGCAAAGCAAGAACCAACCTATATAGGTAAGGTCTAGTATAAACAAGCGCATCTTGTTTCCGCTCATCAAGCGCATACTTTCTTCTATGGCAGCATTAAACTTCAGCTCAGGATGGTCTTTCAGCAAGTAAGGTGTCAACGCATACGAATATCCCTTGATGATTCCAGGGATAATGAGCAGCAACATCCACAGGAACTGATATACAGACGATAAAAGCATAGTACCAAGGATACGACCGTAGTCCTTGAATCCTTCGCCCATCGTATCGAGTTGTACATCACTGCCACGCACTACGTTCAATAGCATAATAGTAAAGCCATACGCTAACGGTAAAGATACTAACAATACAGCTATATAACTAACATACGGTATGCAACTTAACACACCTGAAATTACAAAATACACCAAGGTGGCCACTACAGCCATACCCCATTTGCCACTCAAAACACCCCATGCCTGAGCGCGTAATTCTGAACTCGTTTTCATAATGCTATGTTTTTTTATTAATAACAGACAGTAATTAGTCTACCATCATCACCCATCCGTATGGATCGGCTTCATCGCCGTACTGAATGGCGCGTAGCTTAGTGTAAAGCTTTTCGCACCACGGTCCGGGCTTACCGTCTTTAGAGATGACATACGATTTGTTGTTTTCCAAATCGTCAATACGTTCTATCGGACTGATAACGGCAGCAGTACCACATGCTCCGGCTTCTTCGAATGTCTCTAATTCTTCTTCAGGAATAGGACGACGCTCTACTTTCATACCCATATCTTCGGCTAACTGCATCAAGCTGCGGTTAGTGATAGACGGAAGAATAGAAGTAGATTTAGGAGTGATGTATGTATTGTTTTTGATACCGAAGAAGTTGGCAGCGCCACATTCGTCGATATACTTCTTTTCTTTAGCGTCGAGGTAGAACTCGCTGGCATAGCCTGCATCGTGAGCCATCTTGTTGGCACGGAGGCTGGCTGCGTAGTTACCGCCCACCTTGTAACGGCCTGTACCAAGCGGAGCTGCACGGTCGAACTCGCGGATAATGACATACGGATTGGTAGCGAAACCACCTTTAAAGTACGGACCTACCGGAGTTACGAATATCACGAACAGATATTCATCAGTAGGATGCACGCCTACCTGCGCACCTATACCGATAAGCAACGGACGGATATACAGCGAAGCACCACTCTCGTAAGGCGGAATGAAACGTTCGTTGGCCTTTACCACTTTACGAACGGCTTCACAGAACTTTTCTGTAGGCAACTCTGGCATCAAGATGCCGTCGCATGTGCTCTGCAAGCGTTCTGCGTTAGCTTCAGGACGGAACACACGGATTTTTCCGTCTTTTCCACGATATGCCTTCAATCCCTCGAAAGCCTCCTGACCATAGTGCAAACAAGTAGCAGCCATGTGGATATTCAAGGTTTCTTCAGAACATAATTCCAATTCTCCCCATTTGCCGTCGCGATAGTAGCAACGTACGTTGTAGTCTGTCTTCATGTATCCGAAAGACAGATTCGACCAATCAATTTCTTTCATCTTTATATGATTTAGTTATTTTCCTGTTATTATTTTCAGCAAATTTAAGCTTTCCATTTACATATTCCAACTTAATCGCCTATTTTTTTACATTCTCGTCATCGCCTAGCATCTTTTTGATTTCCTCATCGGCCTTATATAATTTATCACGACAGAACTTGATGAGTTTTTGAGCTTCCTTCAGTTGGTTACCAAGTTCGTCAATATCCAGTTCGCCACTCTCTATCTGCGAAACGATGGTTTCTAAGCGTTTCATCGCTTCAGAATAGGTTTCTTTCTTTGTTGCCATAAGCACCTTATTTATATATAACAGGTTATTATAATACTTTACTTTTGAATTCTCCTTTTGCTACACGTGTGGTCAGTACGTCGCCTGGGTGTAGTGCAGATGCGTCGGTTACCGCCTTACCGTCTTTCAGTGTCAAACTGTAGCCTCGCTTTAAGAGTAGTTCGGGCGATGCTGCCTCTACCTGACTCTGAGCCAACTGCAGCCTGTGGCGTTCGCGCTGCAAGCGTGCCTCTATCGCCGTAGCAAATCGCTGTTCCAACCGTAAGCGGTACTCTTCGCGCAGAAATCGAGTCTGCCATGCCGTATTCATCCTTACAGCTATGCGCTCCTGCCTGAACCGTTCATGTTGAAGCCTCATCTGTACTCTGGAAGGGATACGTGCCACCCATTGCTCCAGCCGCTCTTTGCTATGCGCTATCCTCTCCGAGATAGTTTGATGAAAATAACTGATGTATCGCTCTAAGTCGGATGCCGTTTCACGCATACGGTTTATCAGGAACTCGGCTGCTGCTGTAGGAGTCTTTACCCTGGTGTGCGATACCATATCTATCACCGTATCGTCGCGCTCATGGCCTATACCGGTGATGATTGGAAGCGGGAACTGCGCACAGTTGGCCGCCAAGTCGTATGTATCAAATCCCGATAAATCGGACGTCGCTCCTCCACCACGGATAATAACCACCACATCCCATCTGTCTACCTCCTTATATATAGCATTCAGCGCGGCTATTACAGAAGCCTCTACCTTATCGCCTTGCATCACGGCTGCGAAGAGATGCGGATAGAACACCAATCCATCGGAATTGTTAAGCAGTTGATTGCAGAAATCGCCATACCCGGCGGCAGTAGCCGACGATATTACCGCCACACGCTGCGGAAGCAATGGCATCTCAAGCTCTTTATTCAGAGTAAGCACACCTTCTTCTTCCAGACGACGGATTATTTCCTTACGTCGGCGAGCCATATCGCCTAACGTATAAGCAGGGTCTATATCGACTACAGTCAATGAATATCCGTACAACTCATGAAAATCGACCGTCACCTTTACCAACACCTTTATGCCCGATGTGAAGGTTTGTCCGGTTTCCCTCTCGAAATAAGGTTTAAGCATACCGTATATATTGCTCCATATCATGCCACGCGCCTTGGCTACCAAGGCGTTGCCGCGCGGATCTTTCTGAACGAACTCCAGATAGCAATGCCCCGAATAATTTGTACGCACGTCGCTCAACTCGGCTTGTACCCAGTATTCATCGGGTAGGCAAAGTTTCACGCTTTTACGCACCAGAGCGTTCAGTTCGAACAACGAAAGCGGTTGATTCTCCATAATCTTTTTCTTTTTTTGAATTTTGCAAATATAATGGAAATATCAGTACCTTTGCACACGTACAACTAATCGTAAAAAGAGTTTTATGACACAAAAAGGAACTGCCGCCGAACTGGGTACTCAGCCCATAGGCAAATTACTTATGCAATACGCTATTCCGGCCATCATAGCTATGACCGCTTCATCGCTCTACAATATGGTAGACAGTATCTTTATCGGTCATGGAGTTGGAGCCATGGCAATTTCTGGACTTGCCATCACTTTTCCGCTAATGAACCTTGCAGCCGCCTTCGGGTCGCTGGTAGGCGTGGGAGCTTCTACATTGGTATCGGTAAAGTTAGGACAGAAAGACTTTACTACCGCACAACAGATTTTAGGCAACGTGGTATCGCTCAACCTGATAATCGGTATAGTGTTTACCATCATCACCCTGGCATGCCTCAACCCTATTCTTTATTTCTTCGGAGCAAGCGAGGTTACACTGCCCTACGCACGCGATTACATGGTGACTATCTTGCTTGGAAACGTAGTGACGCACATGTACTTAGGACTGAACTCGGTGCTACGCTCAGCAGGACATCCGCAGATGGCTATGGCTGCCACTATACTTACGGTGATAGTAAATACTGTACTCGATCCGCTTTTCATCTACACCTTTAATATGGGCATCCGTGGAGCTGCCGTAGCAACAATATTGGCACAGATTATATCGCTTACATGGCTCGTAAAGATATTCATGAATAAAAACGAGATGCTTCATTTCAAGCCGGGAATATATCACTTAAAAGATGTACTGGTAAAGAACATTATCGGCATCGGATTGGCTCCTTTCTTTATGAACGTAGCGGCATGTATGATAGTAATCCTCATCAATAAGGGCTTGAAGCTATACGAAGGCGACCTGGCAATCGGAGCATTCGGTATAGTAAACCGAATAGTCTTTCTGTTTGTCATGATTGTTATCGGACTAAACCAAGGCATGCAGCCTATAGCCGGATATAACTTCGGAGCACAGATGTATCACCGTGTAAATCAGGTTATGAAGATTACCGTGATAATAGCTACCATCATCACTACCACAGGATTTATGATATCTCAGCTCATGCCACGATTGGCGGTATCAGCATTTACTACCGACGAAACATTGATTGCTCTATCGGCACACGGATTGCGCGTTACCATGCTGATATTCCCGTTCGTAGGGTTCCAAATGGTTACATCTAACTTCTTTCAAAGCATAGGCATGGCAAAAAAAGCTATCATTCTGTCATTAAGCCGACAAGTACTGGTACTCATCCCCTGCCTATTCATCCTACCGTTGTTCTTTGGTTCTAAAGGCATTTGGTATAGTATGCCTATATCCGATGCTGTTGCCACCATAATAGCGGCTATGTTGCTAATAAAGCAATTCCGCAAATTCAAGAATCATCCCGTTAACCGATAAAACATTTATAGCTATGAAAAACATGAATTATACACCACAACCCATATCTACCGACGATGTCAAGCTGTCGGACGATATTATCATGCTATCTGAACAGATTGCAGAAAACGTACACGAAGTATGGGCGGCTTCGCGCCTTGCGGAAGGATGGACGTACGGTGCGGAGCGAAACGACCGCCTAAAACAGCACCCATGCCTCGTGCCGTATAATGAACTTCCAGAAATAGAAAAGGAATACGACCGCAACACAGCCATGCAAACACTAAGGCTGATAAAGAAATTAGGATTCGACATCATAAAGAAAGACTCATGAAAAACTATTTCCGTCTTTACAAGAAGGCATTCTCGCAAGAGTCGATAGACAAGAACATATCGGGCGGGATTAAAGGTCAGGTGATACTGCTTGTACTAAGCATTGTCAGCGTACTTATAATAGCCTCTGCCGTTGTGGTGATTTTCCATATCAGTCTGGGGAAAAACGACGACTGGGGCGAACAGCTGTGGGTGGTATATAACAACTTTGTAGACCCCGGCAATCAAGCAGAACAGGTAGGATGGAGCAACCGCCTTGCCGTAATATGCATAAGTATGTTTGGAGCGGTGCTTCTTAACGGAGTGCTAATTTCTACCATATCTAACATCATAGAACGACGGGTAGAGACGGTACGCACCGGTAAGGCTACATACAAAAAGCTGAAAGGCCACTACGTAATCATCGGTTTCAGCGATGTTACAGCCAATTTGATTAGAGAGCTACACAAGGAAAGCGATGCGCCCATCGTTCTGATGAGCAGCACGGAGAGCGATGACATAAGAGACCAACTGCTGGCACAGCTTAACAGAGAAGAGGAGAATCAGGTAAAAATATACCTCGGCAATATCGAGTCGACAGAAGAACTGAAGCGTTTGAATATAGACCGGGCAAAAGAGGTATATATATTAGGTGAAGAAGGCGACTACGGACGCAACTCTAAAAACATTAAATGTGTGCAGCACGTAAGCACACTGCGAGGAGAGAACACCGACTCACGCCTTTTGCCAGTATATGTGCAGTTCGATAATGTGATGTCTTACTCCACCATTCAGAAACTGGAACTGAAAGAATACTGCAACTACCATGGAAAGCAGAACATATTCTTCCGGCCATTCAATTTTCACGAGAACTGGGCACGACGCATTTGGGGAACCAGCCTTTCTGAAAACGACATAAAGAAATACGCTCCGCTGGACTATCGTCCTATCTGCAACACTGACGATAAGCATTATGTACACCTGGTAATAGTGGGACTTAACCAATGTGGATGCGCCTTGCTTCTTGAAGCGTTACGCGTATGCCACTACGCCAATTATGACGACCAAGCACCATCGGACAAACGTATCCGTACCGTCATAACCATAATAGATAAGGAGTTAGACGACAAGATAAATCTATTCCGCTATCAGCTTCCGTACATCGAAAAGCAAATAGACGACATTAAGATAAACTACCGCAGCGACGATTTCTGCAGCGAGCCTTCGTTATCCGACATCGAGACGTGGAACGCCGACCCACAGCAAATGCTTACCATAGCCATCTGCTTCAGCAATACCGACCTCAGTCTACAGCTCGGACTCAACCTTCCGCCATCTGTCTATCAAAGCGATACACAGATACTTATCCGTCAGGAGATACAGACCGATTTGGGCGAACTGATTTGCATTGACAACGTGCGCTACAGAAACGTCAAGACCTTTGGTATGTTAGAACAAGGCATCTCAAAGCCAATGCTGCAAGATAACATGGCAAGCTTCATAAATCAGGAATATTGTGAAAACGGATACCTACTGAACCTATATAGAATGTATACAGAAGGCGATACCAACTTTACGGAAGAAAAGCGGAAGGCACAAAGCAGCTGGCAACAGATGGAAGAGAACATGCGATGGGCCAACCGCTATCAGATAGACGCCTACTCTACCTACCTGCGTACATTAGGCTACCGCATAACATTCAGCCCTGAACAGGCAGTAACCGACCTTGAAATCCTGAAGAATCTGCCCGAAGAAACCATGCGCACGCTAATGCGGATGGAAAAGAACCGATGGAACGCCGAGCGAAGCATAGAAGGATGGCGCTACGAACCTACACGCGACAACATACACCGCACGCATCCGCTGATATGTCCGTTCGGACAACTCCCGCCTAAGGAGCAGACGAAAGACAAGAGCGTAATAGAGAACCTATACTACGTGATAACGCTTGGAGGCTATCATATAGAGAAATGCTGATGCAATAAAATAACAAAACAAGGCGTTTTTATTGCATCGCTAAAAAATAATTATCTAAATTTGCCATAAACAGATGTCCGCCATGCGGACAGCATAATAAAACAGACAGTATGAACGAGCATTTTGTAATCAACCTCGGCCGTCAATTGGGCAGCGGAGGAAAAGAGATAGGAGAAAAGTTGGCTAAGGAATTCGGTATTGCGTTCTACGATAAGGAGCTGATTAACTTGGCATCAAAAGAGAGTGGACTGTGTAAGGAGTTCTTTGAACAAGCCGACGAAAAGGCTTCACAGAGCTTGCTGGGCGGATTGTTCGGCACACGTTTTCCGTTCATCACAGAAGGGGCGTATCCTGGCAATTCTTATCTGAGCAACGACTCGCTCTTCAAGATTCAAAGCGATGTGATACGCCAACTGGCAGAGAAACAGTCGTGCTTGTTTGTAGGACGTTGCGCCGATTACATTCTTCGCGACCATCCTCGCTGTGTCAACGTATTCGTATCGGCTACACCCGAAGCACGTATAGCACGCCTCACCAAGATACATAATATCAGCGAAGAGAAAGCCGAAGAGCTTATGGAGAAGGCCGACAAGCGCCGCTCATCTTATTACAACTACTATAGTTACAAGACTTGGGGAGCTGCCGCCACTTATCATTTGTGCATTGATTCATCGGTACTTGGTATTGACGGCACTGTAGAATTCATCAAAAATTTCGTTAAGCTGAAATTAAAGTTATAAGTATTGGAACTTTGACCGCTTAAAAGATAATCTATAACTTGGTGTGTCAAGAGCAAACAATGCGGACTGAAAGCCCAATGAGTACATAACAACCTAGGGTAGCACTTTAGGTATCAAATATTTATATATTACGCACTGAAAGTGCAAAAGTAAAATCACGAACCATGATGTTTTTACTTTTGCACTTTCAGTGCGTTTTTGTTGATGTTACATTATACCCATGGCGCTGCCCTGGGCTGTGGAGTTTGCGGACTTTCAGCTCGCATAAATCAACATGTTACAGCAAAGTCGTCTTACTTCGAACGAGGTGAATGCTTACTTCGACCGAAGTAAGCACGTTGAC
>FR881219.1:0-2685 GCA_000434735.1 Bacteroides sp. CAG:530
TTTAATGATGCTCTTACTTTCATATCTTTATTTCTTTTATTTATATCTAAAAACGATTCTTCCTTTGGATAAGTCGTAAGGAGACATTTCAACTCTTACCTTATCTCCGGGTAAAATTTTGATGTAATGCATTCTCATTTTACCAGATATATGAGCCGTAATCTCATGCCCATTTTCCAGCTCTACTCTAAACATTGCGTTAGACAATGCTTCTACGATTACTCCATCTTGCTCTATTGCAGATTGTTTTGCCATATTAAATTGCTTTATCTCCTAAAACTTGATCAATAAATTCGAAAGACGATAAAATATCAGCCTTATCTAATCCAACAGCTACAGTATGCTCAAAATGCGCTGCACACTTTCTATCCATAGTACGAACCGTCCAACGGTCGGCCTCCATCCCAATTTTCTTATCACCAAGTGTAATCATCGGTTCAATCGCTATACACATACCTTTTTTCAATAAAGCACCTGTGCCACGACGACCATAATTAGGCACCTGCGGATCTTCATGCATATTCTTTCCGATACCGTGACCTACAAACTCGCGAACTACTCCATACGAATGTGATTCGCAATGTTGCTGGACTGCATATCCAATGTCACCTAATCGTTTACCATGAACTGCCATTTCAATACCTTTATAGAGAGCTTCCTTAGTAACTTTCAATAACTCGATTATTTCAGGAGCAACTTCACCTACACAGAATGTATAGGCAGAATCACCACAATAACCATTCATCAAAGTTCCACAATCGACCGAGATTATATCTCCATCTTTCAGGACTGTATCTCCAGGTATTCCATGAACCACTTGTTCATTAACAGAAGTGCAAATTGATCCGGGGAAAGGAGGTCCAAAAGGATTTGGAAAACCCTTAAACGTAGGAATTGCACCATGGTCACGAATGAACTCCTCGGCTACCCTATCGAGCTCTTTCGTCGTAACCCCTGGTTTTATAAGTTTAGCCACTTCGGCCAGAGTTTTCCCCACTAGGAGATTACTCTGCCGAAGCAACTCTATTTCATCATCTGTCTTAAGAAATATCATTCTGAATTCCTCAATTAATAAGCCGCTACATTTCCTGAACGACCTTTGATTCTACCTGAGCTAAGCAGACCATCATAATGTCTCATCAACAAATGACTTTCTACCTGTTGAAGGGTATCAAGAACGACACCTACAAGAATCAAAAGAGAAGTTCCACCAAAGAACTGAGCAAATTCAGCCTGAACTCCAAATACACCTGCAAAAGCAGGAAGAATAGCTACGATAGCCAAGAACAATGAACCAGGAAGAGTGATACGAGACATGATAGTATCAATGTAATCGGCAGTACTCTTACCAGGTTTTACGCCCGGAATAAATCCGTTATTACGTTTCATATCCTCAGCCATCTGTGTCGGGTTGATCGTGATTGCAGTATAGAACCAAGTAAACACAATGATTAAGATTGCAAATACAAGGTTATACCAGAAACTTGTATGATCAACGAACGCACGTGCTATACCACTAGCAGAAGCTGCATTAGAGAATCCGACAATAGTAATGGGAATAAACATAATTGCTTGTGCAAAGATGATAGGCATTACGTTTGCGGCATTTACTTTCAAAGGAATATACTGTCTAGCACCACCATATTGTTTGTTTCCTACAATACGCTTAGCATACTGTACAGGCACCTTACGAACTCCCTGCACCAAAAGGATAGCAGCAGCGATGACAAAGATAAGCATCACCATTTCTAACAAGAACATAATGATACCACCTGCACCCGGAGAAGCAAGACGAGAAACAAATTCTCCTGAAAAAGCCTGAGGAAGACGAGCAATGATACCGATCATGATAATCAAAGAAATACCATTGCCAACACCTTTATCGGTAATTCTTTCACCAAGCCAAAGGATAAACATACTTCCAGCAGCCAAGATGATGGTAGAAGTAATAATAAAGAAAGTCCAATCTAATGAAGCATTAAGAGCCGGACCAGCTTGCATCTTTAAATTGATAAGATAAGACGGAGCCTGGAAAATCAGGATGAAGATAGTCAATATACGAGTATACTGATTAATCTTTCTACGTCCACTTTCACCTTCACGCTGTAATTTCTGGAAGTACGGAACTGCGATAGCCAACAACTGTATCACGATGGATGCAGAGATGTAGGGCATGATTCCCAATGCAAAGATAGAAGCATTAGAAAAAGCTCCACCAGAGAACATGTTCAGCAAAGCAAGAAGACCCTCACTCGTTTGTTCATGCAACTGTGACAATTTGTTTGGGTCAATACCGGGCAGAACCACGTATGAACCAAATCTGTAAATTGCAACAAACAATATAGTAATGAGGATCCGTTGTCTCAGATCCTCAATATTCCATATGTTCTTTAATGTTTCAATAGATTTTCTCATTTAATCAGAGTTTTACTGCATTACCACCAACGGCTTCGATTGCAGCTACTGCACTTTTAGAAAAAGCATTAGCTTCAACTTCAAGCTTAGTAGTTAAACTACCGTTACCAAGAACTTTCACTAACTGGTTTGAAGAAATGAAACCAGCTTCTAACAAGTCATTGATTCCAACTTTAGACAAATTCTTAGCTTCAGCCAATTTTTGAATTGTCTCAAGATTAATGGCTTTGTATTCAACGCGGTTAATGTTCTTAAAACCAAATTTCGGAA
>FR881219.1:2722-3660 GCA_000434735.1 Bacteroides sp. CAG:530
GAAGAGGCATCTGACCACCTTCAAAACCGATCTTCTTAGAATAACCAGATCTTGACTTTGCTCCTTTATGTCCTCTTGTAGAAGTACCACCCAAACCAGAGCCAGCACCACGGCCTACTCTTTTTCTAGTTTTAACAGAGCCTTCTGCAGGACGCAAATTATTTAAATTCATATTGTAAATTCTTTATTATTCAATAAATATTACTTAACGATTTCAACAAGGTGCTTAACCTTGGCAACCATTCCTAAAATAGAAGGAGTCTCTTCGTGTTCAACCACACGATTCAGCTTGCGAAGACCCAGTGCATCCAAAGTTTTTTTCTGATCAGCCGGAGCACCAATTCTACTCTTTACTTGTTTGATCTTAATAGTTGACATATATTATTCCTCCTCTTATTATCCTCTAAATACTTTTTCCAAACTTACGCCTCTGTTCTGAGCAACCATACGAGCATCTCTCATTTCGCTCAAAGCCAAGATAGTAGCCTTTACAAGGTTGTGAGGGTTAGAAGAACCTTTTGACTTAGCCAAAACGTCAGTGATACCAACACTTTCCAACACAGCACGCATAGCGCCACCAGCTACTACTCCAGTACCGGTAGATGCAGGCTTAATGAAAACCTCAGCGCCACCGAACTTAGCAGACTGTTCGTGAGGAACAGTACCTTTCAACACAGGTACACGTGTCAAGTTCTTCTTAGCTGCTTCAACACCCTTAGCGATAGCTGCGGTTACTTCACCAGCTTTTCCAAGTCCCCAACCAATGATACCATCTTCGTTACCAACTACAACGATAGCTGCAAAACTGAAAGTTCTACCACCTTTTGTAACCTTAGTAACACGATTGATAGCAACAAGTCTATCTTTTAATTCAATATCGTTAGTGATCTTAACTCTATTATTAACTGCCATAATTCATTAAAATTTAAGTCCACCGT
>FR881220.1:0-4092 GCA_000434735.1 Bacteroides sp. CAG:530
TTCTCTATACTTAGCTTAAGTATATAAAAACTCAGCCTAAGAATATATATACTTAAGTTAAGTTTATATATACTTAGGTTAAGTATAGAGTTTTTCTGCCCGTCTGCCAACTTTTTCTTCGCATTAAATCAACTTTTTGCATACCATGACACCTTATTATTTGAAATTAGATGACACGATGACGAAGTCTAATAAGTGAAAAACAGACAGTAACAGACATATTTGCATTATTTTTTTCAAAAAAAGCTTCGTAAGATTTGCAGATTCAAAAATATTCCATACCTTTGCACCGCAATTGAGAACAAGAGTATCGGGCGTTTAGCTCAGCTGGTTCAGAGCATCTGCCTTACAAGCAGAGGGTCGGCGGTTCGAATCCGTCAACGCCCACGGTCTATAAGACTATTTTTATTATGTTTTTGGGCGTTTAGCTCAGTTGGTTCAGAGCATCTGCCTTACAAGCAGAGGGTCGGCGGTTCGAATCCGTCAACGCCCACTCCCCAAAATCAAATAAAGCCACCTTTTCAGGTGGCTTTTTCTTTTTATACCTCTTTCATTTCAGAGGCAGAGTTTCGGTGCGCTCCTTTTGTATATCGGCTTTGAAACGCTTTATCAACTTTTGGTATTTCTTAGAACCGGCTACATTCTTGTTCTCCTGCGGGTCATTACGGTGATCGAACAACATCTCGCCTACTATATTCTGAGACTTATCGTACCACTGAGCATAACTATAATCGGGAGTAACCAAATTCACTCCTTTACCCCACTGAATAAAAGCATAATCACGATGCTTTTTCTTAGGATTCTTCAATATAGGCAGAAAGCTTCTCCCCTGCAAGTGATTCGGCTTAGAAACATGGCAAGCTTCGCATAAAGAAGGATATATATCTACAAACTCCACTATGCTCTGACTGTTTCCACGCGCACCTCCCGGACAACTTACCATAAAAGGCGCATGAGTAGCCTGATTGAACAAAGTATGCTTACCCCAGAAATCATGTTCGCCCAAATGCCAACCATGATCGCCAAAGAGCACGACAATAGTATTTTCATCCAAGCCCAAGCGTTTCAACTCATCGAGCACGATGCCCACCTGAGCGTCGATAAAGCTGACGCACGCATAATAAGCGTGACGAGCCTCACGATGGAAGTTTACATCCGACGTATTATCTACATGAGTATATTGAAATATCTCGCGCGAGTTTTGAACCTGTTCAGGCAAATTCTCTGAACGATAGCGGTTGTCGGCTATCTTTATTTCATCACGCTTATATAAATCCCAATACTTCTTTGGAGCAATGAAAGGCAAATGCGGCTTACGAAAACCAACCGCCAAGAAGAAAGGTTGGTCTTTATCTTTCAGCCTGCCCAATTCTGCTACGGCCTTATTCGCTATCTTATTGTCTTCATAACAATTTTCGAGCGCATCGGCTCCTTCGCAATAAGGTCCTCTATGACTCTTGGGATGCAATTCGTTTTCTGGAATCTCATTCTTCCACACATTCCATTTATTGTATAACGCCCAATCTCCGCTGGCGGGACTCACGATCCACGGATTTTCACTCCAGCTGTCGGTACGGTCCATAAAATGATGGAACACCTTGCCTACCGACATCGTATAATATCCGGCATTCTTGAAAGCCTGCGGAAGAGTAACCACTCCCGGCAGATCTTTTTGCGACCATGTCTCGGCATCTACAAAACGCCCCTTTGATATATCCGGATAAGCTCCTGTAAGCAGACTGGAACGAGAAGCTCCGCTAACTGGCACATTGCAGTAGGCACGCTGAAAAACAACCGACTGACTTGCCAACCTATCGATATTTGGCGTTATTACAGCATCACTACCATAGCAACCTAGCTCAGGGCGCAAATCGTCTACCACAATAAACAGCACGTTTTTTCTCTCTTGCGCCTGCACGGAAGAAAAATAAATACAAGAAGCAGATAGCAACGCCACCCTAACTGGTAGTTGTTTTAAAAAAGAATATTTCAGCATTATCTTAATGTTATTGGTTCAAAATTATAGACCTCGGCGAAAACATAGCCTTATAATAGTTGCCTTAATAAGTTATTTTATCAACAAAACGTTGTTCCTTGGCCCAAGCGTCTTCCGATACCTTCAACCAATTTCCCAACTCCTTTTTCAACAACTGCGCCTGCTTTGCCGGTATCTCTTCCATCTTCAGCGAGTACATCTGATACGGGTCTTTCAGATTATCAAAAAGCAAATATCCCCCATCCTTTGTCACTACATACGAGTAGCGATCTGTACGTACTCCCTTCTCTTTTCTCTGATAGAAGAACTGAGAAACAGGTTTCTTTACCTTCTTATATTTACCGGTAAGAATGCCTTCGGAATAATCTTTCCCTTTAACCGTCTCGGGTAGTCTATCGGCCAAATTCATCATTCCCAGCAACGTAGGCATAATATCTGTAGCCCCCAGCATCAGATTGTTTACTCCCGGCTTAAGATGGCCTGGATAGCGCACGATAAACGGTATGGAAAACGATTCATCGTAAATAACACTCTTAGCCATACGTCCGTGGCTACCCATCATTTCGCCATGATCGGCGGCAAAAATCAGAATGGTATTATCCGTCAGTCCTTCTTCATCAAGCACTTTCAGTACACGGCCTATCTCATCGTCTACACTCTTAACCAACGAGAAATAAACCTTTGCCTGAAATGTCAGAGTTTCCAGACTTTCTACTTGAGTGCCTTTGCCATACTTTACATTAGGACGAAGCAACACTTCTTCCGACTTCAAATCTTTATAATATCGGTTGAATACCTCTTCCTTACAATCGGATAATTCCTCATAAGGAGTATGAGGAGGATTTATACTCCAAAACAAGCTGAAAGGCTTAGACGCATCACGCTGCCCCGACTTGTTTCGCAAATACTGTATTACTACATCCGCCTCCACCTCCGGAGTAAACCGATGATAAAAGTAAGCTTCGCCGTCTTTCTTTCCACCTACCAGTTCCGGACGATTAGAATATGACGCAGCGTTAAAATGATTGTCCTTTACATGCTGAAACCAATACTTATTACTCTTGCGTCCTCTTCCTTCAGGAATATAAGTATCGTACGGAAAAATACATTTTCCACCGGGCGGCTGGGTAGTACCTACATAATTATTTTCCTTATCGAACAATGCCTCAGTACGATACCAATGTGTTTTGCCCACATAGGCCGTTTCGTAACCGGCAGCAGCAAGCACATCAGTAAAACAAATCAGGCTGTCGATAATGCCATTCTTATTATTCACATGACAATTTCCAGGCACCCCATTCTTCTCGGGATATGCGCCCGTCATCAGCATGGCACGATGAGGGCTACTAAGCGGACATGTACTGCATGCACGGTTAAAAATGACACTTTGCTTTGCCAATCTGTCGATATTGGGTGTATGCACTGGGTCGCCTACAGTACTGAGTACATTACGATACGCAGGATCACTCCATAAGCTCAGCGCATTCAATCGGTACTGATCGGGGAAAATATAGACCAAGTTAGGCCGTTGTTCCTGAGCAAAGACCTGCACACACGTACCTGCCAAAAGGACAACGGGCAGACTACTGATAAGTCTGTGGAAAATAGGTTTCATTGCTATTATTTATTTAAAGACAGAAGCTACTTTTCATCGCTTCATCCGATTCAAAAAAAACGAGTTTCAGTAAAGATATACACAAAATGTATTACTGAGAAATATGAATCTGTTTTTATGCTATAGATTTGAGGTTTCTGTACGGACCGTACATCATATAAACGAATTACACAGCCCCTGCGCCACATAAAATGAAGCGCAGGTCTGTGTAACTATACTTATTAATTTAGATTAAGAAGAACCTTATCTAATTACCATCCAGGATTTTGTCCTAAGCTAGGATTCTTGTATTTCTCTGTATTCGAGATAGGATAGAAATACAAGTTGTCCGTAATGGTTCTGGTTTCATAAAGGAATTTATCGTAGCTGAAACCGTTATCAGTCTTTTTAACCTTCACTCCATAGATATTGGCAGTCTGGTTCAAGTCTTTCCAACGGCGTACATCCCAGAATCGATGTCCTTCGAACGCCAATTCTACAC
>FR881220.1:4111-45468 GCA_000434735.1 Bacteroides sp. CAG:530
GCCAATTCAACACGACGTTCGTTCTTCAGACGCTCCAAGAAATCAGCTTTCGACATACCCGCAGGCAATTCCGGCATATTTACGTCAGAACGCTTACGCACCTGATTTACGGCTTCGCGAGCACTAATGGGGAACTGTGCATCGGTATAATCAGGACCGAATGCATTGGTCATTGCCTCAGCGTAGTTCAACAGTACTTCAGCATAACGGAAAAGAATCCAGTTATGATGTTTCTTGGTAGATGTAGAACCAGAAACGAAGCTGATATCCTTATTAACGTATTTACGCAAGTAATATCCGGTAGTAGTAGCGTTGTTCAATGGCAAACCATTTTCTCCGCCTTCCCAGATTTCTACTTTTGCCTTAGCAGGCCATACCATATCATTGTAAACGATAGTCATGCCCAAGCGTGGGTCTCGGTTAGCGTACGGATTAGCTTTCATAGTCGGATTATTCCAGTCGAACGCTGTTCCATCCTTCATTTCGAAAGCATCTACCAAGTTCTGAGTAGGACAAGTAGAAGTTTTACCGCCTTCTACTCCCATCGGGAAATTAGCTTTTTCGAAATCGCCATGCTCACCGGTAGGACGCGCCAGAATAACTTCAACGCTCTTGTTATTGGCTGCACTAAACAAGTTAGAGAATTTATCCAACTTATAAGTATTAGCGGCAATGAGTTCGTAAGCGGCGCTTGCGGCTGCTTTCCATTTAGCGTCATCATTGGTAGCGAAAAGCGGACTTGCCATATACAATGTTACCCTCGACTTCAAAGCCATAGCGGCACCACGTGTAACACGTCCTGTCTCTTTATCTACGAAGCCCTGATAGTTAACCGGCAACAAAGTAGCCAAATCAGAACATTCGTCAACGATAAATTTGGCAATCTGCTCGAAAGAAGACGGCTTCACTGCGTTAGCCTCATCCAACGTCAACACATCCAACACGAAAGGTACATTGTGATAACGCTTAATCAATTCAAAATAATAGAATGCACGGAGGAAACGAACTTCATATCTGTAATTAGTGAAGTCCTTTATCATATCCTTATATCTATCCGAGTATTCCCAATCTTTGAAATCCTGACCTTCAGATTCCTTAAGGTAAAGGTTAGCCGCACGTATAGCCTGATAATAGAAACTCCAGACATCGTCAACAAGACGATTGGCAGACCATGTACCGTCTACAAATCTCCATATAGCAGAAGATTTATATACATGAATAGCGTCGTCGGTAGCAGCATCCAACATTGCATCTGTAGTTAAATCCGCATCAGATGTAGAAGTAGCTTCCGTGCTCGTTCCGGCAATCTTACCAAAGTCATGAGGCAGATAACTGTAAATATCGGTCACCATTCTTTTGGAACGGTCAAAGCTGTCGAATATCTCCTGCTTTGAGTAATCGGACGATTCATCGCAATCCATGAAATCGCATCCTGCCAGCGTACCCACTGCCAGGAACAGCATTATATTTCTAAAGTTTATAAGTTTCATTACTTCTATTATTTAATTAGAAATGTAAATTAACACCAAAAGTAAATTGACGCATCAAAGGGTGATTAGCACCTACTGACTCTGGGTCAGAGATTCCATCCAGCTTATTCATGCTGAACAGATCGTAGCCGCGAGCAAATATTTTTGCCTGCTTCACGCTGTGCAAACATTTCAACCAGCTTTCAGGCAGCTGATAGTATACTTCCAAAGTACGCAACTTCAGGTAAGAGGCATCTGCCACCCACAATGAGTTGTTATTGTAGTTGTTGGCCGAGCTAGTAGCAGTAAGACGCGGAAACTTTCCGTTAGGATTGCTTTCTGTCCAACGATTGTCGTAATAATACTGTGAGATAGTATTATTGCTGATCAAAGGACGATAAACACTTCGTGTATCCAATACTACGCTATAATTAGTAGCGCCTTGGAAGAAAGCAAGGAAACCGAGGCCTTTATATTCAGCACCCAAGTTAAAGCCGTAATAGATTTCAGGACACAGGTTATTGTAACCCAAGGCTACCTGATCGTATTCATCGATACGGTTATCACCATTCTGATCTTTGAACTTCAAATCGCCCGGGCGAACTTCCGACAAATACTGTTTAACCTCGCGCTCATCAATTTCTTTCTGACTCTGATAGATACCTTCCACTTCGTAACCGAATATCTGGCTTATAGAATGTCCGGTACGTTTCTGATAATCGTAAGGACGATAAACTTCGTTCATTTCTACGATTTCATTTCTGCTGAAAGAGAACTGTCCTCCCAACTGATAGCTGAAAGAGCCGATACGGTCGCTCCAGTTAGCGCCCAAATCAACGCCATAAGAGTTCACGATACCATTATTAACTTGAGGAGCAGTAAGACCAAGTACTGTTGATACGGCACCGGCACCACTTACCAAGATATCTGTACGATGGTCGCGATATCCGTCAACAGTCAATGATAAACGATTCCAAGCCATTAAATCAAGTCCGACATTCAGCTTATGCGATTTTTCATAAGTCAGACCGTTTACCGCCAAACGACGTTCTTGTGTACCACCCAAAGAAGCCGGAGTATTCTTAAAGTAATAACTACCGCCTGTGCCGTAAGCGTCTCTAAACAGATTTACGCTATAATCAGCACGTCCGGCCATACCGTAAGATGCTCTCACTTTCAACAGGTTCAACCAATCGGCTTTAAAGAAGTCTTCCTCAGACAAAATCCAGCCTGCACCGATAGACGGGAAGATACCCCAGCGGTCGTCCGGGTCTAATACGCTGGCAGCTGATCCTGACAAAGCAAAGTCTACCATATAACGTCCGTTATAAGTATAGTGAGCCTGACCCACTATGTCCATAAACGCTCTTCCCTTATTTTGTCCACGCTGTGTAATCTTATCCATGCCATAGAACAAAACAGAATTAAGTTTATGCTTTCCCCATACTTGGTCATAATTAACCTGTGCATTGATATTAAAATGACGAACCACATTATTGATACTGCTTGTGAAAGCCAATGCCGATTCTTCTGTCAACTTAGTATATTGGTCTTTTGCGCCATCCCAACCTTTAATAGCCGATTGCGACGCGAAGTTACGCTGGTTGCGTTCCCAATATTCAGCCTCGTTATCAAAACCAACACGAAGAGTAGCCGACAAGCCCGGAGTAATGAATCCTAAATTTTGATTGAGCTGCATGTCTGCATACAATTTACGGCTCTGGGTACGTTCGTATCCACGACCTGATATATAAGCTATCGGATTGTTTTTATAAACAGTAGTAGCTCCCCACATGCCATGACTGGTCTTAACCGGCATTACACCAGAAGGAACCTGATACAATGCATTGAATATATCCGATGTAGAAGTAAACGGATGATTACTTTCAGAGAAATTACCACGCAATCCCAATCCCAACTGAGTGGTCTTACCCAACTTGATATCCAAGTTTGTAGTAAAGTTCAATCTTGAATATTTAAACTGAGTAGAATATCCTTCATTGTCGTTAGTCGGTGCAAGGATGCCTTTATCATTCAAATAATTAAGTTGAGCAAAGTACTTGGCAACATCACCTCCGCCACGCATTGAAAAGTTGGCATTGTTTCCAAAGCTGTGATTACGCAACGCTTCATCCCACCAATTTACATTCGGATAAAAATCAGGATAAGTCTGATCTCTGAAAGCGTCGAGTTCACGCTGGCTATAACGAGGCGACAAACCATCGTTCTTCAATCCTTCGTTCATAGCCTGGGCGTATGTATAACCATCTACAAATTTAGGCTTATAGGTAGGAGTACCCATCTTGAACTCATAATCGAAAGTTATTTCCGGCTGACCTAAGAAACCACGCTTTGTCTTGATATAGATAACGCCATTGGCGCCACGAATACCATACAAGCTAAGCGCTACCGCATCTTTCAATACAGTTACTGACTCAATATCGTGTATAGAAAGTGCGTTAATATCGCGCTCAAAACCGTCTATCAATATCAATGGACTCTTACTATTGGTAGTCCCAACACCACGTATATATAGTGTAGCCCCGTCATCCCATACATTGCCAGAGTTCTGCAATACCTGCAATCCAGGAATCAAGCCGAACAATGAATTCGAAGGAAGCGTGCTAGTGCGATGTCCGAGTACATCCGATGTAACTACGGCACCAGCTGTAGTGGACTCTTTTTGATCGAACGAGATACCCCGTCCATATTGCTGCTTGCTGTTTGTTACCTGAGCTACCGAAACAGAAGATAACATCAGCCCCGCAATAAATAGCTTCATACTTTTTTCCATAAGTATATATTATTTCTTTATTCTATGAATCGTATTCAATCATTATTCCCAACCCGGATTCTGTACAAGACCGTATCCTTTGTTTACTTCTTTTGGAGGGAAAGCACTCAGATACCATTTAGCAGAAAAACCACCGGCTTTTTGCCATGCTCTCTGTTGTAGAGCCGGGAACTCGAATTTGTATTCACCTGTAGTTTTATGGCGATAGATGTTGATACCATGCAAACGTTTAGTGAAGTCTGCTTCGCGTTTCCAACGAATAAGGTCGAAGAAACGTACTTCCTCGTAACCGAATTCACAAGCACGTTCACGCAATACAGCTTCGCGGAACTGCTCTTTTGTCAATCCAGACTTCAATGCGCCTAATCCTACACGTGCACGTACCTTATTAACATAGTCGTATGCCTCGGTAGTTCTACCTACCTCATTCAGAGCTTCTGCATACGACAGGTAAACTTCTGCAAGACGAAGGTAAGGCCAATGAATAACACGGTTCTTATATTCACCTTGGCGATCGAGAACGAACTTACGAGCTGGTAAACCTGTAGCCATACTCTTACCGTCTAATACACCACTTTTTCCTATATCAGCACCCTTTGGATAATTCTTTTTATCGTCGGCTTTCTGCTTGCGGATATCAGCTACACCACTACCGAATTTATCGCCGTCCAACAAAATTGTTTCTGTCAAGCGTGGGTCGCGATTGATAAACGGATTCTTGGCATGTTCCGGATTATTCCAATCGAAATCGCTACCATCAGCCATAGGGAACATATCAAAATATTCCTTTGTAGCACACCATGCTCCCCAACGTGCAGACTGCATAATAGCACCAATATTATTCGTGCGGTAATGACGACGAGAAGAAATTAACGATTCTGTAGTTCCACGAGTATAATATCCGTCGCGGAAAGCCATACGGTATTCTCCAGTCTGTACCAAATTATAGAATCCTTCTTTCTGCATGGTTTTCATAAACTCTTCACCTGCAGCTACCGCAGCTTCCCAACGTTTCTTATCATAGTTTCCGAACCAAGTCATCAACTTCTGAGAAGCTTCTCCATCATAATAAGGAGCGTCTGAATTGAAAAGCGGGCTTGCTACGAACAAGAGTACACGCAATTTCAATCCCATAGCCGCAGCGCGAGTCAAGCGGCCGCTCCAGTTATCAGATTCGTCTTCTCTAATAGCCCAAGGAAGTTGAGGACAGTCTTTTGCCTCATCCAGCAAACGAACGATAAAGTCTACCGTTTCCTGTAGAGTAGCACGCTTCGGTAAGTTGGTATCTTCTGGATCGATAGCGCGGTCTACGATAGGCAACGCTCCGTAATGACGAAGCATTTCAGCATATTGAGTGGCGATAATAATCTTTGCCTCAGCTTTCAGACGGCTCTTTTCATCGTCCGACATATCTGGTACTTTATCTACGTTTTCGATAAGAATCCAAGCGTGGCGAATACATTTCCATGAGTTACGGCTGGTAAAACGAAATTTTGTAGCGGAACCACCGTTATTAGCAGTTGCGTCTTCAGAGCCAGCATTATAAGATCCGTTATAATACAACATGTTAACTCCGTCCCATGAAAGGTTAGAGTCGTTCAAGTCGGTCAAACCTTCCAGAATACCATACCACATGGCAGTTGAGAAGTTATAGCCTGTTGGATATCCATAAGGCATCAATGAGTAGCTATACCACAACACCTTGCGGGCATATTCTGCCGTAGAGAATATAGTATCGACGGTTACATCGCTGCTGGGAGGTTTCTGAAGAAATTTCTCTCCGACCGCAAAGTCCTCGCATGACACTGTCATTACTACCAACAGTGACAGCATCAATCCTTGAAAATATCTTTTGATTGATTTCATAATTACTTTTCCTTTCTTCAATTTTTAAAATCCAACTTTCAATCCCAGATTAACAACCATCACAACTGGATACTTAGAGCTTGTACCGGTTTTAGATTCCGGATCTACTACTTTCAGTTTATCGAATGTCAATAAGTTATATCCTGTAGCGTAAACTCTCAGACTGCCGATATGCATTTTCTGAAGTGTGCTCTTCGGGAAGTTATAACCTACTTCTACATTCTTCAAACGAATGTAAGAAGCATCACGTAGCCACAAGTCTGATTTTCTTGTGTTATGAGTCATGTTGGTAAACGAAAGAGCCGGATATTTGGCGTCGTCGCCTTTCTGAGTCCACGTATCTGTAGTAAAGTACTTAGCCAATCCACGTGAGTTAGAGCTACTATAAGGTCTGCTGAATACGTCTTCAAGCATACGAGACACCTTAGTAGATCCAGCCCAAGTCATACTGAAATCGAAGCCTTTATAGCTAAATCCTAAATTAAGACCTGCGCTCAACTGAGGATAAATAGTATTACCGATAGCGGTAACGTCATTCTGATCGATCTTATTGTCATTGTTCAAGTCTTTATATTTAGCGTCGCCCGGATGAGGAGTAAAACCGGCACCGTAGTCAGGCATAGTCTTGCCACGCTCAGTTTCATATCGTGCCACATCTTCTTCAGAGAAGAATCCGTCGAACTTATATCCGAAGTTCTGTCCTACAGAATGACCTGTACGCTGCATGTATTCATAAGGATATTCCACTTCGTCCATGAATATAATCTTATTCTTGGCATAAGACAGGTTTACACCTATATTATATCTGAACTCTTTGACACGGTCTCTCCAGTTCATTGTTACTTCAAAACCTTTGTTATCTACCTTGCCAAGGTTAGCAGTAGGCAATGTTACAGCCAGATACCCCGGGTTGGTACCTCTTGAAGTAAGAATGTCTTTACGGTGTTCGATAAAGTAGTCGAAATTAACCTTCAACTTGCTGTCAATCATATAAAGATCTACACCATAGTTCTGCTTTGCAGCAGTTTCCCAAGTTACGTTAGGATTACCTTTCTTCAACTCTGCAGCTCCCTTGATAGCGCTTGAACCATTACCGAAGAAGAAGCTTCCTGTATTAGGATTATAAACGTCGGGCAAATAAAGGAATCGAGAGTTATCGCTTACACGGTCATTACCTACAATACCATAAGATGCTCTCAGTTTCAAATAGCTCAGATAAGGTTTCAAAGGCTGCATGAACTTTTCTTCCGAAACAATCCATCCAACAGAGAACGCCGGGAACATACCGAAGCGCTTGCCTAGGGCGAAGTTTTCAGAACCGTTATATCCCATATTGACATCGGCCATATAACGAGTCTTCCAGTCGTAAATAGCACGGGCTACCAAGCCGATATAGCTTCTCGGAATAGACAAGAACTCACTGGGTCCCGAAGGATAATAAGTAATAGACTGGTTATACATTACCAATCCAGATACATGATGATCGCCGAAATCACGCTTGTAGTTTACAGCAGCTTCTACATACCAATCACGAGTACGACCAATGCTTTCACTGTAGCTAAGGTTTGTCCTCTCACCCACACGACGATAGTTCAGCGTATTATCCTCATTCATGATTACTTCATAATACGGATAATTGCAAGAACGGGTCTTATTCAGTGTTACAGAGCTGTTATAAGAACCCTTGACATGTGCCTTCAAGCCCTTGGTCAAGAAGTCTAATTTCTGCTCTAACACGAAGTCGAAGTTCAATGTATTTCCGGCCGATGTTCTATAACCTGCACCATAGCCACCCATACCGTCCTTGAATTCGGCCGACATATTAGCAATCTTCTTAGTATCAGCCTTAAGCCACTTACCGTCTACAAGACCTGCACCGGCAAATGGTACCGCCCAATAAAGAGTCTGGAAGAAGCTGTTCAAGCTTTCATCTGCATTCGGAGTACGTTTATCGTTCACACGTCCACCCACGTTCATACGCAGTGTAGTGCTCTTAGTGATATTCATATCCAAATTGATACGATAGTTATAACGATTATATTTAAAGTTACTGTTATACTCGTCTTCGAATGTCTTGAAAAGACCTTCCTGAGTGAATATACCCAATGAAGCAAAGTAGCGCACTTTCTTTGTACCACCAGAGATGGTCAAGTTGTGCTGAGTCTGCATTGCGGTATTCTTAACTCGCAAGTCCAACCAATCAACATCAGGATAAGCGATAGGATTGCTGTGAGTACGGAATGCTTCGATTGTCTCTTCAGTAAATGCCAAACCATTTTCGGGCACTCCGTCACGACGCTGAGCATCTACATAATTACGTGCATATTCATAACTGTTAGCGAATTCTGGCAAACGTGTAGGCATCTGAACGGCAACAGAAGTAGAGAAGTTAACCTTAGCCTTACCTTCTTTACCTCGTTTGGTAGTAACCAAGATAACACCGTTAGCACCACGCACACCAAATACAGCTGTAGCAGAAGCATCTTTCAATACAGTGATATCTTCTACTTCATTAGGGTCTATCTGGAAGAAAGAACGTTCTACACCATCAACCAACATCAACGGAGTAGACATAGATTCAGAAAGAGAGCCCACACCACGAACATAAACTGTAGGGTCGTCACCACCCGGCTGTCCTGTAGTCTGTATAGACGACAGACCCGGCAACTTACCAGCCAAGGCATTACCGATACTTGATACCGGACTCTTCAACACATCTTTAGAAGTAACAGAAGACATGGCACCAGTTACTGACACTTTCTTTGTAGTACCATAAGCGATTACCTGTACTTCCTGAAGAGTCTGAACATTTTCATTCATCTCAACCTTTAAAGTAGGCTCGCCTGCATACTTTATTTCCTTATCTTTATATCCTACATAAGATATAACGATAGTAGCGCCAACCGGAACCTGCAATGTGAAATTACCGTCCATATCGGTAATAACTCCATTGGTAGTACCCTTAACAACTACGCTGGCTCCAATAACCGGACCAAAACTATCAGTCACCGTTCCTGTAACCTGCTTTCGATTCTGCTGCGCAATGGCAGAAGCCTCTCCCGACATATTATTTCCGATAGGAAAAGCCATTTGTCCTAAAGACAAAGACGCCGCCAATAACAACACCTGCTTCTGAGGTATTTTCATTGGGAAGAAGAAGTTTTTCATCTTTTTTAAATTTAAGAATTAGAAACTATTTTAATGGTTTTAAGCAACCGTTTACAGAGCTAAACGTTTTTTAAACAAAAGCAATGATAAAATCGTTTTGAAAAAGTGTATGTTTTGTACATAATAGCATATAACTACCAAAAACACATACAGTTAGTAGCTTAAAAACCAAGAAATACAAGGTGAGAATCAAAAGAATAGCATTAGATTACATACAAAAAAGGAGTCCGAAACATCGAACTCCTAATCATTCTGTTGGGCTACCCGGATTCGAACCAGGAAAAACAGGACCAGAATCTGTTGTGTTACCATTACACCATAGCCCAAACTTATAAGCATCCCCCCATGGGACACATCTAAAAGACATTTTTAAAGTTGGGCTACCCGGATTCGAACCAGGAAAAACAGGACCAGAATCTGTTGTGTTACCATTACACCATAGCCCAATTTATTGCTCTTATCGAGCGTCTTTTAATTTGACGCTGCAAAGGTACAACAATTTTATAACGCACCAAATCTTTCGGCATCTTTTTTGAGAAAAACACATATAAAAAGGAGAATTAATATACTTTACTTCGCCATATACGGAAAAGCAAGTATATTTGTCACATTATATTATAGTAATATCATATTAAACTCTAAGAAAAGAAGACTTGATAATGAACAAGACAGACAAGATCGTACAGAAAATAACAGAAGCAATACAAGAAAAGAAAGGAAAACGCATCGTTATAGCAGACTTGACAACTATCGAAGACACCATCTGTAATTACTTCGTGATATGCGAAGGCAATTCGCCCAGCCAAGTAACAGCAATCGTAGATTCTATAAAAGACTATGTAAGAAAAGAAACCGGAGAAAAAGTTTATGCCATAGACGGATTGCGCAATGCACAGTGGGTGGCTATGGATTATGGAGACATATTGGTACACGTGTTCTTGCCAGAAGAACGCGACTTCTATAATCTGGAGCACCTATGGGCCGATGCAAAACTGACCGAAATTCCAGACTTAGACTAAAAACACTTATCACTATAAACCTATGAACGAAAACAACAAACCCAAGATAAACATGCCGCGCCCCAACTTGACGTGGCTATACATTGTAATCGCCCTCATTTTCGGCTACCTTTACCTTGCAGGAGGAGACGAAGGTAATATAGTAAAAGAGGTGTCTTATACCGAATTCCAAGGATGGGTAAGCAAAGGATATGCCGATAAGGTGGTAGCTTACGATGACAATCGCATAGAAATGTTCGTAAAAGCCGACCACGTGGCCGACGTATTCCAAAAGGAAGCCAAGAATGTAGGCCGAAGCCCTGCCATTACCGTTCAGGCTGGTTCTATAGAAAGCTTGGACCGCTTTCTCGATGAGCAACAAAAAGAAGGACACTTCACCGGAAAAGTTATCTATAAGAAGTCAGACAATTGGTTCGGAATGCTATTCGGCAGTCTTGCCCCGATATTGTTCTTCGTGTTCATCTGGATATTCTTCATGCGTCGCATGGGAGGCGGAGCTGGTCCTACCGGTTCTGGAGTATTCAATGTAGGAAAGAGCAAAGCACAATTGTTTGAAAAGGGAGCCGCTAACCGTGTAACATTTAAGGATGTAGCAGGACAGGCTGCTGCGAAACAAGAGGTGCAAGAGATAGTAGACTTCTTGAAAGACCCGCAGAAGTATACACGCTTGGGAGGTAAAATACCTAAGGGTGCCTTGCTTGTAGGCCCTCCGGGAACAGGTAAAACTCTTTTAGCAAAGGCTGTAGCCGGCGAAGCAGACGTACCGTTCTTCTCTATGTCAGGTTCTGATTTCGTAGAAATGTTTGTCGGTGTAGGTGCATCACGCGTACGCGACTTGTTCAGACAAGCTAAAGAAAAAGCTCCTTGTATAATTTTCATTGATGAAATTGATGCTGTAGGACGTGCCCGTGGAAAGAATCCAAATATGGGAGGCAACGATGAAAGAGAGAACACATTGAATCAGCTTCTTACCGAGATGGACGGATTTGGTTCAAACAGTGGCGTCATCATCTTGGCAGCCACAAACCGAGTTGATATCCTCGACAAGGCTTTGCTGCGTGCCGGACGTTTCGACAGAGAGATATATGTAGACCTGCCCGACTTGAACGAGCGTAAGGAGGTATTCGGAGTACACCTGCGCCCATTGAAACTCGATAATACAGTCGATGTAGACTTATTGGCGCGTCAAACACCGGGCTTCAGCGGTGCCGACATAGCCAACGTATGTAACGAAGCGGCACTGATAGCCGCACGACACTCTAAAAATGCGGTAGGCAAAGAAGACTTCTTGGCCGCCATTGACCGTATAGTAGGTGGATTAGAGAAGAAAACTAAAGTGATGACCGACGCTGAAAAACGTGCCATTGCACTTCACGAAGCCGGACACGCTACTATCTCGTGGTTCCTTGAGCACGCTAACCCACTGATAAAGGTAACTATCGTTCCTCGCGGACGAGCATTGGGTGCCGCTTGGTATTTGCCCGAAGAAAGACAAATCACTACCAAAGAGCAGATGCTGGACGAAATGTGCGCCACCTTAGGAGGACGAGCTGCCGAAGAGGTATTCATCGGACAGATTTCTACCGGAGCAATGAACGACTTGGAGAAAGTTACCAAGCAAGCGTATGGCATGATAGCCTATGCAGGCATGAGCGACAAACTGCCTAACTTGTGCTATTACAATAACGACGAGTATGCTTTCAACAAGCCATACAGCGAGCATACCGCCGAAATGATAGACCAAGAAGTGCAGAAAATGATTGCCACACAATACGAGCGTGCCAAGGACTTGCTCCGTCAGCACCAAGAAGGACATGCGCAGTTGGCACAGCTTCTTATAGAGCGCGAAGTTATATTCGCCGAAGATGTAGAGAAGATATTCGGCAAACGTCCGTGGACTTCACGTTCTGAAGAAATTATGGCAGGAGAAGAGAAGAACAATTTGCCTAAAGCAGAAGACAGCACACCTTCGGGAAAGGCGGAAGAAAAAGAAAATAACCAATAATTCTATACCACAGTGAATAGCAACTTTCTGAAAAGAGCTATAACGGGAGTGATATTTGTAGCCGTACTAGTAGGCTGCATTTTAGGAGGTCCTATACCGTTTACCTTATTGTTTGCCACAATAACCGCTCTTACTANNTTGTTTGCCACAATACCCGCTCTTACTATTTTTGAATTCGGGACTATCATAAACAAATCGGGCGAGGCGCAGGTAAACCGTCAGATGACAGTCTTGGCTGGAGTATTCATGTTCCTTTGCTTTGGATATACCAGCATTATGCCTGGCACTTACGAGATATTCATCCCCTATTTGTTCTTGCTGATGTATCTGCTGATAAGCGAACTGTACAAGAAGCAAAAGAACCCCATCAACAACTGGGCGTATGGAATGATGAGCCAGATGTACATCGCTCTATCGTTTTCACTACTTAACGTTTTGGCGTATCACAGCGTAAACAGTCAGTCGGTTACCGAATTCAACCCGATATTGCCGTTGTCGATATTCATCTTTAACTGGGTGAACGATAGTGGAGCTTACTGCACCGGAATGTTGTTTGGCAAACATCGCTTGTTTGAGCGCATCTCACCCAAGAAATCGTGGGAAGGCTCTATCGGTGGAGCTGTATTCAGTATAATCGCTGCCGTTATCTTGGCGCACTTCTTCGACTTCATGAATACTGCGGAATGGATAGGATTAGGATTGACCGTAGTAGTATTCGGTACATGGGGAGACTTGACTGAATCGCTGATGAAGCGTACTTTAGGTATAAAAGACTCCGGTAATATCTTACCCGGACACGGAGGTATGCTCGACCGCTTCGACAGCACGCTGATGGCTGTTCCGGCCGCCGTAGTTTATCTGTATGTCATTACGCTTATAAAGGCATAACGGATTATAGTCACATTATTATATATAGAAGAATCGTCTTTCGTATATTGAAATTGTTCTTTATACGAAAGGCGATTCTTATTTTTATTATTATTTCTTCAGATACTTCACCATCAGTTTTGCCGCCCGTTCAGAAGCTCCGGGTGTGCCTAATATCTGTATCATACGGTCATAACCGGATAACATCTGAATACGTCGGGAGCCTCCTTCTATTATGGCAGACAGTTCACAACGTATATTATCGACTGTCATTCCGTCGGCAACCAATTCGGTAACAACTTCAGAACCCGACACCAAATTAACCAACGATATATATTTAACCTTCAATATATGACGGCGTAAGAACGAAACAAGTTTACCTGCAGCCGTATAATAACATACCACCTGCGGCACTCTGAACAATGCCGTTTCAAGAGTAGCCGTTCCCGAAGTCACCAAAGCCGCCTCAGAATGACGCAGCAAACGATATGTCTCGCCAAATACAATCTTGGCACCATCTGTAAGATAATGGCTATAGAATTCCGGGGCGATGCCAGGAGCTCCGGCTATCACAAACTGATACTGAGGAAACGAGCGAGAAGCCTCCATCATACGCGAGAGGTTGTCCTTGATTTCTTGCTTACGGCTCCCCGCCAAAAGTGCGATAATTGGACGAGACGATTCCAGATTCAAGCGTTGGCAGAACTGCTCTTTCGTTTCAGTATCCGTACGCAAGAAACTGTCTACCGCATCTACACACGGGTTACCTACATAATCTACCGGATAGTGGTGACCTCGGAAGAAATCCACCTCGAACGGAAGTATAGAAAACAGCTTATCTACATCACGACGTATATTCTTAATGCGATATTCTTTCCAAGCCCATATCTTAGGCGATATATAATAATATATAGGTATCTGAGTATGCTTTTTGATGTAAGCGGCTATTTTAAGATTGAACCCCGGATAATCTACCAATATCAACACGTCCGGCTTCCACGCTTCGATGTCGTGCTTACATCTGTCCATATTGCTGAATATAGTACGCAGATGCAGCAGTACCGGGATAAAGCCCATGTAAGCCAATTCGCGATAATGCTTTACGCACGTTCCGCCTACGGCAGTCATCAAATCGCCACCGAAGAAACGGAATTCAGCTTCAGGATCTTCCGCCATCAGCGCCTTCATAAGGTTAGATGCGTGAAGGTCGCCCGAGGCCTCGCCTACTATCAGATAATATTTCATACTTCAAGATTCCATTGTGCAAGTTGTTCCATAAAGCTATAAGCAGTAACATCTGTGCGTGTAGGAGTTATAGCCACATAGCCATTATCTAAAGCCCAGTGATCGGTACCCTCTACCCCCGGCTCCATGTTATGGTATTCGCCTGTAAGCCAGAAGTAATTACCACCGCGCGGATGCTCGGCTTTAACGAACTCGTTAATCCAAACGCCATTGGTCTGACGACAGATGCGGATGCCTTTCAACTGTGGCATATTAGGTATATTCACGTTAAGGCATACTCCTAAAGGCAATCCGTGTGCCAATACCTCGTCTACCACACGCTTGATATAAGGGAACGAAGGCTCAAAATCAGCGTCCGGCAAATGATTGCAGAGAGAAAAGCCTACAGAAGGAATGCCCTTAAGACAACCTTCTATCACAACTCCCATAGTGCCAGAGTAATGCACGTTGACCGACGAGTTATCGCCGTGGTTAATGCCACCTATCACCATATCGGGCTTATGTGGCACCAACTCATGCAGAGCCAGCTTAACACAATCTACCGGAGTGCCGCTGCATTTATATATTGTAAGTCCCGGTTCTTGTTTTACCAAAGAATAGCGCAAAGGACGCTCTGAGGTAATGGCACCCGAAGCTCCTGAGCGAGGTCCATCCGGAGCCACTACTACCAAGTTGGCCATGGGGCGCAATATTTTGATTAGTTCGTTTATTCCCTTAGCTGTTACGCCGTCATCGTTAGACAGCAACAGAAGTGGTTTTTGATTTGTCATAATAAGTATCGTTTTTATTCTTAAAATCGCACGTAAAGGTACTATAAATCTTCGATATATAAAAAAGCATGTCCTGCCAAAGCGAACTCTGACAGGACATGCTTCTTGCCAATAATCGGCGTCTGTTAGGCATATCATGAAATTATTAAACAAAGTCGTCTTACTTCGACCGAAGTGAACGTTCATATCGGTCGATGCTAGCGTTCGTATCGGTCGAAGTAAGCGCTCGTATCGGTCGATGTGAGACAACTTCATTAAAGAATTGCAAAAAGTTTACAACAGATAATATATCAAAATGATATGTGACTGCTCAATACGCAAAGCAATAGTTCAATCAGTTTCATAAACCGGACAGCTTACGCTATACAGATTCCCAAACAAAGTCTTTTCACTTCGTTTTAGCGTAATACGCTTTTACTAATATTGTTAAATATGAACTAATTAATCCATTTCGGACCGACTAGTTAATGAGGAAATTCTTATCTTTGCGCAGCAGAAGTTATTAACAAACGGTGTAAGTTATCAACACTTTATATAAATGTAACAGCTGCGAAGCGCACGTTTTCATGATTTATTTGTTATTTCGCATTCAGATAAACTGATTAATATGGGAAAAATTATTGCATTGGCCAACCAAAAAGGTGGTGTTGGCAAAACTACCACTACTATTAACTTGGCCGCATCATTAGCCACTCTCGAGAAGAAAGTGTTAGTAGTCGATGCCGATCCGCAGGCAAACGCCTCATCGGGCTTGGGTGTAGACCTGAAAGATATAGACTGCTCCATATATGAATGCTTGATCAACCAAACAGACATACGCGAAGCTATCTACACAACAGACATTGACGGACTCGACATAATTCCGTCGCACATCGACTTGGTAGGAGCTGAGATAGAGATGCTTAACTTGGACAACAGAGAGAAAATAATGAAAAAGGCTCTCGAACCGATGAAGAATGAATACGATTTCATCCTTATTGACTGTTCTCCATCGTTGGGACTTATCACAATCAATGCCTTAACGGCTGCAGACTCGGTTATCATACCCGTACAATGCGAGTATTTTGCTCTCGAAGGTATCAGTAAACTGCTTAATACGATAAAAATCATCAAAACAAAGCTTAACCCGTCACTGGAAATTGAAGGATTCCTGCTAACCATGTTCGACTCTCGTCTGCGTTTGGCTAACCAAATATATGATGAGGTGAAAAGACATTTCCAGGAATTGGTATTCAAGACCATCATTCAGCGCAACGTGAAGTTGAGCGAAGCTCCAAGCCACGGCATACCGGCCATACTTTATGACGCCGACTCTACAGGTGCGAAAAACCATCTGGCCCTGGCCAACGAGATAATTAACAAAAACAAATAAGTAACAGAATTGCAGAACACTATATAAAGACATGGCCGTACAGAAAAAATTTGCATTAGGCAGAGGACTCGACGCTTTGATTTCTACAGAAACTGAAGTCAAGACGTCTGGATCATCGTCGATAAACGAAATAGAACTGAGCAAAATCTCGGTCAACCCGAACCAGCCGCGCCGTGATTTCGACCCGATAGCACTGCAAGAGCTGGCCGACTCGATAAGTGAAATAGGTATTATACAGCCTATCACTCTACGCAAGACTGACGAAGACTCTTATCAAATCATAGCCGGAGAAAGACGTTACCGCGCATCGATACAGGCAGGCCTGAGAACTATACCCGCCTATATACGCACTGCCGACGACGAGAACGTGATGGAAATGGCGCTGATTGAAAACATTCAGCGCGAGGACTTAAATTCACTTGAAATCGCATTGGCTTACCAGCACTTGCTGGAACAATATGAGCTTACACAGGAAAGACTGAGCGAACGCGTAGGAAAGAAACGTACTACCGTAGCAAATTACCTGCGACTGCTTAAACTGCCCGCCACCATACAGATGGCTCTCAAAAATAAAGAAATAGACATGGGGCACGCACGTGCGCTTCTGGCTCTGGACGACCCGAAAACACAAATCCGCATATTCAACGAAATCTTAGAGCACGATTATTCGGTAAGAAAAGTAGAAGATATGGTGAAAGCCCTCACCGTAGGCGAAAGCGTGGAATCGGGAGGAAAGAAGATTGCACCTAAAGGTGCCAAACTGTCTGAAGAATACACCATGTTGCAGAATCACCTTTGCAACTTCTTCGGCAGCAAAGTGCAACTGTCGTGCTCAGCTAAAGGAAAAGGAAAAATCAGCATACCTTTCAGCAGCGAAGCCGACTTGGAACGCATCATGGAAATATTAGACACACTGAAACCAAACGAATAAACCCGACAGAACATTGAATAGCAATTGGTCTACATATATAATGTCTATAATCGCGCTTATCACGTTTCTGTTGATTGGGAGCATAGATTGTCAAGCCCAACGAGCTAAAAAGCACAGAGACGGAGTGCTCAGTGCCGACTCTATAAGGGCAAAGAACGAAGCAGACAGCTTGGCTCTGCTCAATAACGATGATATAGCAAAACGCCGGATAGATATTGAGGCCCCCATAGATACGGCACGACTTGCAGCGATGAACGACTCGATAAACGGTCCTGCCATGCAGCAACCTAAGCAGCAGAAGAAAAAATGGCTGCCCGAACCTAACAAATCGGTATGGTTGGCGTTGGCTATCCCTGGTGCCGGACAAATATATAATCGTAAATACTGGAAACTGCCTATCGTGTACGGTGGATTTGTGGGATGTGCATACGCCTTGACCTGGAACGGCAAGATGTATAAAGATTATATGCAGGCGTTTCAAGACATTATGAGCGATAACCCAAACAATGACAGCTACATGGATTTCCTTCCGCCCAGCTATACCAAAGAAATGGTTGAGGCGCGAAAATCATATTACCAAGACTTGTTCAAGAAACGAAAAGACGTATACCGCCGACAGCGCGACCTAAGTGTTATCGCTTTCATCGGTGTATATCTGTTATCGGTAATCGATGCTTATGTAGACGCTGAACTATCCAACTTCGATATAAGCAACGACTTGAGCATGACATGGGAACCTGCTATTTTTAACGATGCATACCGTAAAGCCCCACTCGGTGTAGGCTTAAAATGCAGTATTAAATTTTAAGACATGAAAAAACTCTTTATCGGCTTGGTAGCCTTGCTTAGCACCACTTCACTTTTTGCCCAAACAGGACAAAGCATAACCGTACGCACGGACTCGGGAACTGAAGATGTTATTGACTTGCCCGAAGGTATGCTTTCCAACTCGGACAGCCTTTACCTCGACTGGATATCAAAAAACTATATCAATTTAGGAGATAACTGCATCCCCACATCTGCAGGACCACAGATAAGCGACTCTGTATATATAGACCGACTGAAGCGTATACCGGCCATCATCGAGATGCCATATAACAGCGTAATACGCGAATTCATAGATATGTATGCCAATCGCTTGCGTACAAAAGTGGCGTTCATGCTCAGCGCAAACAATTTTTACATGCCGATAATAGAGGAAGCACTCGATTTATATAACCTCCCGCTGGAACTGAAATACCTGCCTATAATAGAATCGGCACTAAACCCAATGGCTACATCGCGCCAAGGAGCCGTAGGACTGTGGCAGTTCATGCTTCCTACAGCTAAAATATACGGATTGAAACAAACTAGCTGGATAGACGAACGACGCGACCCGCTGAAATCAACAAGAGCTGCGGCACGATATCTTAAAGACTTGTACGATATCTATCACGACTGGAACTTGGTGTTGGCAGCTTACAACTGCGGTCCCGGAACCATCAATAAAGCAATACACCGTGCTGGAGGAGAAAAAGACTTCTGGAAACTATACAACTTCCTTCCTAAAGAAACAAGAGGATATGTACCGGCATTCGTTGCGGCCAATTACATCATGACATACTACTGCGAGCATAACATCAAACCGATGGATATGAAAATGCCCGAAAGCACTGATACCATCCACGTAAACCGCCCGCTTCATCTGCAGCAGGTATCGGCAGTATGCAACATAAGCATGGATCAGCTGCGTGCATTGAACCCGGAATATAAAAAAGACTTGATACCGGGCAACGAAGAACCCTATGCATTACGCCTTCCGGCCAATATGGTAAGCACTTTCATCGACAAAGAAGACAGCATCTTCAATTACAAAAGTGATGTGTATCTTAACCGACGGACATTCGTTTCCGTATCGGGAGCACCAAAGTCTTCGGCACAAGCCAAGTACCATAAAGTACGTAGCGGAGATACCTTGGGAGGCATAGCCGCCAAATACCACACAAGCGTATCAAAGATAAGACAACTTAACGGAATCAAGGGCAATAATATACGCGCAGGCCGCTCCATTCGTGTGAAATAACATACCGATTTCAATACGAAATATTTGTAAAATTCCTTATTTTGTATACATTTGCAAGATATAGAAATGAATACTAGGAGGTAATATAATGGCTGACGATAAGTTATCACAAGAGCAGGCTGATGAAAAGATAATAAATGACGCTTTTCAAGAATTATTAGACCGATACTTGAGTAGTAGACACCGTAAGAAAGTAGAAATTATAACCAAGGCTTTCAACTTCGCCAAACAAGCGCATAAGGGTGTCCGACGTCGTTCTGGAGAACCATATATACTGCATCCCATTGCGGTAGCACGCATTGCGTGTGTAGAAATCGGCTTAGGCTCAACCTCCATCTGTTCTGCCCTTCTACACGATGTTGTAGAAGATACAGACTATACGGTAGAAGATATAGAAAACCTGTTCGGCCCTAAGATTGCACAAATTGTAGACGGACTGACTAAAATCTCTGGAGGTATATTCGGGGATAGAGCATCGGCGCAAGCGGAAAACTTCAAGAAGTTACTACTTACAATGAACGATGATATACGGGTGATTCTTATAAAGATTGCCGACCGACTACATAACATGCGTACCCTCGGATCCATGCTTCCCAGCAAGCAGTATAAAATAGCCGGAGAGACATTATATATATACGCTCCGTTAGCCAACCGTTTGGGACTTAACCGTATCAAAACCGAACTTGAAGACCTGAGCTTTAAATACGAACATCCCGAGACTTATCAGGAAATACAAGAAAAACTGAAAGCTACACAGGCCGAACGCGACACTGTGTTCGCCGAATTCACCGCTCCCATCAAACAGCAACTCGATAAGATGGGAATTTCATACCGCATTCAGGCAAGAATAAAGTCGCCTTATTCCATCTGGAACAAGATGCAGACTAAGCATATCTCATTCGAAGAAATATACGATATCTTGGCAGTCAGAATTATTTTCACTCCGAATAACATGGAAGAGGAGCTGAACGATTGTTTTGATATTTACGTAGCCATATCGAAAATATACAAGCCTCATCCCGACCGTCTACGCGACTGGGTAAGCCATCCTAAAGCTAATGGTTATCAAGCTCTCCACGTTACGCTGATGAGCAACAAGGGACAGTGGATAGAGGTCCAGATTCGTAGCGAACGCATGAACGATGTAGCCGAACAGGGCTTCGCTGCTCACTGGAAGTATAAAGAAGGCGGCGGTAGCGAAGACGAAGGCGAGTTGACTAAATGGCTCAAGACCATCAAGGAGATACTTGATGACCCGCAACCGGACGCGCTCGACTTCCTCGACACCATCAAACTGAATCTTTTCGCATCCGAAATATTTGTATTTACACCGAAAGGCGAAATCAAGACCATGCCGCAGAACTGTACTGCGCTCGATTTCGCATTCTCCATCCACACCTTCCTCGGAAGTCATTGTATCGGAGCCAAGGTAAACCATAAACTCGTACCTCTTAGCCATAAGTTGCAAAGCGGAGACCAAGTAGAAATTCTGACATCAAAATCGCAAAAAGTACAGCCGTCATGGATTGACTTCGCTACTACCGCAAAGGCTAAATCTAAGATACAGGCCATTCTGAAAAGAGAGCGTAAAGAGCTTCAGCAGAAGGGAGAAGACATTATAAGCGACTTCCTGAAGCAGGAGGAAATTGCTCAGAACGACGCTAATATTCAGAAACTTTGCGCCCTGCATCATGTGTCAAAATTCGAAGAATTGGCGCTAAACGTAGGACAAGGTACTATCAAACTGGGCGAAGCGGATAAGAATGAGCTGAAAGAAAAGCCTACCACTACCAGCTGGAAAAAGTATATTTCTTTCGCTTTCGGTGGCAACAAGAAACAAGAGTCAAAGCAGGAAGAAGCTCCGGCATTGAATATCGACAAGAAGAAGATACTGAAGCTTACGCCAGACGATATGAAGAAGTATATCCTTGCCGACTGTTGCAAGCCTATCCCGGGCGATGACGTGTTAGGATATATAGACGATAACAACCGTATCGTTATTCATAAGAGACAGTGTCCGATAGCGGCACAACTGAAAACAAGCTTCGGCAACCGCTTGTTAGCTGTGCAATGGGAAACTGGCAAGGCCCTGACATTCCCGGTAAACGTATATATAAAAGGTATAGACGGAATAGGTGTGCTGAACAACGTGACAGAAGTAATTTCAAGAGAGCTTAACGTAAACATACATAAACTCAACGTAGAGTCGAACGACGGTATATTCGAAGGACGCATCCAGCTATACGTGCACGATGTGGAAGACGTGAACACTATTTGCGATAATCTGAAGAAACTTGAGAACATCAAGAAGATTACTCGTATAGAGAACTTCGACGATCAAATAGCCGATTAAGAAACTAAAACGATATCACACGGAGCGTGCCGCATGAAATCAGCAAACTTCATGCGGCACGCTCCGTATTAATGCTATTAATATGATACGGCTGCACTATGTAAGATAATCAAGCTCCTTGCGCATACTCACAAGTTCCTCGCGTACCTTCTTCAGTCGGTCCACTATCTCTACCACATTACTTACCGTCTCCTTATTCTGCTTGATACGCTGCTTGGCTCCGGCCAAGGTCATTCCTTTCTCCTTCACCAAATGATACACCAGGCGCACGTTTTCAATATCCTCCTTAGTATACTGGCGAATATTACCTCCAGCCTTCTTGGGCGAAATAAACGGAAACTCCTTCTCCCAGTAACGAAGCAAAGACTCGTTCACATCGAACATGGCAGCCACCTCGCGTATAGAATAATATATCTTCAATCCTTTATCAGTCTTTAAGGCCATAGCTTTCTCCTTTATCAATCGAATACCTTACCGTGATTAGACGCAATCTGTATCATCTTGTCATAATCGTCGGCATTCAAGTCCATAAAATAATAATTCACAGGATTCATAATATGTCCCTTCAAATGCACCTCGTAGTGCAAGTGCGGTCCCGTACTTTTTCCGGTACTTCCCACCTGCCCTATCTTTTCTCCTCTCACTACCTTCTGCCCCTTTCTTACGCCTATCTTGCTGAGATGAGCGTAACGGGTTACGTAGCCGAAGCCATGATTTATAGTGATGCAATTACCATACAGTCCTTCCCATCCCGCTTTCTGCACCGTACCGTTGCCCGTGGCATAAACCGGAGTGCCCACGTTGGCCGAGAAGTCCATGCCCGCATGAAACTTCACGGTCTTGTAAATAGGGTCTATACGGTTACCGTATCCCGAAGCCGTCTGCTTCAGATTCTTGTTAGATACGGGCTGAATGGCAGGGATGCAAGCCAACATATCATCGTGTTTCTTACATAACTCCACTATATCGTCGTACGATTTAGACTGCACATAAACTCTACGCGCCAGTAAGTCCATCTGCTGTGTGGTGTTCACCACCATCTTGGCGTTAGTCATATCCATCAACTCCTCGTAACGGTTTGTTTTGCCGTAACTTGCGTTGCGAAGCGCATCCGCTACAGGGTCGGCCTGCATAATTACACGATACAGGTTATCATCGCGGCGCTGCAACTGCTGCATCACCCCAAGAGCATCGTCAAGACGAGAAGAAAGAATATGATACTGAGCCAACAAGCGTGAGTTTTCCACCCTAAGATTCTTTTCGGAAGGAGAACCGAACACTATCAACAGTACGATAAAAAATCCGGCACCCAACCCCATACCGACAAACATTCGGCGTAAATAACTCATCATGCGCTGGCGCATCGTAGGGTAGATGCGGTCGTAAGTCCGGGTTTTCGGATTGTATATGTAATATACTTTGCGCATTAAATACCTGTTTTTCTTAAAAATTAATGTTAGGGATGCCAAGTTTTAGCATGAAACCTATCGACAAAAATAATAAAACAGATTATCTTTGCAAACCATATTCGAGAATATTAACTACAAGATATATAATCATCATGTTGACAGCTAATGAAATCCGCGACTCATTCGTTAAATTCTTCGAGTCGAAAGGGCATCAGATTGTGCCTTCTGCACCGATGGTAATCAAGGACGACCCTACCCTGATGTTTACCAATGCAGGTATGAATCAGTTTAAAGACATTATTTTAGGCAATCACCCCGCCAAATACAAACGTGTAACCGACTCACAGAAATGTTTGCGCGTAAGCGGTAAGCATAACGACTTGGAAGAAGTAGGTCACGATACTTACCACCACACCATGTTCGAGATGCTTGGTAACTGGTCTTTCGGCGACTATTTCAAGAAAGAAGTTATCGGATGGGCATACGAGTACTTGGTAGACATTCTGAAAATCGATCCTAAAGACCTCTACGTTACCGTATTCGAAGGTAGCCCTGAGGAAGGACTGGAACGCGACGACGAAGCAGCAGGATATTGGGGCAAATATTTCCCCGAAGATCATATCATCAACGGTAACAAACATGATAACTTCTGGGAAATGGGCGATACCGGACCATGCGGACCGTGCTCTGAAATCCATATAGACTCTCGTTCTGAAGAAGAAAAAGCAAAAGTTCCCGGACGCGAATTGGTAAACAAAGACCATCCGCAGGTTATTGAAATCTGGAACTTGGTATTTATGCAATACAACCGTAAGGCTGATGGTTCACTTGAGCCGCTGCCAGCTAAGGTTATCGATACCGGTATGGGATTCGAACGTTTGGTTCGCACCATGCAGGGAAAGACTTCAAACTACGATACCGACGTATTCCAGCCTATTATCAAGGTTATCGGCGACTTGTCTAACAAGACTTACGGACAGGACGAAAAGACAGACATCGCCATGCGTGTTGTTGCCGACCATATCCGTACTATCGCATTCTCAATCACCGACGGACAGTTGCCGTCGAACGCTAAGGCAGGTTATGTAATCCGCCGTATCTTGCGCCGTGCCGTACGTTACGCTTACACCTTCCTCGACCAGAAGCAGGCATTCATGTACAAGCTCGTTCCGGTGTTGATAGAAAACATGGGCGGTGCTTATCCTGAACTGAAAGCTCAGCAAGCGTTGATAGAAAAGGTTATCAAGGAAGAAGAAGAATCATTCTTGCGTACTCTTGAAACAGGTATCCGTCTGCTCGACAAGACTATGGGCGAAGCTAAAGCTGCCGGAAAGAAAGAAATCAGCGGTGTTGACGCATTTACTCTCTACGATACATTCGGATTCCCTCTCGACCTTACAGAGCTGATTACTCGCGAAAACGGTATGACTGTTAATGAAGACGAGTTCAATGCTGAAATGCAGAAGCAGAAACAGCGTGCACGTAATGCGGCTGCCGTAGAACTTGGCGACTGGATTACGCTGAAAGAAGGCGAAACTAAATTCGTAGGTTACGACTATACCGAATACGAAACAAGCATTCTTCGCTACCGTGAAGTAAAACAGAAGAACCAGACTTTATACCAAATAGTATTGAGCGACACTCCGTTCTATGCAGAAAGCGGTGGTCAGGTAGGCGATACAGGTGTATTGGTAAGCGAATTCGAAACTATCGAAATCATCGATACCAAGAAAGAAAACAACTTGCCTATCCATATCGCCAAGAAATTGCCTGAACACCTCGACGCTCCGATGATGGCTTGCGTAGATACTGATAAGCGTGCCGCTTGTGCTGCCAACCACTCTTGTACTCACTTGCTCGACGAGGCTTTGCGTCAGGTTCTTGGTAATCACGTAGAGCAGAAGGGTTCTTTGGTAACTCCTGAGTCTTTGCGTTTCGACTTCTCTCACTTCCAGAAGGTAACTCCGGAACAGATACGCGAAGTAGAACACTTGGTTAACGCTAAGATTCGCGAGAATATTCCTTTGACAGAATATCGCCACATGCCTATCGAAAAGGCTAAAGAACTTGGTGCTATCGCCCTCTTCGGCGAAAAGTACGGCGACGAAGTTCGCGTAGTTCAGTTCGGCTCATCTATCGAGTTCTGTGGTGGTACACACGTTTCGGCTACAGGTAAAATCGGTATGGTCAAGATTTTGGCTGAAAGTTCTGTAGCTGCAGGCGTACGTCGTATCGAAGCTATCACCGGTGAAAGAGTAGAAAACATGCTCGACACTATACAGGATACTATCACAGACTTGAAGTCGCTCTTCAACAACGCTCCCGACTTGAAAGTTGCTATCACTAAGTATATTGAAGAGAACGCAGGCTTGAAGAAACAGGTTGAAGAATACATGAAAGAGAAAGAGGCTTCTGTGAAGGCTCGCCTGATAGAAAACATAAAAGAAATCAATGGCGTTAAGGTCATCAAGACCGTTCTTCCTATGCCTGCCGATGTTGTTAAGAACATCGCGTTCCAGCTGAAGGGTCAATTCCCCGAAAACTTGCTGGTTGTTATCGGAAGTGTATTCGAAAGCAAACCGCTGCTTACCGTTGCCATCAGCGAAGACTTGGTTAAGAACAACGGCATGAACGCAGGTAAGTTGGTACGCGAAGCTGCCAAGCTGATTCAGGGTGGCGGTGGCGGACAGCCTCACTTTGCAACTGCCGGCGGTAAGAATGCTGAAGGCATCATCGCTGCTACCGACAAGGTTGTAGAGTTGGCAGGTCTTTAATATGTAGACTTATATCGTCTTATTACATACGCAGAAGCGAAGTTGCTTGCACTATTATAATGTGCAAGCGGCTTCGCTTCTTTTTTTGTCTTCACCAATGCGTCACCCAACTCAATAATTACATGCTGATGGACTAAGATAGTTGCGATGCTCTTGGCTATATTTAGAACGTATTATACTAACTCCATATGTGAGATTGATAATAAATTTCTGTATATGCTATTATATGGTCATATAACAGATCTGCATAAAATGCATAATAATACACATATGCATTTTATTATAAAGTCATACAATACAAATCATAAAGTTAAGTTTTTCCGCAAAGGGCATCAGAGTCAAGATTTTTCTACTAACTTTGTAAGTTCAAAACACTATTCTTTAATAAACTTTGTTTTATGACGAACAAAAATAATACGAAAATCAATTAAAAGTACCACATTATGCATAAAATCCAAAACTTTATCATTACATTTATAATCGTTGTGGTATTGGTTACCTGTGACAAACATACACCGACTTTGAAACAAATTGATATGGCTGAAGACTTAATGAATACCTTACCTGATTCAGCTCTCGCCATATTGGAAAAAATTCCAGCTTCAACTATAAATGGTAAAGAGGTAGCGGCCCGATACGCACTACTCAAATCCATGGCACTAGACAAGAACTGCATTGACACGACAACTTTTGACATTCTTCAACCAGCTATTGATTATTATATCAATAATGGCTCTCCTAATGAACAGCTTCGGACATATTATTATCAAGGTCGAATTTATCAGAATCAAGGTGATGATGATTCGGCTATGCAAAGTTTCATACGAGGAAGAGAATATTGCCAAGAAGCATCAGACACACTGACTATAGCAAACCTTTTGGTCGCTCAGGCAACCATTCAATATTCGACTTATAAGATAGATGATTTTATAAAGAACAATCTTACGGCTGCGAAATTATATAAGAATATTAATCGTCCAGATTATGAAATCTCTTGTCTCGCCAATGTCTTGGATGGAAGCATTCTTAACAAAGACAAGTGTCTTGCAGACAGTGTTATATCAGTTGCGCAGGGACGAGTTAAACAAAACTCAGAGTTAGCCGCAGTCATTGCTCCATACGCTCTTTCTTACGTAATAAAATTTGGCGATAAAGAAGATATTGTTAATGCCTTAAATTATTATGAATCTATGAACATCATTGATGATGAAACTAAAATGGATGTTGCAGAGGCATATTGCAGAATTGGTGATTCATATAATGCGAACCGTTATATGAATTTGATAGATTCTACTTCAAAAGCAAAATCATCTTTGAAGTATTTGGCAATTAAAACTGATATTTTAGAATTAGACGGAGATTTTGCTAGAGCATTAATGACATACCGTAATTTTTCAACCACTATCGACTCCATACACCAGAATATTTTTTCTCATGATTTTTTGTTTGCTCAAGAACGTTATGAAATGGAAAAATCCAATTTATTGGAGAAACAGAAATTAGATAAAATTATTTGGTCAAGTCTGTGTATTGTATTTGTATTGCTGATTATCACCGGATATATCTACTATCATTATAGACTGGGGCAAGCCAAAAGTTTGTTGGATGCTCAAGAGAAAGAAAGATTACAACTGGAACAAGAAAATCTCAAAAAAGAAAATGAAAATCTCGAATTAAGAACTCGTCAGGGTGAATTAGAAAGATATAATCTTAAAAAGACCAATGAAAAGCTTGCTTTGGAAAAACATTATGCTGTTCTTGGAAAACAAGCTGCCGAATTGGAATGTGAGCGTCAATCATTAGCTGCAGAAAACCTTCGGCTCAAAATCGAGCAACTAGAGAACGAAAGTGAAACTCTTAAAGAAATACTAGAAAAACAAAAAGATTTAGCAAAACCAATCGAAGATGCTATCAAAGTAAGAATAGAAATGTTAAATGGATTATTGGCTTCACGAATCGCAGATAATACCTCATACGCAGAACCGTATGGAACTTGGAAGGATCGAATTATCCAAGATAAGGATGAATTCATGAACACCACTCGTCTAGCGTTTAAAGCTTCCCATCCAAAGTTTATTGAATACCTTGAACAGCATGAGCTTACTGAATCAGAGATTAATTATGTCTGCCTTTATGCTATTGGACTTCGCGGAAAAGAAGTCGGTGAATATATGCAACTGAAAAGGCATTATCATATAAGTAGTGATGTTCGTAAGAAACTTAATCTTAATGAACATCAAACTAATATAGGAATTTATATTAGAAAACTTATGAAGCAACTATAACTTAACTATATAGTTACTTTACCACTTTTCGCAAAACAGTCTATCTACCTGATTCGGTAAGTAGACTGTTTTTGTATATAGTTATAGTTTGTCTTTGTTGACGATAGCACATAATCAGCACTACTATAATTGAGCGAACCATAAGCCCCTTTATATTCTTCGAGCGAATTTGAAATCAAATAAATCGCCTACCATTCTAAGACCTTGTAATTATCATATTCTTTATCATGGAATTTCTATGACCGTCAAACTTTTTGGATTCGTGTGCAGAAAACGGCTACACTATCATTTACATTAAACTGAATATCAACGATATAAAAAGTTTAACTGTCAAACTTTTGCCATTTAATGAAAACTTTTTCTATAGTAATTTTGTTTAGAATTAATCAATAAAAGTAATGATATGAAAAAGTTTTTGTTTCTCTTCGGAGTTTTAATTTTTATCGGTAGTTTTCAGTCTTATGCGGAAAGAAGTGAAATTTATATGGATTTCTACAAGAGTGGGCACGCAAATAAAAGCACGACAGTCCATCGTTCACCTATGAGAATTCCTATTGATGTATATTATGATGAAGAATTACATCTAATAGAGATTTTCGGTGATAAGGACATGAATGTCCAAATATACTTGTATGATGAAAATGGAAATATTATAAACTACTCTCCATCTATTAATACCATATTGGAGGTTTCGGACAACCATAGTGGCCTACTCTCTATAAGGATAGAAGGTGAAGACTGGATTGCTACTGGCAAAATAGCAGTGTAGTGTAGTATAGTTAAGTAATCATTCCACAAGTACAAACAATATCTATCATTTAAATAAAAGTTCTTTAAATAACTTAGTTTATAAATTTAAATTAGAATTAGATGAAAAAATATCTTTCATTTTTCGGATTGGTAGCAATTTGCTGCCTTATTTCTGCATGTTCAGAAGAGTTGCAAATTTTAGAATCTGAGACAAATTCACCAGACTTATTGTTAACTAAGTCTGGTACAAGTTTGCCAAGATCTTGTGAACTTGACTCCATTATTTCGTTGGAAGGGGATAGTATAGCGATGCGAAAGCTATGGGTTAAAACACGTTCTACATCGTCATATTCAAACCTGTATGAAGAACTACACCAGTTAAACCAGATTCCTATTTATTTACAGATAATAGGAAATTCTTCTTCAAAGCATCATCTTAAAGTTAACAGTGAAGGAGAGGAATTGACTTTTGAGGAATATAAAGACAATGATGTCTCTCAACAATTCTACATAAAGACTTTACCTCCTTCTACTGGAATACCATATTTAATATACTCTAAAAAAACCAATACGCCAATAAGTATTGGAGCTTATTCCAATAATCCAGACGTAAAAGTTGTTTACGCTAAACCATCTAGTGACACATCTACTTTTGGTGCTTCGTGGGATATTCGTTATGGCGAGTACTCAAAAGAATCATTCATTATTGAAAATCAAGATTATCCACGGCAAGGCAATAGCGGATCTTTTTATGATGTTTACTATAGCGTAATTACTGCTAATGACTCAAAGGTATCTTTAGAAAAATACGAAAAATCACCGATGCAGGAGTTTCAAATTATACCTGTAGAATGTTTTAAAATTGAAAGTGTTACATTTGATACAAACGCATCAACATTATCTAACACACCGGATATGATTTTTTCGGATAAATTTACCAATAATGGTCCAATAGACCAAAATCATACTTTTACGATTTCTGATAGTTATAGAGAAACCTCATCTTTTAACAAAAGGACTTCTTACAGTGTTAATGTAACCACGAAATTCAAAGTAAAAGTTCCATTTATTGCAAATGGAGAAATTAGCACATCAGTTTCCGAAGGACAGGACTTTACATATGGAGAAACAGAAGAGCACAGTTTTTCTATTAATAGGACCTATCCTATTACAGTGCCTTCAAATTATACAGCACAAATGACATTGACCCTATCAAAATATACGATGGACGTGGAGTATTGTGCGGTATGTGTAGGAACAGTATCTGGCAGAAAGATTAATATCAGGGGTATTTGGAAAGGTGTTGATGTTCAAGAATCAGATGCTTATTTAAAACTAACCCCAATCAATGGAACCAAATCTGCGAACAGAATGATTCGTATTACCGACGAAATGATTTCTAATTCTGATGGTTATGTCAAGGTTGATTAAAATGCGAATATTGAGTTTAGTTACTATTGCTGTAATTGCATTAACATCATGTAGTGTATATAAAAATAGTACTTCAGCATCTATCTCTATTGGAGAACTGAATATTGGTATGAATAAAGAAACTATCCTAGCTAAATATGGACAACCGTTTTCGTTCAATATTCAGATTTCAAACAATGACACTATAGCGATTTTGTTATATAAATCTCCCAAGCCTGTAGCCAATTGCGAATTTATAGTAACAACTAAACTACTGTTTATTAACAATAAATTAAAAAACATTTCTCAAAGTGACTTCTATGTGCCTGAAAGTGTGATTTTATGGGATTCAACAAAAGTCCTTTTAAAAGATAGGAACAATAACACGAAAGATTAAGGTCAACAATAATCACACAGAGCAGACTAAGCAAAAGGCGCAGAACCCAAAAGCGAAACATACAAACATCTCTACAAAGTTGTCTCACATCGGTCGATGTGAGCACGCGTATCGGTCGGTGTGAGCGTTCACATCGGTCGGTATGAGCGTGCGTATCGGTCGAAGTAAGACACTTTGTTAAGAAAAGAACAAGGGCGCAGTCATCACCCCACAATGAGGAAGATAACTGCGCCCTTAAATGGATTTATCGAGAAATAATCTTAAGTTTACTTACAGTTTCCTGTGCAGTGAGGCTTAAGCTGTTTAAAGAAATCGTTGCCTTTATCGTCTACCAAGATGAAAGCAGGGAAGTCTTCTACTGTAATCTTCCAGATTGCTTCCATACCAAGTTCAGGATATTCTACACATTCGATGCTCTTGATGCTGCTCTGTGAAAGAACTGCAGCTACACCACCGATAGTACCAAGATAGAAACCGCCATGCTTCTGGCAAGCGTTTGTAACTACATCGCTACGGTTACCCTTGGCAATCATTACCAAACTTGCGCCGTGAGCCTGAAACTCATCAACGTACGGGTCCATACGGTTAGCTGTAGTCGGTCCCATACTACCGCAAGGATATCCAGCCGGAGTCTTAGCAGGTCCTGCATAAAGAATAGGATGATTCTTGAAGTAAGCAGGAAGTTCTTCGCCAGCATCCAAGCGAGCTTTCAACTTAGCGTGTGCGATGTCGCGGGCTACGATAATAGTACCCTTCAAGTTAACGCGAGTACTTACCGGATACTTGCTCAACTCTGCACGTACAGAATCAATACCCTTATCCAAATCGATTTCGATTCCCTTAGCGCCTTCACCCGGCTTACGCAATTCTTCAGGTATCAATTCAGAAGGATTGCTATCCATCTTTTCAAGCCAAATACCGTCTTTATTAATCTTAGCCTTGATGTTACGGTCGGCCGAGCAGCTAACGCCCATACCGATAGGACAGCTTGCTCCGTGACGTGGCAAACGAATCACGCGGATATCGTGTGCCAAGTACTTACCACCGAACTGAGCTCCAAGACCAATCTTGTAAGCTTCTTCCAGCAATTTGTTTTCCAAGTCAATATCGCGGAATGCACGTCCGGTTTCGTCGCCTGTAGTAGGCAGGTTATCGTAATATTTAATAGAAGCGAGTTTAACTGTAAGCAAGTTCTTCTCTGCGCTGGTACCACCGATAACGAATGCGATGTGATACGGAGGACAAGCTGCAGTACCCAATGTCTTCATCTTTTCTACCAAGAAAGGAAGTAATGTGCCTTCGTTCTGGATAGTAGCCTTAGTCATCGGGTAGAAGTAAGTCTTGTTGGCAGAACCACCACCCTTAGCAACCATCACGAAGCGGTATTCGTCGCCTTCGGTAGCCTCTATGTCAATCTGAGCCGGCAAGTTGCAACGAGTGTTTACTTCATCGTACATGTTAAGCGGAGCGTTCTGAGAGTAGCGCAGATTATCTTCTGTAAATGTGTTGTACACACCGCGGCTCAACGCTTCTTCATCTTCGAAGTCGGTCCATACACGCTGTCCTTTTTCTCCGTGGATAATGGCAGTACCGGTATCCTGGCAGAAAGGCAAAATGCCTTTTGCGGCAGTTTCTGCATTACGAAGGAACTGCAGTGCTACGTACTTGTCGTTTTCCGAAGCTTCGGGGTCTGACAAAATCTTTGCCACCTGCAGGTTATGTTCTCTACGGAGCATGAACTCTACATCGTGGAAAGCCTGCTGAGCAAGCAATGTAAGTGCTTCTTTAGTCACTTTCAAGATTGTCTTGCCTTCAAATTCACCTGTACTTACGCCGTCTGTAGTAAGCAAACGGTATTCAGTATTGTCCTTTCCTAACTGGAACATAGGAGCATACTTGAACTCGGGAGTTGTTGCCATATATTTATATATTAATTGTTAGTTATAGTGGTAGCAAAGTTACGAAGTATTATCGAAATTTTTCCTTAATATATAATAAAAACTTTCACTGTCAGCGCAGTGCTTGCTGCAGTTCTTTCAGGAGTACATCCAAGCCGGGGAAGCCTATGTGGGTGTTCTGCAGTTTTCCGTTAGCGTCAATAATGAAATATCCGGGGATGCCTTTTATCTGATATGTGCTGCACAGGCTTTTCCACTGCGGTTCGGTCAGTCTGTAATGAATGCCGGGTATGGTGGGCAGCAGTGCGTTCCATTCCGCTTCGGGCGATGATGGACAAGTTACATATATATATACTATATCGAGATTAGAGAGCCGTTGCTTTAAGGCTGGCATCAGTCGTAGGGCCTTGCGGCACGGACCGCACCATGTGGCCCATAAATCTACAAGTACTGCACTGCCTTTATACGGCGCTACTATAGATGAGAGTATGTCTTCGCCCATAAGCGTGGAGTTTAATTCGAGTGCCACATATCCGTGGGCCGACTTTGCTCGCTCTGCTTGGGCTATAGCTCCTTCCATCCGCAACTTTAGATAAGCCATTACTTCGGGTGAGGAGATGGAAGACATCAGTTTCTTATCGGCATCTTGCACACGCAGATTCTTCTGCACGTTTTTATATACTTGGCTTGAACGGTCTAAGTCGGCGGTAACTGTCTGTAAGAGCGATGATGATTGTAATGATGTTCCTTTCTTGATGGCGTGAGCATTGTTGTACGCCTCTGCCGCTCCGTCGAACCACAATCTACGGCTATGCGCATATTTCGATTCGAGAAGGTGCGATTGCGCCATGCTAACACGTGGCAGATGGATGTAAACAGCAGTTTCTTCGCCCGGAATAAGCAGACAGTCGAAACTAGCCTTGTTTAGCGAAAGCCGCACGTGCGTATTGGCAAGCAAATCGGCTTCGATATGGAACGAGCCGTCGGCTTTGCATTTCACGGTCTTTGCGTAGGTGTTATTTGTAAAAGGATCGGGTATTTCCAGACGAATGTCTAAAGGATAATGGGTGTCGTAACCGAAAATGTATCCGTTGACACTTGACTTTCCAGCCGACAGCTTATCTTGCAAGGGTTTTTCTTCGGCTTTCTTTTCAGCCATAGCCTGCAAGAAATCTGGCAAGAACACGTAAGGTTCTGCCGACGTAAGCTGAATGCCATATATTCCCCAATGGGCGTCAGGCTCTATCAGATCGACCGAATGTACTCCCGCAGGTAACGGCGGGAAAATGAGAGTGACATTCATCTTGCCGCTCTGAGGCATAGATTCGGGCATAGTCAGTCCGTCAATTGAGAGATGCTCAGCCTCGCTGATACGGAGGCGCTGATTGCCGGCACGCAAAACAGTAGCCGACGAAATGATTGCCAAATCGCCCGGAGCACCGTAAAAGACAGCGTCAACACGAGTCAGCTCGTCATTGAACGCTATCTTACTTATTTCGAACGACGTTGTTGTCGATGTCACAAAACATGGGCGCATAACTTCTCTTGCCCTGAAAGCCGAGGCATGTGCTACAAGAGACAAAATAGCCACCATGCAAAACAGCCATATACGCTTCATATCTATCCTATAAAAGGTTGATTATTCTTCTTCGTATGTTTGATAAAGAAAATCGTTATAAGGGTATTTCTGTACGTGCAGTTCGCGCACCTTTTTATATACCCGTTCTTTAAGTTCGTCTATATTGGTTTTCTGTTTAGCCGAGATGAAGATGCAATTGTCGTTCATCTTTGCCATCCAGGTATTCATCAACTCTTCGAGCGTAATGTTTTCCTTGGTCTTCGGAGTCAAGTCGTCTTCCGCCTTTTCTACGTATGTATAGGCATCGATTTTGTTGAACACCAGCATAGTGGGCTTTCCTCCAGCTCCCAAATCGGCAATAGTCTTTTCTACCACTTGAATCTGTTCTTCAAAATCGGGGTGAGAAATATCTACCACGTGAATCAGCAAGTCGGCTTCGCGTACCTCGTCGAGGGTAGATTTAAAGGAGTCTACCAAGTCGGTAGGCAACTTACGTATGAAACCTACGGTATCTGAAAGCAGGAAGGGCAGGTTTTCTATAATCACCTTACGTACTGTAGTATCGAGCGTAGCGAACAGCTTGTTCTCGGCAAACACTTCGCTCTTGGCAAGCAGGTTCATCAATGTAGACTTTCCTACGTTAGTATATCCTACCAACGCCACACGTATCAATCGTCCGCGGTTCTTACGCTGAGTAGATTTCTGCGTATCGATGTCGGCCAATCGCTGTTTAAGCAACGCCATACGGTTCAAAATGATACGGCGGTCCATTTCGAGCTGAGTTTCACCCGGTCCACGAAGTCCCACAGAACCCTTTCCGCCTCCGGCACCAGAACCACCACCCTGACGTTCAAGGTGAGTCCAGAGTCGTTGCAGACGAGGCAACATATATTTATATTGCGCCAGCTCTACCTGAGTCTTTGCGTTAGCGGTCTGCGCACGCATGGCGAAGATGTCAAGAATCAACGACGTACGGTCCAGAATCTTCACCTTCAGTTCACTTTCTATATTACGTATTTGTTTAGCCGAAAGCTCATCATCGAATATCACCATACCTATTTCGGTCTCTTCGCTTTCGTTTTGCACTGACAAATACTCCTTTAGTTCCTGCAACTTACCTTTACCTACATAAGTCACCTTATTAGGGAAATCAAGCTTCTGGGTAAAACGTTGCACAACTTCCGCTCCAGCCGTTTCGGCCAGAAATGCCAGTTCGTCAAGATACTCATTAGTCTTGCGTTCACTTTGAGTTTGGGTAATCAGTCCCACCAATACAGCCTTCTCGGTCTGCGCTTCGGATATTACAAATTCTTTCATTCAGTATGGTTGTATTTCTTATTGTCGCAAAGATAGTGCAATTTATCATTCCATACCGACAGTATGCAGCAAAAAGTTATCGATATATCATCGCAGCCGCATTTTTACGCCACACATATATTATATAAACATACGCCAACCGGAGGCTATTAATCAAGAGGAATCATCTATTACAAACACAAAACAATAGCCACACGTTAGAAATTTGACATTATGTCAATTATTTCACGGAAACTAATGATGTAAAACGACATAAAACGCCACATTACACGAGACAACAACAAATAAACTACCAATTAGCCAGTTTTATAAAACATAGTTACTATATGACTATGATTTTTTTATAACAGTATCAAAACGCAGATTTTTACATGCAAATAATTACATTTTCATATTAGGCTTGAATATTTTCTGCATATAAACAATATTATAAAACTAAATTTTCACTTTTTGCATACTTTTTGTACATTTATTGGCAAAAAGATGCAAAATATTAAGATTATATATACATTTGCCATGCAAGCACAATAATAATTTTTGATTCTAATTAATATTTAATTTTTAACGAGACTTTATTTTATGGAAAAGAAAATGATGCTTTTGATGACCTTCCTATTGATAGGTATAGGTCTGGTAAACGCACAGATTTCTAAAGTAACAGGTCATGTTACTTCAGACGAAGACGGTTTACCGGTAGTTGGAGCCTCCGTATTAGTTAAAGGTACTACAATAGGTACAGTCACAGATATGGACGGTAATTTTGCAATCAACAACGTTCCAAGCACAGCTAAAACCTTGGTAGTATCATTCATTGGTATGCAGACCCAAGAGGTACATATTAAGGGACATGTCAAAGTTGTTATGATTTCTGACGCAAAGGCTTTAGACGAAGTCATGGTAGTAGCTTACGGTACAGCTAAAAAATCTTCTTTCACAGGTTCTGCCGCAGCGGTTAGCGGAAAAGACATCGCTAAACTTCAGGTATCTTCTGTTTCTAAGGCATTGGAAGGAGCAGCTGCCGGTGTTACTGTAGTCAGCACAAGCGGTCAGCCGGGTGAAAACTCTAAGATCCGTATCCGTGGTATCGGTTCTTTCAGTGCGTCTTCTGCACCTCTGTATGTAGTAGACGGTATTCCTTATGACGAAGACGCTGTAAACGCCATCAACCCTTCTGATATTGAGAGCATGTCAATCTTGAAAGACGCTTCTTCTGCATCTCTTTACGGTTCTCGTGCTGCCAATGGTGTGGTTATGATTACTACCAAGAGAGGTTCCGCTGATAAAAGCGTAGTTAGCGTAGAAGCTCGTTGGGGTGTCAACACTCGTGCTATCCCTGAATACGATATCATGAAAGACCAAAGAACATACGTACAAACTTATTGGCAATCTTATAAAAACGAGTTGATTAAGATGGAAAAAGGCGGTGCTGCAGAAGCATCTGCAGGGTTAATCAACGTTCTTGCATACAACCCCTTCATCGGAATAGAAAACGGTGAAATGGTTAACGCTGACGGTGTGGTTTCTTCTGCACCTTTAAAACACAATGACGATTGGGCTAAAGAAGCTTTACACAATGGAATGCGTCAAGAATACAACATTAGCTTAGGGGGGGGGTAACTCTAAGAGTACTCACTTTATCTCTGTTGGATACTTGAAAGACGACTTTATCTCTGTTGGATACTTGAAAGACGAAGGTATCTTGCGCAACACTGACTTTGAACGTATCTCTACACGTGCTAACGTTACACATAACGTAAATAAGTATATTGATTTAACCGGCAACTTGTCATACGCCAGAGGAGAACAGAACTCAGGACAGTCTGCCGGCGCTAATCTAAGTAACTTCTCAAATGCGTTTATGTTTACACAAAATATCGCACCTATCTATCCGGTATATGCATACGACGCTAACGGAAACCTACAGTACGACGAAAACGGAACGCCTTTGTACGATTACGGTGACGGTGAATACAGTAAACGTTTAGGAGGATTCTCAAACCAAAACGTAGCTGCTACATCAGACTTGGATGTTCATAAGAATCTGACAGACAACTTCTCTGCACGTGGTACTTTGAATCTGAATCTCTTCAAAGGCTTCAAATTGACAGCCAATGTTGGTTATGACTTAAGTAATATGAGAATGACAGATCATATGAACCAGCTGCACGGAGACGCTGCCAAGGTAGGTGGACGTACTTATAAGAGAAATGCACGTATGCAGTCGTTTACCGCCAATCAGATTGCTAACTATGGCACTTCGATTGGAGCGCACTCATTCGACGTAATGGTAGGACATGAAACTTACTCTTTCATTTATAATTATGACTACACTCATAAATATAAATTCTACACACTCGGCAATCCGGAATTCAGCAATGCCATTACAATGGCCGACATGAATTCTTATACAAACGAGCACTCTATGGAAAGTTACTTCTGTCGTTTGAACTACGATTACAACGATAAGTATTACTTCTCTGCCAGCCTTCGTACAGACTCTTCATCTAAGTTCCATCCTGATCACCGCAGAGGTACATTCTGGTCGGTAGGCGCTTCATGGAGAATGACTCAAGAAGAATGGCTGAAAGATGTAGAATGGCTGAACGACTTGAAAGTAAAAGCCAGCTACGGTACACAAGGTAACGACGGTATTCTTGACATAAATGGTGACTTAGTATATCAGCCTTACATGAAACAGTATAGTATTTCTAACAACAGCGGACAATTCTCTGTAGTAGAAACTTATCGTGGTAACAAAGACTTGACTTGGGAAAAGAGCAAGAACCTGAATATCGGTATCGAATCTGCATTCTTCGATCACCGCTTGAAATTTGATATGGAGTACTTCTTGAGAAAGACTTCGGATATGCTTTACAATATGCCTTATCCTATTTCTTCTGGTATCTCTTATATCCCGATGAACTTGCTGAACATGAAGAATCAAGGTGTTGAATTCACATTGACTGCTACTCCGGTAAAGACTGAAGACTTTGATTGGACAATCTCATTCAACGGTACTCACTATACCAACAAGATTACTTCATTGCCCGAAGACAAAAGAGCCGAAGGCATCATTCACGGTACGGCTTCATTGTTCCGCTTGATGGAAGGTGGTTCTATCTACGACTTGTATACTTACGACTATGCAGGAGTTGACCCTGAAACAGGAGCTTCATTGTGGTATACCGACACTAAAGACGAAAGCGGAAATGTAGTACGCACTACAACAAACGATTATACAAAAGCTAAGAAATACGACTTGGGAACCACATTACCCGATTTCCAGGGCGGTCTTACCATGAACTTCACTTATAAGAATTTCGACTTGTCAATCGGCACTAACTTCCAGTTTGGAGGAAAGATTTACGATAGCATGTACGCAGGCTTTATGCACTCAGGAGCATCTTCTTCTTCTGGTATTAACTGGCACAAGGATATTCTGAAAGCTTGGACACCCGAAAACAGAAATACAGATGTACCTATCATTGATGGCGACAGAGATGCGAATTCTCAGTCTTCACGCTTCTTGATTAGTGCTACTTACTTCAACCTGCGTAATATTGCATTGGGTTATACATTCCCAAGCAAATGGATGAAGGCTATCCAAGCATCTTCGGCAAGAGTATATGTATCTGCAGACAATGTAGCCATGTTCTCAAAGAGAAAAGGACTTGACCCACGTCAGTACACATACGGTTATTCTGCCGCTAACTACTCTGCCATCCGTGCTATCTCGTTTGGTGTAAATATTAACTTCTAATTAGATTAAGAGAGCATTATGAAATATACAAAATATTTATGGATACTTGCTGCAACAGCATGCATGACTTCTTGCGATGAAGAATTCCTGAACAAGGTTCCTACCGCAAACGCATCAGAAGAAGCAGTAGAAGATGCCATTAAAAGAGACCCGTCTGCTGTACAAGGATATATCACAGGTTATTACCGGAACTTAATTGCCCCCGAAGCTCAAGCAAGTCATGATGACTTCGGATTGAAAGCTTTTGAATTGGCCACCGACCTTATGGGCAGTGATATGACTATGATAGTTTCTGATTTCTTTATAAACGACCACTTATTAACTAACAGACAAGCGGCTTACCGCCGACCAAGAACTTGTTGGCAAGAGTTGTACGCTGTAATAAACGGTGCGAACGAAGTAATCAGCAAGCTGAAACCACTTGAAGAAGAAGGCGATGCTACAATCGAACGTATGCTTGGACAGAGCTATACAATTCGTGCATACATGTATTATTGGCTTATCAACTTGTACCAACAGCCCTATCAGTGGAACAAAGACAAACCGGGTATTCCTTTGTATACAGAAGAAACAACTCGCTTGGAACGTGTTCCTGTAAAGGAAGTGTATGATCAGATTCTTGCCGATATTGACAAAGGATACAAACTGTTGAAAGGCAAGAAATCGCAGAGCAAGTCTGAGCTGAACGAATATGCGGCAGCTGCAATCTACGCTAACGTACTTGCTTTTGTAAACGACTATCCAAAACAGTGGGAAGAAGTTGCCAAGTATGCGGTAGAAGCTACAAAAGGCGGTAAATTATTCTCTACAGAAGAAGAATTCTTGTCTGGTTTTAACGACCTCGGCATGAGTGAAGCTATCTGGGGAGCCGACATTGACGCTGAAAACAATACATTCTTTGGTTCGTTTATGAGTCACATGGACTCATATGGTCCTGGATATGCAGATACAGCATACAAAATGATAGCCAGCGACTTGTACGACAAAATAGCGGAAAATGACGTGCGCAAGAAATGGTTCGGCATGGAAATTACAGATAAAAAGAACCCTCACTATAACGTACAGCAGTATGTACAGTGTAAGTTCTTGGACGTAAGCACTACAGATACTGGAGACGTATTCTGCTCAGATTACATTTTCTTCCGTGTAGCTGAAATGTACTTCATGGCAGCAGAGGCTTATTACAACAACAACCAGCCAGCAGAAGCTAAGACTATGCTCGAAACTGTAATGAAAACACGTATTCCGGATTATACTTGCGAAAAGTCGGGCGAAGAATTACTGGAAGAAATCAAGATACAGAAACGTATCGAGATGTGGGGTGAAGGTAAAAGATTGTTCGATATGAAACGTCGTGGTGAAGACCTCGACCGTTCAAAAGCAATCAACCACAACTCTAGTTCTCCTACTCATGTAGAAGCAGGCGATAAGAGATTCATTTATCAGATTCCTAACGCTGAATTGAACGCAAACAGCGCTATTAAAGAACAGAATCCTTAATCTATTCTTTTAGGATAGAATTACAATCTATAGAAAGAGTTCGGTGTTTCACCGAACTCTTTTTTTGTTGCCATCGCATGAAATTCTCTATACTTAGGTTAAGTTTATATATTCTTAGGCTGAGTTTATAGTTTTTCTGCCTATCGGCCATATTTTTCTTCGCAAGATTTCGAACTTTTACAAGCCTCATTACCATATCATAATAAATAAGTCAATACAATGGCTATTCCAAAAAAGGAAACAAACCTTAAATAACAAAATGGTCTAATACATTATTAAATATTTCCTTTTGTAAGCATTTATCCATATATAGTAATAAAACGTATATAATCCGCAAAACGAAGCGTTTCGCCTTTC
>FR881221.1:0-656 GCA_000434735.1 Bacteroides sp. CAG:530
CCGGGGGTTCGAATCCCCCAGCTTCCGCGCTTTAGAAAGCCTGTTCTCCTTAGTAAGAACAGGCTTTTTCTGTATCTTCTTTTTGATTTATAGTACGTTATTTCGACCCTTAAAATCTGGTTATTTCGAGTAAATACTCCCATTTATATGGTAATAAAACACCTATATTAAACCAAAATTTGCTATAAAATTGCTTTCTACACATTGCAAAACCGCCGCAATCGGGTTGTGGCTCTTGTATTGGTTCTTATTTAAAGAATTATTTCCATAATAACCTCCGTTTTTGTTGTGGCAAACCGTTTTTTTCCTTTAATTTTGCAACAAAATTTAAAACCATTATTTTAAAACCCGATATGGCTAATTTAATTAAATTGCGTAAAGGTCTTGACATAAACCTGAAAGGCAAGGCTGCGGAAGAAGTAATGAGTGTGAAGTCACCAGGATGCTATGCATTGGTACCCGATGATTTTACAGGAGTTACTCCGAAGGTAGTCGTGAAAGAACAGGAACATGTGATGGCCGGAGGACCCTTGTTTATTGACAAGAATCATCCAGAAGTTAAGTTCGTTTCGCCGGTAAGTGGCGTAGTGACTAGTGTGGAACGCGGTGCCCGTCGTAAGGTGATGTGCATTACCGTAAAAGCAGACGCTCAGCAG
>FR881221.1:677-8288 GCA_000434735.1 Bacteroides sp. CAG:530
CTCAGCAGGAATATCAGGATTTCGGTAAGAAGAACGTTGCCGGAATGGATGCTGCGGCTGTGAAGGCTTTGTTGCTCGAAGCAGGTATGTTTGCTTTCATCAAGCAACGTCCGTATGACGTGGTAGCAGATCCTACAGTTGCTCCGAGAGCAATCTTTATCTCTGCTTTCGACACTAACCCATTGGCTCCAAATTTTGAATTTGCTTTGAAAGGAGAAGAAGCAAACTTCCAAGCTGGTCTTGATGCTTTGGCTAAGATTGCCAAAACTTATCTGAGCATTAGTGTTAAACAGACATCTGCAGCTTTGACTCAGGCTAAGAATGTAACGGTAACCGTATTCGACGGACCTAACCCTGCAGGAAACGTAGGTGTACAGATCAACCACATCGCTCCGGTAAACAAGGGCGAAACTGTTTGGACTATCGATGCACAGGCAGTTATCTTCATCGGTCGTTTGCTTAGCACCGGCAAGGTTGACTTGACTCGCACAGTTGCCGTTACAGGTTCTGAAGTTAAAAAAGCAGCTTACTGCAAACTGAAAGTAGGAGAGTCTTTGGCAGGAGTTTTCGAAGGAAATGTAAACACTGGTAAAGCATTGCGCTATATCAGCGGTAACGTGCTGACAGGAAAGCAGGTTGCAGCCGACGGTTATCTGGGTGCATTCCACAGCCAAGTAACTGTTATCCCCGAAGGTAGCGACGTTCATGAAATGTTGGGATGGATCATGCCTCGTACTAACGACTTCAGCGTAAACCACTCATATTTCAGCTGGTTGATGGGCAAGAAGAAAGAATATGTACTCGATGCTCGTATCAAGGGTGGAGAACGCCACATGATCATGTCTAACGAATACGACAATGTACTCCCGATGGATATTCTGCCAGAATACCTCATCAAGGCTATCATCGCAGGCGATATCGACCGCATGGAAGAATTGGGTATCTATGAAGTAGCTCCCGAAGACTTTGCACTTTGCGAGTTCGTTTGCTCTTCTAAGATGGAATTGCAGCGCATAGTTCGCGAAGGCTTAGATATGCTTCGCCGTGAAATGTGCTAATACTAACATAAGAATTTATTAATTAAATGAACGCATTAAGAAATTATCTCGACAAGATAAAGCCGAACTTTGAAGAGGGAGGCAAGCTGCATGCTTTTCGTTCTGTATTCGACGGATTTGAAACATTCTTGTTCGTTCCGAATACTACATCGAAGACAGGCACGCATATCCACGATGCTATTGATAGCAAACGTATCATGTCGTTCGTGGTTATAGCATTGATACCGGCTTTGTTGTTCGGTATGTATAATGTAGGTTACCAGCACTTCACTCACACTGGTGCAGAAGGTAGCTTCATTGAAATGTTTATCTATGGCTTCTTGGCCGTATTGCCTAAGATCATCGTATCATACGTAGTAGGTCTTGGTATCGAATTCGTAGTAGCACAGTGGAAGGGCGAAGAAATTCAGGAAGGTTACCTGGTTTCTGGTATGCTTATCCCGATGATTGTGCCTGTAGACTGTCCGTTGTGGATGTTGGCTGTAGCCGTAGCATTCTCTGTAATCTTCGCTAAAGAAGTATTCGGCGGTACAGGTATGAATATCTTCAACCCTGCATTGATTACTCGTGCATTCTTGTTCTTCGCTTATCCTACTAAGATGTCGGGTGATGCCGTATGGGTATCTGGCGACAGCATTTTTGGACTGGGTAAATCTGTTGATGGTTTGACTGCCGCTACTGCTTTGGGTCAGGCTTCTACTGCTACCGATGCAATGGCATATCCTCAGTTCTCATTTGATATGGTTACAGGTCTTATCCCGGGTTCTATCGGTGAAACTAGTGTAATCGCTATCGCAATTGGTGCTGTAATCCTTTTGTGGACAGGCGTTGCAAGCTGGAAGACCATGTTGTCTGTATTTGTAGGTGGAGCATTCATGGGATGGGTGTTCAACACTATCGGTCCTGATACAGCAATGGCACACATGCCTTGGTATGAACACTTGTGCTTGGGCGGTTTCTGCTTCGGAGCTGTGTTTATGGCTACAGACCCTGTTACTTCTTCACGTACAGAAAACGGTAAGTTCATTTACGGCTTCCTTATCGGAGCTATGGCGATTATCATCCGCGTGTTGAACCCAGGTTACCCAGAAGGTATGATGTTGGCTATCTTGCTGATGAACATATTCGCACCGCTGATTGACTATGTAATCGTTCAGAAAAATATTTCACGTCGTGCAAGCCGTGCTATGTCTAACAAATAAAAACCGAAAACAATGAATACCAATAGTAATTCTTATACTATCATTTATGCTTCGGTAATGGTTGTTATCGTAGCATTCCTCTTGGCGTTCGTAAACTCTTCATTGCGCGAAATTCAGGGCAAGAACGTAGAACTCGACACCAAGAAACAAATCCTCTCTTCTCTGGGCATTAAGAATGTACAGGATGCCGAAGCAGAATTCGCGAAAGTCGTTACTTCTGACGAAATCGTAAACGAAGACGGTACAACTTCTACTTACGAAGGTGCATTCGTTACAGCATACGAAAAAGAAGCTAAGGAAAACGGACGAGTACACGTATTCGTTTGCAATATCGACGGACAGACCAAATACGTAGTTCCTGTTTACGGAGCCGGACTTTGGGGCGCTATCTGGGGATATGTTGCATTGAACGAAGACAAGAATACCGTGTTCGGTACATACTTCTCTCACGCTTCAGAAACTCCGGGTCTTGGTGCTGAAATCGCAACAGACCATTTCCAGAAAGAGTTCGAAGGAAAACATGTGATGGACGGTGAAACCGTAGCGTTGGGTGTCGAGAAGAACGGAAAGGTAGAGAATGCCGAATTCCAGGTAGATGGTATCTCTGGTGGTACTATTACTTCGAAAGGTGTTGACGCTATGCTGAAAGCATGTATGGCTAACTACACTAAGTTTTTCACTACTAAATAATATAAGGAGGAGATTATAACATGGGAAATTTATTTTCATCTAAAAACAAAGAAGTATTTTCTGCTCCGATTAGTATGAACAACCCTGTAACCGTACAGGTGTTGGGTATCTGCTCGGCGTTGGCTGTAACTTCAAAATTAGAACCGGCTATCGTAATGGGTCTTTCTGTAACAATCATTACCGCTTTTGCTAACGTAGTGATTTCTCTTATCCGTAAGACTATTCCTAACCGTATCCGTATCATCGTTCAGTTGGTAGTAGTAGCCGCTTTGGTAACTATCGTGAGCGAACTCTTGAAAGCATTTGCCTATGACGTAAGCGTACAGCTTTCTGTATACGTAGGTCTTATCATTACAAACTGTATCCTGATGGGTCGTCTTGAAGCCTTTGCTATGGCTAACGGTCCTTGGGAATCATGCCTCGACGGTATTGGTAACGGTTTGGGATATGCTAAAGTATTGGTTATCGTTGCATTCTTCCGCGAACTCTTAGGTTCAGGAACATTGTTCGGTTTCAATATCTTGAACTACGATGCTATCAAGAGCATAGGTTATGTAAACAACGGTTTGATGTTGATGCCGCCGATGGCTTTGATCATCGTAGCATGCCTTATCTGGTATCAGCGTGCAAAACACAAAGAACTGCAAGAAAAAGAATAAAAATTAGAAAGAAATTATGGAACACTTTTTGAGTTTATTAGTCCGTTCTATTTTTGTGGACAATATGATTTTTGCGTTCTTCTTGGGTATGTGTTCATATCTGGCCGTATCAAAGAACGTAAAAACCGCCCTCGGACTGGGTATTGCGGTAACTTTCGTGTTGGTAGTTACGCTGCCGGTCAACTATCTGTTGCAGACTAAAGTGTTGGCTGCCGATGGTATCTTGGGCGTAGATTTGAGCTTCTTGAGCTTTATCCTTTTCATCGCTGTCATCGCCGCCATCGTACAGTTGGTAGAAATGATAGTAGAACGCTTCAGCCCGTCGCTGTATGCGTCATTGGGTATCTTCCTTCCGTTGATCGCTGTAAACTGTGCCATCATGGGTGCATCTCTGTTTATGCAGCAGCGCATCACACTCGGCCCGAGCGATCCGAAGTTTATCGGTGACATCTGGGATGCTCTTTCTTATGCATTGGGTTCTGGTATCGGTTGGTTGCTCGCTATCGTAGGTTTGGCTGCTATCCGTGAAAAGATGGCTTACTCTGATGTACCTGCTCCGTTGAGAGGTTTGGGCATCACTTTCATCACCGTAGGCTTGATGGCTATGGCATTTATGTGCTTCTCAGGATTGAACATTTAATAGGAGGAATAAAACAATGGATATGAATTTTATATTGGCAAGCATTGGAGTATTCCTCGTGACTATTCTTGTGCTGGTTATAATCCTGTTGGTAGCTAAGAAATTCTTGGTTCCATCGGGAAAAGTCAAATTGACTGTTAATGGAGAAAATACACTCGAAGTTGAATCGGGTTCTACATTACTCAACACATTGGCGGTAAATAATGTATTCTTGCCTTCAGCTTGTGGTGGTAAGGGTTCTTGCGGTCAGTGTAAGTGTCAGGTAATAGAAGGTGGAGGTGAAATCCTTCCTTCAGAAGTTAGCCACTTTAGCCGTAAGCAGCAGAAAGACCACTGGCGTCTGGGCTGTCAGGTAAAGGTAAAGGGCGACATGGAAATCAAGGTGCCAGAATCTGTAATGGGTGTAAGAGAGTACGAATGTACAGTTATCTCAAACAAGAACGTGGCTACCTTTATCAAAGAGTTCAAGGTGCAGTTGCCTAAGGGTGCTCATATGGATTTCTTGCCGGGTTCTTACGCTCAGATCAAGATTCCTGCATTCACTATGGATTATGACAAGGATATCGATAAGAGCTTGATTGGCGACGCATACTTACCAGCATGGCAGAAGTTTGGATTGTTCCCATTGAAATGTGTCAATCCGGAACCTACTATCCGTGCTTACTCTATGGCTAACTACCCTGCAGAAGGCGACGTATTTATGTTGACAGTACGTATCGCAACTCCGCCGTTTAAGCCAGACCGTAGCGGATTTATGGATGTTAATCCGGGTATCGCTTCTTCTTACATCTTCACCCTTAAACCGGGCGATAAGGTAATGATGAGTGGTCCTTACGGAGACTTCCACCCGCACTTCGATTCTAAGAAGGAAATGATTTGGGTAGGTGGTGGTGCCGGTATGGCTCCGCTTCGTGCACAGATTATGCATATGACTCGTACTTTGAATTGCCGCGACCGTGAAATGCATTACTTCTACGGTGCACGTGCATTGAACGAAGTATTCTACTTGCAAGACTTCTTGCAGTTGGAAAAAGACTTCCCGAACTTCCACTTCCATTTGGCTTTGGACCGTCCGGACCCAGCAGCAGATGCAGCGGGCGTGAAGTACACAGCAGGTTTCGTTCACAATGTAATGTACGAAACATACTTGAAAGATCACGAAGCACCAGAAGACATCGAATACTACATGTGTGGTCCTGGCCCGATGTCGAAAGCGGTCGTTGGAATGTTGGATAGTCTTGGTGTTGAGCCTGCCTCAATTATGTACGACAACTTTGGTGGCTAAACAACAAACCACAACAAACTTATATCATACATTAACAAAGTCGCTGATTTTCAGCGGCTTTGTTTTGTTTATAGGGGTTGCGTTTCTACGGTTTGTTACGGGTTTGTTACGGTTTGTTTGGGAACCAATCTGTCCCATAGTTGTCCCATGCATCTGTCCCACGAAATAAATTAGATTATGAAAGGTAAAGATTTTAGTCCAGTCCATGTAAGGACAAGAAAAATTGCACAAGGAAAAGAGACCATTTATCTGGACATCGTGATGGATGGTATGCGCAAAAAAGAGTATCTCGGCTTGTATCTCGTACCTGAAAATACGCGTGCAGACAAAATCGCCAATCGGGCTACCATGAGAATCGCCGAGGAAATCAAGGCGAAGCGTCTGGTTGAACTGATAGCACATTGGATTGATGCAGGATATGATGCCGGTGCTGCTGTCATTCCATTTGTTCCTGCAGGCGTATCCAAAGTTGTAAAGGGTGGAACAAAAGTTGCTAAAGGTTTAGGCGAAGTATCAAGTACACGTAAAGGATTAAAGAATGCAGATGCTATTGCTGAAGGTTGAAAATTTGAAGCGGATGAATTGAAACGAGCTATCGGTAGTGGTAAAAATGTATCTTCGCAAACACGTTTAGTCCCTAAAATGGAAAGGGAAACGTTAAGGGTAATAGAACTAATGCGGATCAGCTAATTAAAAATAAAGACGGTTCTTTTACAATTGTAGAAACAAAGCGTTCCTCTACTACCCCCCCCCCTTACCAAAGGTCAAAAAGCGGCACAAAAACATGTGAATAGTGGCAATGGAATTTTTGAAGTTCGTTCAAATAGATCAAATCAAGGACTTCATAAAGGAGATAAAATTCGAGTAAAAGAATATAACCGTGTAAATAAAAAATAAATGAATTTCAATGATAGTATTCCCTAAGGAGTACTATCATTGAATCGTAAGATTATGAATTATGATATTTGATAAAATAATAAAAGATTTACTTAATCTTAACTTTTTTTCTGAATATAAATTTAGAAAAAGAGACTCTTCCTTCTTGTTGAAGACAAAAGGTGGTAAGCAAATTATTGAGATGGATCACTGGATTGACGAAGCAACATCATCTCTCGTAATATACCCTATCTATGGTGTAAGATTCGATATTCTATCAAAATGGTTTGAGAAATTTAGTATGAAAAATTTGCAAGACCAAAGAGACGGAGCCAGTATCGATTTTTCTGGGGATATGCTATCTATGCAAGACAAGTTTTATTTCAACTTGAATGGGGAAAAATATGCAACCGATTTTAATGAATTACAAGCAAAAGTTCAAAAGTGTGCAGAATATGTCTTTTCAGAATATTCGTCACTTGATAAACTCTATAATAAAACAATAGTGCCAATTTTAAACGGAGAGGTTTCTCTACCTGATGTTGGAGCTGACTGGATCTTTATTGATTTGGCTTTGTGCAAAATCGTTAATCCTTCAAATTTTCATAAGCTAAAACAGATAATTCTTTCCCATGTGAGAAAAATGTATATATGTAAAGAACCGAACATATTGGATTATTATGATAATTTAGAAGATATTTTACAATATTTAGAGTACACTCAATTATAAGTAGTGTTTTTTAGTATGCATATTATATGTCTATTTGTAGCATCAATTAAAGATGCAGGCAAGAAGTTCCAACTCGCCAATGTGAAGGATGTGAACTACCTACCGCACAGAGGAGACACCATCCGAAAGCGAGAATGTGAACAACAATCACGCATACGAGTATGATGCAAATGGTAATCTTGTTTATGTCAATACAAGCCGTACAAAGAAGAACGGTGTGGCTGACGAGAAGACCACGGAACGTAAACTCAAATGGGATGAGGAGAACCGTCTCCTTGCTTCTGACGACAATGGCTTCGTGACTAACTATTGGTATGACGCAGACGGAGAACGCACGGTGAAGACATCGGGCGAGAGTGACCAAGTCTATGTGAATTCTGAATTTGCTGGAGGTCGCACGAATACAGCCAAGTTCTCTTTGTGCGTTAGTCCATACTTAGTTGCCAACCAAGGCGGACGCTACACCAAGCA
>FR881222.1:0-16865 GCA_000434735.1 Bacteroides sp. CAG:530
ACTGCTGGTTTCAGCCACTCACCCAAACTTCCAAGTCTTCAGCTGACAGCGTTTTTCTCAAACGCGGTGCAAATATAGAGGGTATTTTTGAACTGTGCAAACTTTATCAGAGTTTTTATTATGCCATTCAATGCGGCTTCTACCCTATCCGAGGGTTATTTCATTGATTTTAAAACCGATAAAAGAAACAATTAATTTAATTAATTTTTAGACTATGAAAAACTTTTCCTGTTACTGCCGCAAACGAATCAGCATTTACCTATATTTGCTACGATTGTTACATTTAATAAAACATACTAGAAACAGAGTTTACTTACGCTTATTTACTATATTTGCGCTAAACATTTAAACTATCCCTATGAAAAAACTAATTTTTATCGCAGCTTGTATTTGTGCTTTCATGTACATTTTCATTCTTAAGCATCAATCCTCGAGTACAGAAGAGAACGTAGAAACCGTAGAAGCTGAAGTAGATGAAACACAATTAGAGAAAGAAGACACTAATGTAAACGGAAACCACCTTACGTTTAAAGGAGTACCAATAGACGGTACTTTGAAGAATTTTGTGCGCCGAATGGAAAAGGCTGGCTTTTATCACGACGGAGATAAAGGTGGAGCGGCTATGCTTACAGGTGACTTCGCTGGATATAAAGGTTGCACAGTCATTGTCTCTACATTAGACCAAAAAGATTTAGTAAGTCATATCACAGTATGGTTTCCACAGAGAGAAACCTGGGGAAAGCTCTCGGGCGATTACTATGTGCTTAAAAAGCTGCTTACGAAAAAATACGGAAAACCGTCAGCCTGCACGGAAAAATTTCATGATAACACTTTAAACGATGATGGATCAAGAATGACCCAAGTATCATTAGACGAATGCAAATACAATAGTACCTTTAAATCTACTAAAGGCACTATCAATTTATCAATAGCCCACAGAAGTTTCAACGACTGCTATGTAGAGTTACGCTATTTCGATAAAATCAACAGCGGAATAATTACCAATGAGGCATTGAAAGACTTATAGTTATACATTAACAATAAGCCAACAAGCATTTGTAAATCAACGGAAAGTAATATGACGATTTGCCAGGAAATTAATGGCACCATACACGAATAATCCAAGGAACTGAGCAAGGTATTCATTGCAATCGAATGCCTCGACAAGTAATATCAAGAACAAGAATTGAGCGATATATGCAACAGCAAAAGCGCCGGAGAAATATAATATCTGGCGCCATAGATTATTCTTCTTTTCTATGGTGGGATGTAGAGGGAATATCCAATATTTACTCCATATAAAGTTATTAATCTGAGCTACCACGTATGCTACGACATTGGCAATGGTGTAATGCTCTCCAGCAAAACACATCATCAGCCATATCACTAGAGCTGTAATTATGGCATTCAGCGTGCCTATGGTTGCAAAGCGTGCTATACGTACAGATTCTTTCATTTAGTAGGAATAAGTTGGATTATACTATTATCAAGCAAACAGAGGCACGGGTTCGATATCAAGCCCGTGCCTTTCTGTTTTAGTTTAGAACAATATTAATTGTTATTCTTTGTCTTTATGTCGAGTTTCAGATTCAATTCATCCAGTTGCTTCTGATCGAGGAAACCAGGAGCGTCGAGCATAACATCGCGTCCAGAGTTATTTTTCGGGAATGCGATACAGTCACGAATTGAATCAAGACCTGCAAACAGTGACACCCAACGGTCGAGGCCGTAAGCCAAACCACCGTGAGGAGGCGCACCGAACTTAAAGGCGTTCATCAAGAAACCGAACTGTTCTGCCGCCTTTTCTGGAGTGAAGCCCAAGATTTCGAACATCTTAGCTTGCAACTCTGAGTCATGGATACGAATAGAGCCACCACCTACTTCTACACCGTTTACTACCATATCGTATGCATCTGCACGTACAGCAGCAGGGTCAGTATCAAGCAATGGAATATCTTCGTCTTTTGGGTGAGTAAACGGGTGATGCATAGCCATCAAGCGACCTTCTTCTTCGCTCCACTCAAACATCGGGAAGTCAACAACCCACAGACAAGCGAATTTGTTCTTGTCGCGGAGTCCCAACTGATTACCCATTTCAAGACGGAGTTCGCAAAGCTGCTTACGGGTCTTCATCACATCGTCACCGCTAAGAATCAGAATCAAGTCGCCCGGTTTAGCGCCGAACGCTTCTTTCATCTTCTGAAGAACTTCTTGTGAGTAGAACTTATCTACGCTCGATTTAACGTTTCCGTCGGCTTCTACACGGGCATAAACCATACCCTTAGCACCGATTTGCGGACGTTTTACGAATTCTGTCAGATGGTCGAGTTGCTTACGAGTGTAGTGTGCGGCACCTTCTGCGCAGATACCGCCGATGTATGCAGCGTTATCGAATACAGAGAAGCCATAACCCTTCATTACATCCATCAGTTCTACGAACTTCATACCGAAACGCAAGTCGGGTTTATCGCTACCGTAATATTTCATAGCGTCGGCCCAAGGCATACGCTGGAACGGCTCTGTCAGTTCTACACCACGAAGGGTCTTGAACAAATGCTTAGCCATACCTTCGAACAATTCGATGATATCGTTCTGTTCTACAAAGCTCATTTCACAGTCAATCTGAGTAAACTCAGGCTGACGGTCGGCACGGAGGTCTTCATCGCGGAAACACTTCACAATCTGGAAGTAACGGTCGAAACCTGATACCATAAGCAATTGCTTCAATGTCTGCGGAGACTGAGGCAATGCGTAGAACTGTCCCGGGTTCATGCGTGAAGGTACTACGAAGTCGCGTGCGCCTTCTGGAGTAGAACCGATAAGCATAGGAGTTTCAACTTCGAGGAAGCCCTTACCGTCTAGGTAACGACGAACTTCCATAGTCATTTTATGACGCAACTCCAAGTTCTTACGAACAGCGGTACGGCGCAAATCCAAATAACGGTATTTCATGCGGAGGTCATCGCCGCCATCGGTATTATCCTCGATAGTGAACGGAGGAGTAAGCGCCGAGTTCAGGATATTCAACTCTGAAACGATGATTTCAATTTCTCCTGTAGGGATGTTGTTGTTCTTGCTTGAACGCTCGCTCACTTCGCCTTTTACCTGAATTACGAATTCACGGCCCAAGTGGTTGGCACGTTCACAAAGTTCGGCATTCACCTCTGTGTTAAACACCAGTTGAGTGATACCATAACGGTCGCGGAGGTCGACAAATGTCATTCCGCCCATTTTACGCGAACGCTGTACCCATCCGGCCAGTGTCACGTTTTTGCCTGCATCGGCAAGTCTAAGCTCGCCGCAAGTATGACTTCTGAACATATATTGTTTAAATTAATGAGTTCTAGTTTTACTAAGTTCGGGCAAATTTAGCACTTGTTTTTCATTTATGCAACAAGAATATATTAGAGATACCTCACAAGGTTTCGTCTTTCAAAAAAAATACCGCATAATTCAAGCGGACACTATGCGGTGTGCGTCATGAAATCATGCGGTATCTCAATTTATACGGTGTAATACTCTCTCTTACGACTTTCCGAGCGGATTTAATATTTTGCTTTGTGCTACATAATCTGGAGTAGCGGCGTAAATATACATCACGCTTCCGTCTTTTATAGCGTCTATAAGCGGGCGACACATCTTGCTGGGCACGGCAGGACAGCCCAAACTTCTGCCCAATCGCCCTCCACCCTTGCCTATAAACGAAGGGTCGGCATACGATGCGCCGTGAACTACTATGGCACGGCGGCGGGCATGGTCGTTTATCCCCTCTTCCAACCCGTCGAGGGTAAGAGAGTAGCCATGCTTTCCATTATATGTAGCATCTGTAAGATAAAAACCTAATGAACTCTTGTAAGATCCGTCTTCATTAGAGAACGAAGTGGCATAATTATCTCCACTATTGCGACCGTGAGCTACAACCGACGACAACAGAAGTTTCCGCTCTTTCATGTCGAAAACGAAAAGGCGGCATTCGGTAGACGGTCGAGAGAAATCGATAAGTGTAAGCACCTCACGACGGCGCTGCGTGATGCGATAGTAACCAGACACCGCTTGGCGGAATGCGGTGAAATTGACTTTACCATCCAGTTGCATTTCGTCGTAAAGCAGCGAAGCCGTTTCTTTCTTTTCCGGAACGGCAGACGCAGTATTGGCTTTTACTTGCCGAAGCTCTACTGCCGATTGAAACAAGAATAATAGAATAAATATAATGCGCATAATAATCATGATGCTATGCGAAACAATATCGGGCGCAAAAATACTGATATTTCAGGAGATTACGACATGCTATTCTGTTAAAAATCACTATTCTATCACCACGACCAACGATGATTCCGCAGGTAGATATTCGTAAACAAACTTAGCGTGCGAAGTAGCGTTTCTAACACACATATGCGAACGAGGTGTGGTGCCAAGCGACCAACTGTATTCAATTTCTGCCGTAGCTGGCAGATTCACCGGAACCCCATGGATATACGCCCCATTAGTAAATCGCGACGCATAAGGAGCATATCCGGCAGTCTTAGAACCTCCGTCTTTCAGGAAATACATTTTTCGCTTCTTTTCTTGCACCAAAAACATTCCGAGAGGGGTTTCTTGCGCATAAGGCGGCCTGCGCATACCAGTGGTGGCAGGATTCATACTACGAATCGCCCATTTGCCACGATTCAATCGCTCTAGAACGGCAATGTTCTGATTACGTCGGTCTACAAATGCCACATGATGAAAGGCGGTAGTATCCGACAGCATCTTAACATATCGCAAAGGTACAAGCCATTGCCCGTCTATAGTTACAAGTTCTATTTTATGAAATCCTCCCCTGCTTTCGCGTAACCACGCCAAAGAACCATCGCGTCCGTAACGCACTGGTACTATGGAATCTGATTCGAAATATAGCGGAACCGACTGATAACGCTCCACACCCAAAGTATCGGCTACCCTTCCATACACATTACGCACGAATTTACCAACCAATGGAGCTTCACAATTCATATTCTTATAGTTTTTGAGCACTACCCACCGCGCAGAATCGCTCTGCATATTCTCTATAAAGGCAAGGCATTTACGAATCGTTTCCCACTGAAAACTCCTTACCGTATCACCGTGAGGATATTCGTCGGCCAACGTATGCTTGTCATACAGAAGCGAATGATTTAGTTGTATATCAGCACCTTTTAGAGGCTGCTCACGTATTATTTCTTCAGGTTGTAAAGAGACAAGAGTGTCTATCCGGCTTTCTGTTGCTTCCGCCACCGGGATAATTTCGGACTCTGTTTTCTTGCATCCGCAAAAAACTGCCGCACACACCACCAGGAACATTATGAAATGCAGTCGTCTCATAGCTGTATGGCTTTAAGGTTTATCTATCGTATCTCTTTTGCAAATATAAGAAAAATGTGTAAGCAAGTATCAAAAACAGCGTTTCATTCCAAGAAATGTTAGAAATCTTGCGAGCAAAAAACAGTGATTTCTTATTCAATTCTCTATCTTTAACCTAAAGATATACATCTTTAGCCTAGATATATACATCTTTAGGTTAAAGATACATATATCCAGGCTAGATTTATAGTTTTTACGCCAACAGAAACAACTTTCTATTAACACGTTTTCAACTTCTTCTTAAAAGCGTACCATCATTTCTACTACCAGTTTGTCTTGTTCTGATTCTTTTGCGTGCGAAATGTCGTGATAGAAATACTTTTCGTAGTTTAAGCGAAGGTCTGCCTGAAATGGCTTTCCGAAGCTGAAAGTAAGACCGCCGGTAAAACGGTGGCGTTCATGGTCGGTGATATACAACGCTCCGTTGGCGTCTGTCTTACCGTAGTTATTATTCCCCATATAATCGAAACGACCCAAGAAAGATACCTTTTTAAATATCGACTTCGGCTTTTTAATCCAGAGGTCGTAATTTACGAAAGCATCGACAGCCCATACATTATCAAAATCGGTGTGAGCGAAGCGTTTATACATGGCTTCCACCTCGAAATGCCAGTTGTTGCGGTCGAGGTATGTACCTAAATCATACATGTATACATTATTTTCTGTAGGCCGAATGCGCTGTGTACTCAAAGTAATGTTATACCCTTCGAACGGATTAACTATCAATTTAGCCGAATATGAAAGAGTTTTGTGCCATCCTTTTTGCTGAGTCAATCCCGAGCCGTTGAACAATCCAGCTTCTACAGAGAATGGCAAACCTTCTTTATTGGAATATTTTACGGTTGCACCGGCATCGCGCAAGCTACCCATTTGCTTGGCTATGAAAGAACGATTGGCGAAATACTGCAAATGCGGAGAACGATGCGCGTCGATAGTAAACGGAACTCGCATCTGTCCTACAGTAACATCCAAGCCTTTCACCGGAGTTACGCGGGCATATACATCGAGCATCTTGATAACGCCTTCATCAGAAAGGTCGATTTCTGCCTTGTACGTTACTCTATCTGGAATCACTTTTCCGTCTACACTTACACGGGCATTGCGCACCTGAAAACGTTGGGTAGCGTTCGTAGTCTGATATTCGTACTTTCCTCTGATTGTTCCATGTACCTGAGGCAGATAATCCTTAATCTTCTGTAAGTCGATAGTCTGGGCATTGGCCGAGACCATAAGAAAAGCAGCAAGTACTGCTCCTAATTGTTTTTTCATGTCGTTATTATCATTTTTCACGATACAAAAGTACGGCGCACGTATAATGAGAAAATGTCAAAAGTGTTACAATTCGGTTACAAAACGCAGAGTCTCCACTTTTTCCAGTCTGTCGTGCAGTCTAGGCATGGCCGACTTACGTATACGTAGCTTCATCATGCAATCCATATCGTACGACTGCTCTAATATCTCGGGCGATTCTTCTTTTACAATTCGCATCACATCGTTCATAAACGGATACTCGAATATCACGCTAACGTCCTCGTCTACCGTCTTCTCTATCACGGTAGCTTCGGCTATGGCCTGAGCCGCCGCTGTGCGATACGCTACAATCAATCCGCTGGTGCCCAACTTTATTCCTCCGAAGTATCGCACCACTATAATCAGTATATCGGTAAGCTCGTTAGAGTTTATCTGCCCTAATATAGGCTTTCCGGCAGTACCCGACGGTTCACCGTTATCGTTAGCTCGGAAATCTTTCCTTTCAGCACCAAGCATATAAGCATAGCACACGTGGCGCGCATCGTAGTATTTCTTTTGATATACTTCAAGATGCGCCTTTATTTCGGATAATGTACGTACGGGCAAAGCGATAGCAATAAACTTGCTTCGCTTTTCAGTGTAGATAGACTCCGATTCGGACTCTATGGTTTTATAAGTATCGTCTTGCATATTATTTATTATCGGATTCTATGCATCAATCTGATTTTCTGCAACACTTTAGAACGAATCATCTGTATAAGAGACTTGCCTACGATGATAAGCGTAACGGCTGTAAGAATCAGCACGATACCCCAGATAATACGTGGAGTAAGCTTTTCACCGAACACGGCTACACCTATTACCAATGCGGTAATAGGCTCCAACGCTCCCAAGATAGCCGCTGGAGTAGAACCTATATAATGAATAGATTTAGTCATAGTAATGAGCGAAATTACGGTAGGGAACAACGCCAATCCGATAGGATTAATCCACATAGCAGGAGTAGATATCACTTCGAGGTCTAATCCGAAGCGAAGACGCACCAAGAACAAGCCCGTACCGAATACCAAGACATAGAAAGTCAGTTTTGCGATAGGCATATCTTTAAGAACCGAACGGTTTACACCTATTATATATATAGCATAGGTAAGCGAAGAAAGGAATACCATAAGTACGCCTATCAGACTAAGAGTCTCGCCTCCATCACCTTTATAAAGCAACGAGATTCCGGTAACGGCCAGCATAATAGACAAAGCGGTGATAACCGAAATTCTTTCTTTAAAGAACACGGCCATAAGTATAGCTACCAACACCGGATAAACGAACAATATGGTAGATGCGATACCTGCATCCATATAATTATACGATACGAATAAGGTCAATGACGAAAGGGCGAAAAACAATCCCATTGCTACCAACGGCAATATCTCGCACTTGCGAAGACGGAAAGAGCAACCTTGCACCTTCATCAGAATGGCAAGCATCAGCATACCGAAGCCATAACGATAGAAGAGCACCGAGTCGGGACTCATGCCCTCAGCATAAAGTGGAAGGGCGAAAAGAGGGTTAAGACCATAACTTGATGCTGCGATAGCACCGTACAAAAAACCTTTAAACGCTGTATTATTGGGCATGACTTTAAAAGAAAATGTAAAAACCGCCGCAAAGGTAAGTAAAAGGAATAAATAAACGTATCATAATGCGAAAGCAACAGCTTAAAAGACGTTAATTAATGCGCTCTCAGGGTATTCTGAGACGATAATATGAATTTATGGTAATATATTCCGGAATTGGGGTATATCATGAATGTGATAATATGCGTATTTTCGCAATTGAAAAATTAGTCATAACAAAACTTATAAATATATGTATATAGAGAAAATTAAGTCGCCAGCCGATTTGAAGGAATTGGATATAGAGGCACTAAACATTGTTGCCGACGAGACTCGCCGGGCTGTACTGAACCGTGTAAGCAAGCACGGCGGCCATATAGGTCCCAACTTGGGATTTGTAGAAGCAACCGTAGCCCTGCATTACGTATTTAACGCACCAAAGGATAAGTTCGTGTTCGACGTAAGTCACCAATGCTACCCTCATAAAGTACTTACTGGCCGTGCCTACGGATTCCTTGGCAATGTAAACGAGATGAACGCCATATCGGGCTACTCTTCTCCTGCCGAATGCCCCGAATACGATAACTTCGAGGTGGGACATACATCTACTTCTGTAAGTCTTGCCACCGGACTTCAGAAAGCCCGCGACATAAGAGGTACCGACGAGAACATCATCGCCATCATCGGCGACGGCTCGCTATCGGGAGGCGAAGCCTTCGAAGGACTGGATGAAGCTTCTGAACTTGGCACAGGCATCATCATTGTGGTAAACGATAACGAAATGTCTATAGCCGAGAATCATGGCGGTATTTACAAGAACCTCCGCGCCTTACGCGAAAGCAACGGCACATGCCAGCACAACTGGTTCAAGGCTTGGGGATTTGAATACAAGTATCTGGAAGAAGGCAACAACATAGAAAAGCTTATAGAAGTATTCGCAAGCGTAAAAGATACAAAGAAACCTACTGTGATTCATATCCATACAGAGAAGGGACACGGATATGCGCCTGCTGTAAAAGATAAAGAGGCATGGCACTGGGGAATGCCTTTTAACCTTGAAGACGGAAGTCGCCCGGTTAGAAACGCCGACGGAACAATTCCTGTAATAATTCCTTGCGAAAGTTACGAAGAACTATTATCCAACTGGATGCTACAGGAGATGAAGAAAGACAAAACCCTTATCGCCGTGACTGCCGGAACTCCCACTGCCGCAGGATTCACTCTGCAGAAGCGTAAGGAAGCAGGCGATCAACATATAGACATGGGTATTGCCGAAGAACAGGCTGTAGCCATGATTTCGGGTATGGCCAAAGGAGGATTGCACCCGGTGTGGACTGTATACAGCACTTTTATTCAGCGCACTTACGACCAGATAGCACAAGACCTATGCGTTAATTCTACCCCAGCCGTTATCAATGTGGTAGGCGGTGGAGTAAACTCGATGAACGACATTACTCACATTTGCCTCTTCGATATCCCGATGCTTTGCAGCATTCCCGGACTTATCTACCTTGCACCTACCACTTGCGAGGAATATTTCGCTATGCTACGTTGGTCTATCCTACAAGATAAGATGCCTATTGCCATACGTGTGCCTAGCAACGGCGTGATTCATACCACAGAAGCTGTGGATACAGAATATAGTTACGAATCAAAATATAAGGTAATGCATCAAGGTTCTAAGGTAGCCATAATAGCCGCAGGTTCTTTCTATCAGAAAGGCGAAAACGTGACCCGACTGCTTGCCGACAATGGTATTGACGCAACCCTCATCAACCCACGCTATCTGAACGAAGTTGATGCAGATGCGCTTGATTCACTTAAAGCCAACCATCAGCTTGTGGTTACTCTGGAAGATGGATGCAAAGACGGCGGCTTTGGCGAGCGCATTGCTTCTTATTACGGCACATCGGATATGAAAATACTTGTGGGCGGCGTAAAGAAAGGACTCTACGACAGATACGACGTAGAGCAGTTGCTTTCCGACAACCGCTTGCTCGACGAACAGATAGTAGAGGATATATTGAGCATTATCAATAATTAGTTTAGCTACATTATGAGAGATTTTCATTTCAATACGGTACAAGAATTCAACGATTATTACGGATTAGAAACTCTACACCCTTTAGTAAACGTTGTACGCTTCAATAAGCCAGCAAAGGTTGAAGAAGCTATGTATCATTATGGACTATATGCCTTATTCTTGAAAGAAAACAAGGGCTGCAAGCTATCGTATGGCAGAACAGAATACGATTTCGATGAAATGACCGTAACAAGCTTCGCTCCAGGGCAAGTAATTCATGTAGAACCGAATCCTGAGGTAATAATACCGAAATGGACGGCTATCGTGTTTCATCCAGACTTACTTAACCGTACTTCTTTAGGCAAGAACATCAGTCGCTATGAGTTCTTTGACTACACATCGAACGAGGCTTTACATCTCTCTGTAGCAGAAATAGAAATATTCCGCGGAGTGCTATCCATGATTCAACAAGAGTTGAATCGTAGCATTGACAAGCACTCCAAAGAATTGATAGTAAATAATTTAGAACTCCTACTAAACTACTGTCTCCGTTTCTACGACCGCCAATTTATTACTCGCGAAGAAATAAATCACTCTGTAGTAAAGAAGTTCACCGCCCTACTCGATCAGTATATCGCTAACCAAGCCCAGCAAGAAGGCTTCCCATCCGTCGCCTACTTTGCCGACAAATGTTGTTACTCGCCCAAGTACTTCGGTGAGCTTGTTAAAACGGAAACCGGGCGTACTGCCAAGGATTTCATTAGCGACCGTATGCTTATCGCTGCCAAACAACTACTAAACGATGAGTCACTAAGTATAAAAGCGATAAGCCAGCAGCTCGGCTTCGAGTATCCACAGCATTTCATAAGGTTCTTTAAGGCTAAAACCGGACAGACACCTTCGGATTATCGGAAAACAGCATAATAATAAACAATTGCAAATGAAGAAAATAGGATTACTCATAGTACTTGCAACAATTTCAATTAACGTTATGGCACAAAAGAAAATAATACAGACTGCAGGACACGATAAGCTCGGTGAGTTCGCTCCCGAATTTGCCCACCTCAATGATGACATTCTCTTCGGAGAAGTATGGAATCGCAACGACCTTCTCTCGCTACGCGATAGAAGTTTGGTGACAATCACGTCACTTATAAGTCAAGGAATTACCGACAGTTCATTGAAATATCACCTCCAGTCGGCTAAGAATAACGGCATTACCCGTACCGAGATAGCGGAAATCATCACCCACATGGCATTCTACGCCGGATGGCCTAAAGCATGGGCGGCATTCAATCTCGCTAAAGAAGTGTGGACTGATGAATCTGACACAAGCAGCAAAAACGAAAACAACCAACTGTCTTTCCCAATCGGAGAACCAAATACGGCGTACGCTAAATACTTCATCGGAAACAGTCACCTTGCCCCACTTACTCCTAAGAATCTTGGCGAAGGCGAAAAGACCGTTCTACCAATGAGCAATGTTACCTTCGAACCGGGTTGCCGCAACAATTGGCACATACATCATGGAGCTAGGCAGATATTGATTTGCGTATCGGGCAAAGGATGGTACCAAGAATGGGGTAAGCCAGCCATCGCTCTCAATGCTGGCGATGTCATAGACATACCTGAAGGCGTAAAGCACTGGCACGGAGCACAGAAGGATTCTTGGTTTCAACATATCGTCACTCATGTAGAAGTTGAGAACTCATGTCCTGGCTCGGCACCCAACGAATGGTTAGAGCCTGTAAGCGATGAAGAATATGATAAATTATAAAAAGGAAACAATATGAAGAAAGTAATAGTTATATCTACCAGCCTGCGTGCGGGTTCCAACAGCGACGCGCTCGCTGATAAGTTTATGGAAGGTGCGTTAGCTGCCGGACATGATGTAGAAAAGATTTCGCTTGTAGGTAAGAGCATCGCTTTTTGCAAAGGATGCATGGCTTGCCATAAATTGGGCAGATGCGCCATCAACGACGATGCTAACGCCATAATGCAAAAAGTACTGAACGCCGACGTAGTTTGTTGGGCTACTCCTATTTATTATTACGAGATGAGCGGACAGATGAAAGTACTCATCGACCGCATGAACGCATTGTACAGTCTCGACTATAAATTCCGCAATGTATATATGCTCACTACAGCCGCTGAAGACGAGCCAGAAGTACCGAAGCGTGCCGAAGCCGGACTGACGGGATGGATAGACTGTTATCCTAAAAGTCGTCTGGCAGGAACATTGTTCTGTGGTGGAGTGAATGCGCCTCGCGATATAGCAGGCAACGAAAAGTTGCAGGAAGCTTATGATTTAGGGAAAAGTATTTAATAAAGTCGTCTTACTTCGAACGATGCGCATGCTTACTTCGTTCGAAGTAAGCGCTCACTTCGAGTCGGTCAACGTGCTTACTTCGGTCGAAGTAAGACGACTTTGTTAAATACTTTCACGATACGTTCTACAGATGCCGATGATTGGCAAAAACTGTCAAAAAAAGAACTCAAGTCGCAAGGGAGGCAAATACCTCTCAAGCGACTTGAGTTCTATATTTATAAAGGTCTGATGATTATATTATTTCTTGAACACGAAGTAAACGGCCAGCACCAAGCAAACAAACGCTGCCAAATGATTCCATTTCAATTCCATCTTAAAGGCGATTATCGAAAACACGGTAAACACCACCAAGGTTATCACCTCCTGAATCACTTTAAGCTGCATTATGTCGAACGGGCCTCCATTCTCACGGAATCCCAAACGGTTGGCGGGGACTTGCAGGCAATACTCAAAAAAAGCGATGCCCCAACTGAACGCTATGACTGCAATAAGCGGAAGTGCCGCAAACCAACTAAACTCTTCACGCATTTTAAGATGCCCGTACCATGCTAGGGTCATGAAAACGTTAGATAATACAAGCAATAAAACTGAATAAACACCCTGCGATATCATGATTTCTTTTATTCTCCTTTCTTTTTATCTTTAACTATTTCTTCAGGCAACAAATCGGCCTGCACATTATTCATACTACTCCACAAACTGTATCTAGCTTCCGGATTCATTTGTTCTAACGCACTGAGAACCCCTTTCATATCCGATCGATGCGAATCTTTCTCGTACGGACAGTTCTTTATCTGCTTTCGGAAACCGCGCATCGCTGCCATCTCGGTTAAATCAGCTTCGTGCACAAGGCACATTGGGCGGATAATCGTCATATCGAATTTACGCATTACCAATTTAGGCGGCATCGTGCTGAAAGCTCCCTGAAAAGTCATGTTCATCAGCAAAGTCTGTAGGATATCGTCCATATGATGTCCTAACGCCATCTTATTGCAACCATGCTCTTTGGCTACGGTAAACATCGCTTTACGTCTATTCCACGAACAAAGAAAACAAGGCGATTTGCGGTTATCTGTTGTAGGGTCGAACTCGGTTTCGTAAACCACGAACGGTACTCCCAAGCTCTCGGCATAACTACGCAGATACTCTATATCCGATTTGTACGGAATATTACGCATCACCACATGTGCAGCGATAACCGAGAAATGAGGGCGAAATATACGCGAGCGTCTGGCCAGCAATTCAAGTAAAGCAAGCGAATCCTTGCCACCCGAAAGTCCCACCAATATCTTATCGCCATCTTCTATCAATCCGTACTGCACCACACCTTTATTAAAACGCGTCTCGATGCGCCGCATCAGCTTATCTTCCTCAGTTAATTTTCCCATATATAATAATTATATAAAAAGCGGCGCAAAAATACAGCAAAATGCCGATTCTAGAAAGATTTTTGAAAAATAGAATGCTTACGATACAATTTATTCGAAAGAGAATTTGTATTTTTGAACATAACTAATTAACGACAGACACACAAACAATGAATAAAAAACATATATTACTGCCTCTCGTAGCACTTTGTATGACGGGGAACGCTTTTTCTCAGACTTTGACTCAAGCAAGAACATGGTTTCTTAACGGAGAATTTGAAAAAGCAAAACCTGTATTTAAGAAACTGGTAAAGCAAGCTCCCTCTAATGCCAATTACAACTTTTGGTATGGAGCGTGTTGCTATGAGACCGGCGAAAAAAATGAGGCTCTGCCCTACTTGAAGAAAAGTGCGGGCCGAAAAGTAACCAACGCTTATCTATATTTGGGTAAATTATACTATGACCAATATAAATTCGATGATGCTGCAACGTCTGTAGAAGATCATATCGCTTTATTGCAGAAACAGAAAAATGCGAATACAGAAGCCGCAGAATCGCTACTCGACAAATGCAGAAGAGCATCGCGCATGCTTCGTTCTACAGAAAAGATAGCGGTAATAGATAGTTTTGTAGTAGATAAGCAAGAGTTTCTGTCGGCTTATAAGCTCAGCAAAGAATCGGGAACCATCAGTTTGAACGAGCAGAAGAATGGAACAAGATATGAGAACGAATTGGGCGATAAGATGATTTACACAAAGACTTCTGCCGACAATGAGACGCATCTCTACACTAAAATAAAACTTATAGATAAGTGGAGTGATAGCGAGCAACTTAGTGAACTGAGCAATGCCGGACACAATCAGAACTATCCGTTCATGGCTGCAGATGGCATCACGCTGTATTTTGCAGCGCAAGGCGATGAAAGCTTAGGAGGTTATGATATATTCGTTACTCGTTACGACTCCGACTCTAACACTTATTTCCGTCCAGATAACATCGGTATGCCTTTCAACTCTACATATAATGATTATATGTATGCCGTAGACGACCTGAATAATTTGGGTTGGTTCGCATCCGACCGCTATCAGCCTGCCGATAAAGTATGCGTGTATGTATTCGTGCCCAATGAAAGTAAGGAGACTTACGACTACGAGAACACGGACACCGATAAGGTTATCAACGCGGCTACATTGAGTAGCATACGCTCTACATGGACCGATGCAGACAAGGTACGATTGGCAAAACAGCGTTTGGCGCAAGTAATGTATTCTACCGCCAACTCTAAAAACAAAAAAGACTTCTCTTTTATAATAGATGATGGCGCTGTCTACACATCGCTTAACGACTTCCGTTCGAAAGAAGCTAAAGCTCAATACCAGTCGCTCATGCAAAAGCAGAAAGACTTGTCTCTTCTGGAGGAAGCCCTCAATAAACAAAGAAACGCTTATCAAAAAGGGAGCAAAGAGCAGTTGGCTCCGGCTATACTCGATAAGGAAAAACGCATAGACGATTTGCGTAACGAAATAGAGGCCTTAAAGTGGACCGTACGAAACACTGAAATCAAAGCCCTCGGAAAGAAAAAATAAAGCGCAATGTTTAACTAAAAAAACAGTTTGTTATGGAAACCTTGATTATCGCCGCCTTAATAATTGTAGGATTGGTATTCTTCCTTATCGAAGTATTTCTCGTCCCAGGTATCAGCATAGCCGGCATACTGTCGGCCATAAGCCTTATCTATGCTTGTTTCTACGCTTTTACAAACCTCGGAACAACTGCTGGATTCATTACGATAGGCGTATCTGGCTTAGGAGTGATAGCCGGTACCATATGGTTCATGAAGTCGAAAACCGTAGACAAGCTGTCGCTGCATAAAACGCTCGATTTCAAGATTGACCAACTGAAAGACATTTCTATACATGTGGGCGATAAAGGTGTCACCATTACCCGACTCACGCTGATAGGTAATGCCGATTTCAACGGAAACATACTCGAAGTCAAATCGGCCGACGGCTTTATAAATGAGCAATGCCCCGTAGAAGTGTGCCGCATACAAGAGAACACGATTTATGTAAAGCCTATAAAATAAGCGTGGCTTTCAGAATCATCAGTAAAAATTAATATTATTCACTAAAACCAATAACACTATGGAACCCGAATTTCTCCCGATTGTATTGGCCGTAGGAGTGATTATCTTTTTAGTTATCTTCTTCCACTATGTGCCTTTCTTCTTATGGCTCTCCGCCAAAGTATCAGGTGTACGCATCTCGCTTATTCAGCTGTTCTTGATGCGCATCCGTAACGTGCCGCCTTATACTATCGTACCCGCTATGATAGAGGCGCATAAGGCAGGACTGAGCAACATTACCCGCGATGAACTCGAAGCTCATTATATGGCAGGCGGTCATGTAGAAAAGGTAGTACACGCTTTGGTATCAGCATCTAAAGCTAACATCGAATTGTCTTTCCAGATGGCTACAGGTATCGACCTTGCCGGACGCGATGTGTTCGAAGCCGTACAGATGTCGGTAAACCCGAAGGTAATTGATACACCGCCAGTAACAGCAGTGGCAAAAGACGGTATTCAGCTTATCGCCAAAGCCCGTGTAACCGTACGCGCCAACATCCGCCAGCTGGTGGGTGGTGCCGGCGAAGACACTATCTTGGCACGTGTAGGCGAAGGTATAGTCTCTTCTATCGGTTCTTCTGAAAATCATAAATCAGTGCTCGAAAACCCAGACTCAATCTCTAAGTTGGTGCTTCGTAAAGGTTTGGATGCCGGAACCGCTTTCGAAATCTTGTCTATCGATATAGCCGACATAGATATAGGTAGAAACATCGGCGCATCATTGCAGATAGATCAAGCCAACGCAGACAAGAACATTGCTCAGGCTAAGGCAGAAGAG
>FR881222.1:16893-31160 GCA_000434735.1 Bacteroides sp. CAG:530
AGCGTCGTGCAATGGCGGTAGCGTTAGAGCAGGAAATGAAGGCGAAAGCCGAAGAAGCACGCGCCAACGTGATACAGGCCGAAGCCGAAGTGCCTAAGGCTATGGCAGATGCGTTCCGCAACGGTAACTTGGGCATCATGGACTATTATCGTATGAAGAACATCCAAGCGGATACTTCCATGCGAGACAGCATAGCCCACCCCGATAACGCTCATCCTGCCGGACACGAACCTATAAGCAAATAAAAAGACTTATTGATCATTACTAATACAGGCACGGAGCATACAGACTCGATATACTCCGTGCCTGCATTGTTTCACCTCATAAATTATTTTACAATGAAAAAGTATTTTGCTCCATCAGAATTAATAATCAATGAAGACGGCTCTATATTTCATCTTCACATAAAGCCAGAACATCTTGCAGATAAAGTCATATTAGTGGGCGACCCCGGACGTGTGGAGCTTGTAGCTTCTCATTTCGACACCAAGGAGTGTGAAATAGAAAGCCGTGAATTCCGCACCGTAACCGGAACATTCCAAGGAAAACGCATTACGGTAATCTCTACCGGAATCGGTTGCGATAATATCGATATCGTAATGAACGAGGTAGATGCCTTGGCAAATATCGACTTTGAGAAACGCGAAGAGAAAGAGAATCTCCGTCAGTTGGAATTAGTACGTATCGGTACTTGCGGAGGCTTACAGCCATATACTCCGGCAGGAACTTTTGTTTGCTCTGAAATATCTGTGGGATTTGACGGATTACTGAATTTCTATCAGGGACGTAACGCAGTGTGCAACCTTCAGCTGGAACGTGCTCTGCTGAATCATCTTGGATGGAGCGGCAACATGTGTCAGCCTGCGCCTTATGCCATCGCAGCTGATGAAGAATTAGTAAACCGTATTGCTAAAGACGATATCGTACGAGGTATTACCGTAGCGTGCGGCGGTTTCTTTGGTCCTCAAGGAAGAGAGCTCCGCATCCCGTTAGCAGATCCGCATCAGAATGAGAAAATAGAAAGCTTCGAATTCAACGGAAAACGCATCACCAACTTCGAGATGGAAAGCTCGGCTCTGGCAGGATTGGCTAAGTTGATGGGACATAAGGCTACCACTGTATGTATGGTAATAGCAAACCGTGTGGCTAAAAAGGCCGATACTGGATACAAGAGTCATATTGACGATTTGATTAAATTAGTATTAGAACGTATTTAATAGTATATAAATGGAACCAACTTTTCTACTCTCTCCAAATATGACCAAAGCGGAACGCTACGAAGCGTTTATTCCGCAATGGAAAGCATTTATCGACGGAGAGACAGATGTAATAAGTATTTTAGCCAACACATCGGCTGCCCTGAAAGAGGCTTTCGGATTTTTCTGGATAGGATTTTATATCGTGAAAGACGGCGAACTTCATGTAGGTCCATTCCAAGGAAGTGTCGCTTGCTATCGCATAAAGAAAGGCAAAGGCGTATGTGGCACGGCATGGAAAGATGCTACAACTCAGGTAGTGCCCGATGTAGAACTTTTCCCCGGACATATAGCGTGCAGTTCAGACTCTCGCTCTGAAATAGTAGTACCTATTATGGTAAACGGTGAAGTATACGGCGTCCTCGACATCGATAGTGATGAGCTTGCTACGTTCGATGCCACAGACCGTATCTATCTTGAAAAGATGATGTCTATTTTGGCTGAAACTCTATAGCGCAAAGTCGGCTTTTATGTAAAAACACATTGCTGTTTGTATATCCCTCGACATAACGTTCAAGCAAACCTTACGTTATGCCGAGGGTTTTTATTATCTTTGCCCCCGAATATTAGTTGAATCCATATGAATCGTTTAAACGTACAAGATACAATCTGCGCTATAGCTACGGCACCGGGTGGCGCTATCGGCATAATCCGTCTTTCGGGTCCAGACTCTATCAGAATCACTGATAATATCTTTACTCCAATCGGTAAGGATAAGTCTCCGCTTAAAGACCGTAAAGCTTATACTCTTATTTTCGGGCAAATAATGAGCGAGAACAATGAAGTGGTAGACGAAGTATTAGTCAGCCTATTCCGTGCGCCACACTCATACACCGGAGAGGAAGCTGTGGAAATATCATGTCACGGCTCTGCCTATATTTTGCAACAAGTAATGCAACTTCTCATAAAGAACGGATGTCGTTCGGCAGGACCAGGAGAGTTTACCCAACGCGCTTTTTTGAACGGGAAAATGGACTTAAGCCAAGCAGAAGCTGTGGCTGACGTAATTGCATCATCGAGTGAAGCGACTCATCGGTTGGCAATGAACCAAATGCGTGGAGGCTTCAGCAAAGAGCTATCAGTACTGCGCGATAAACTATTGCATCTCACTTCTTTAATGGAGTTAGAATTAGATTTCAGCGACCACGAAGACCTAGAATTTGCCGATCGTTCTGAACTGAAAACCATCGCCGACCAAATAGAACACGTAATAGGCGGACTGGTAAAATCGTTCAGCGTAGGAAACGCCTTGAAGAACGGAATACCCGTTGCCATCATCGGAGAGACAAATGCCGGAAAATCTACTCTCCTGAACGCCTTACTGCACGAAGAGCGCGCCATAGTCAGCGAAATTAGAGGTACTACCAGAGATGTGATTGAAGATACTACTATTATAGACGGACTGACATTCCGCTTTATTGATACTGCCGGCATTCGCGAAACAACTGATAAGATAGAAAGCTTAGGTATAGAGCGTAGTTTCAAGAAGCTAACTCAAGCCGAAATTGTGCTTTGGGTAATAGACAGCACTACGGCTGCAACAGAATATGCTTCACTTTCTGAGAAAATTCTACCGCACTGCCAAGACAAACAAGTCATAATAGTTCTAAATAAAGCCGACTTGTCGTCTGCAGCGGAGCAGTCTCCCCTATTCCCCGACGATATAAAAGTAATCTCTATCTCTGCTAAGCAGAAGCAAGGCATCAAAGAGTTAGAGGATTTATTGGTAAAGACAGCTAACATACCTTCTATATCTCAAAACAATATCATAGTGACAAACATCAGGCATTACGAAGCGCTTAGCAAAGCCTTAGAATCCATCCATCGAGTGCAAGAAGGTCTTGACATTCAATTATCTGGCGATTTCATCAGCCAAGACCTACGTGAATGTTTATTCCATCTTGCAGAGATAGTTGGCGGAGAGATTACCACAGACGAAGTGCTCGGAAATATATTTAAGCATTTTTGCATCGGGAAATAAGGACTGAAAAACGATGAAAAACACCAGCAAACAATGATAAATAAAAGTCTAATAATCAATATATTAAACAATGTTAGCAATCTACGCTAACATTGTTTATTTTCACGGTTTTGCATATTTTTGTACCCCGAAAGTACCTGTTGACTCATTAGAGTAATTTTTCACTAACAACGTGTGCGAAGTACAAAAGGTATTTACACATCATTACACACCTTTACACACTATTTCGCAGCGAGTTTTGGAGAGTAAAATATGGGTAACAAGGTAAGAATTGAAAGAATCTGTGAATTTTGCGGGAAAACTTTCATAGCAAAGACCTGCAAGACACGTTTCTGTTGTAAGGCTTGTAACGACAAGTATTACAAGGAGTTAATTAGAAGTGACCGCTATAATGCAGTCACAAAAGAAGTGAAAGAGGAAAAGAAGAAAAGAATCCGTCTGGCTGTGGATGAACTGGAAGTTATACAGGCGAGAGAATTTATCAGCCTGAAACAACTCGCCATTTATCTGGGGGTAAGCCGAAAAAGTATTTATACTTACATGCGGATTTATGAAATTCCATTTTCACAAATTGGTAGTAGAATTATTGTTAAACGCAAAGAGGTTGAAACGGTTATGATGAATTTAAAAAGCGTAAAAACAATGCAAGAGAGACCTGTTAAGTCTACAAAAACAATTACTGATTTCTACTCTGCAAAAGAGATAGAAGAAAAGTACCAGATTTCTTATAGCAGACTTTATGTGATTGCTAAAGAAAACAACATTCCTTCAGCTACTCTTTCAGGAAAGAGGCTGTTTTATTATGCTTATCCACTGGAGATGATGCAAGGAGAAATTAGTACGCCCGGATGTTTTCTCGAAGCAAAAGATATTCTTAGAAGACATTTCCTGGCATACTGCATTGATACGTGGACGTCAGCTGATGTAAACAATATTTTGCCACAAAGTATTCGTGAACTTCATTTACTGAATGACAATATTTTCAATGATCCTGCATTTGCCATAAACAGAATCATAGAATTTATTAAAAACCATAAAACCACATTGCGTTCTGAATTCAGTATCCAATATGAAGATAAAACTCAGGATGCACTTAAGAAATTGTTTGAGACATTGGATGATGGTACTTTCTATAATCGTATCATTTCTGATTTCACTATGCTGTCAAACAAGCTTCACTTCCTTGGAAAAGAACTCGAACAGTACAATGAACAGAAAAAACATATAGCAGCAAATGATCCTGCATCAAATCAGATTAAGGAATTAATCAAGGCATCAAAAAAACAATATGGCCAGATAATGAGCGATAGTGTCATTGAGTTCATGACAAATATCGGTCTTCTGCCCAATTATGCTTTTCCTGAAACTGGAGTCAAGTTACAGGCAAACGTATATGCTTCAAGAGAGAAATGTGATAAAGAAGGAAATATAGCTGAGCCAAAGGCTTTTGAACTGACACGGTCTGCATCTCAAGGTATTAAAGAACTGGCACCAGGTAATCATTTTTATACTCAAAGATTTAAACTGAATGTCAGCGGGCTCAATACATTTGATTGGAAGGATTCTCTGACAGAAATGAAATTCTGTTCCAAATGTGACTGTATTTCACTGAAAGGAGAAGACGGATTTAATCAGGCCGCCTGTCCTAAGTGCGGTGATCCTTCGTGGGGTATAAACAAGCATAATATATTGAAATTTACCAGCGCACGAAGTGTAATGTATAGCAATGATGCAGCATTGGACGATTCGAAGGAAGAAAGAGAAAGTGAAAACTACATTATAAAACGTCATTATATGTTCCATCATTTGGGAGCTACCACCTCCTATGCTATTAGAGGAGTTGGATTTGGTATTGAGTTCTGCAATAATATGGAACTCTTTGAGGTAAACTATGGAATGAAGATGCAATCGGGAAGTAAAGTTGAAGTCAATAATGATGCCAATGTCTCTCAGAATGGTTTTATAACTTGCCGGTACTGTGGTAAATCTACACCGGTACTGAGTGGAACGGCAACAGAAGAACAACATTACAGATTCTGTACGCATAAAGACATTTCTTTTGCCGATGATACAAAAAGCGAGGTTTTTGAAACTCTTTATCTTTACCGTCACATGCAAACTGAAGCTATCAAGATTTTGCTACCTATCCAGATAATGGATGCATCATCGGCTATAGAGATGTTTAAGTCAGGTATTCAATTAGGGTTGAAAGCTTATTATAAATCGTCGCCTGAACATATCAGGATAGATTCATATTCAGAAATGAATTTGGCTACCATGAAAAAGGATTACTATCTGGTAATGTATGACACAATACCCGGTGGTACAGGTTACCTTTCAACGCTTTATAATACAGAAGAATTTTCCAAATTGTTGCAGTATGCATACGATAAAATTCACGATTGTCAATGCCAATATGAAGGTAAAGACGGTTGCTATCATTGTATTCTTACATACGGAAACCAATACAATAGAGAGTTGTTCAGCAGAGAACAGGCTGAAGCTTTGTTTGAAAAACTCATAGAACATACAAAATCATGGGAAACTTTGCCGAGTTCTGTAGGAACCATATCACAGACTGGCGTGGCTGAAGACAGTGAATTGGAATTGAAATTTATTGATTCCATTAAGACTGTACAGCCAGTGCCGACCAAACAGACAGAAGCAACGATACTTTTAACGCCTCTTACAAAGTAAACGGAAATACACCTACCCCCGGGTTAGACTATACCAAGCCATGGACAACTGGAGTAGGTCTTGAATCGAATTTAGAAAAAAGACAGCGATTTAACATAAACCTAAATCTTGACTTCACTTTAGGAAATGGATCAAAAATCAAGATGTCAAACTTATTCAGCCGCATGAACCGAGATAGAGATATACGCCAAAAACGATATGACTTAGAAGGTACACGTTTACGTTTCCAACAGACTGACCGTAAATCGCACAACATAAATCTTACAAATATATTACAAGGTGATTTCAATATTTTAGGTGCAACACTAAGCGCAGGAGTAGGACGTAGCAATACCGATACGAAAACGCCGTATAACCACCAGTTACAATTCCGTCTGAACGCACCGTTTACAGCCAACATTGATGACTTAGCATATCAGCCACCGTACTTAATAGCGAACGCAAAGTTTGTAAAAGAAGACGACTTAGGCCAATACTATCTGTATGAAGCCACATTCAATGACGAACTAGCAAAAGAAACTGAATACAGTGCATGGTTAGACTTCAAGAAGCCATTCAACTTCAGTAATAAAGTAAACGGATACATCAAGTTTGGAGGAAAGTTCCGCCAGAAAGAAAGAAGGCTTGAAACCAACCGCAGATACAGACGCATGGACTTAGCAGAAGGATATGAACCGGTATTTGAAAATATGCCTAATCTAACCCACTCTGAATTCAAAAGCACTTATATAGGAATAAATGATTTTTTAGACACAAGTTTCAAATCGAACGACTTTCTGAACAACAAATACAAAGACCTGAATATTGACTTTGCGTTAAACCATAATGCAATGCGTAATTTCTACGATGTGAATCAAGACGCATACGGAAAGATACTCACATCTAAAATACTGAAAGATTACAACGGCAAAGAAAATCTATGGGCAGGATACATTATGAGTGAAATAAACTTTGGTAAGTATATCACATTCATCCCAGGCGTACGCTATGACTTCTCTGATTTGAAATACAACGCATATAGCGGCTCAAATGTTCCAGACAATGAAGACAAAGAGCATGAATTTGAATATGAACGTACATCCGACAAAAACCATTATGGTTACTGGCTTCCACAAATACACTTGCGCATAAAACCTGTAAATTGGATAGATATCCGCTTAGCCTATACCGAAACTTTATCACGTCCAGACTATGACTTACTTGCGCCACGCACTATCATAAAGCCCAACGTAAATGAAGTAGTATGGAGTCGTACAAACTTAAAGCCGGCATTATCGAAAAACTATGATGTCATACTTACCTTCTACCAACCAGACTATGGGATATTTACGGTAAGTGGATTCTATAAGAAAATAAAGAACTTCACCTATACTCGTACTGCTTATATTTTGGAAGGCACGACTACTGATCCAACTAAGTTCGACATTCCAGTCAGCATGGCAGGCGGAAGTATCACCTATCCTCTTAACAGCCCGTTTGACGCAACTCTTAAAGGTTTGGAATTTGATTTACAATTGCAGTTCCACAAACTTCATAACATATTAAAAGGTGTAGTGTTCAGTGCAAACCTCACCTTAATGGACTCAAACATGAGTTATTTCGAAACCCTAAAATCAAGGGTGAAAAACCAGAATTTCACACCTGGAGGCACAGAAAAACCATTCATGCCCGTCAATTCGGAAATAGTATATGAAGACCGTCTGCTAAACCAACCGTCTTTGCTATTCAATGTTTCGTTAGGATATGACTACAAAAAATTCTCTGGACGTATCTCATGCAATTACCAAGACGGAGTTCTCGTCTCAGAACAGCACCGTCAGGATGCCGCAGATGTGGAATCAACACGTCCATTCACGAAATGGGACATGCAATTGAAATATAAACTGACTAACCGTTTCTCACTCTATGCCACTTTGTCTAATTTCACAAAATCATCAGACCGCCGCCGCCGTGACATCACGAACTACCCGGTTAGAGTAGAATATTATGGTTCAGCCGCATATGTCGGATTCAAATACGACATCTTCAAATAATTTGTTATATACATAAATAGGAAATATTATGAAACTAAAGATATTCACAATCGGAATCGGATTATTATCCACTTTCTGCATAAGCTGCGAACATGAAAATATTTTAGACATCAATGACGTAAACATTCTTCCAAGTAACCCACAAAGCGTAGTTATCGTAGAACCAGACGATGGAATCACATCGGTTAACGCCTTAACCAACGCCATCAACGAAAATGGCGATGCTACTTATATACTACGCCGTGACGGAGTGTACTATCTAGAAGGGAAAAATGTTTTTAAGCATAATGTGACCATTAAAGCAGAAAATGGTTCTGGCAAATTGCCTACCATACAACCTATATGCGACGCCCAAGGAGCACTGAATGCAGACATGATACGTTTCAGCGGTAGCGCTACGTTCGAAAATATCTATTTTTTAGGTAAAGACGCAGCTACAGGAAACCTGATGCAACGTCTATTCCGTATAGACGGAAAAGGCATTAAGCTAAAATTCGAAAATTGCTTCATTGACTATTGTAAAAATTTCTGTGTCCGTACAGATAACAACAACAACAAAATCATCTTCAACAATTCAACCATTAGAAATCTGGCACTTACCAGCGATCCAGCCAATGGTAGATTAGTAGACACCAGAGGAAACGAACAAGATAGCATCTTGATAAATAACTGTTACGTTTACAATACTACCGGACACATCGTGCGATTTGACAAAGTTGTAACCAACTATTTAGGCATCAAACACTGTACATTCTATAACGTAGGTCATAGCATTGAAATAAACTATGCCACAAAAGTCCAAATAGAAGACAATATATTTGCAAACGTAGGATGGAAATCAAGTGAAACAACTGATGTCTTCTGGTCTGTATCAATCCCTAAAGATCCGGAAATCGCACAAAAGGTTGACATGAGAATATGCAATAACAACCGGTTCTTCTCAAACGAAATAGAGGCATTGTATATTAAATACCCCAAGAACTTAAAAAGAATGGCACTCTCCGAAGGTGCCAATACATTGATAGAAGAAGGAAAACTTATATTTGCAAATAACTTTTCCGAACCTCTTACTTTTGACTATGCCCCAACTCTACCTATGGAATATCTGGACAAGTACTTCGAAAATGTAGGAAAAAACATGCTAAACTGGGCTGACCTGCCATTCTACGCAGATGAAGACGGGATTGAAGGCATTGAAATCGGAAAGACATTTACCTTCCGCTATCCACAAAGTAGCAAGTCAGCTACAGCATCAACAACCAACGGTCCATTAGGAGTAATAGAATAAAAAATAACAAGTCAACTATAATGAATATGCAATGATGAGAAAAATCTTATTCATCCTATTGACATTGGCATATCATGCCTGCTCTTCAGCGCAAGAGCCCCCATCGCATAAAATGATTCAAGAACGAGTTCATCCTTATCTAATCATGACATCCGATCGGGAAGCAAGCATTCGACAAGCCATAGAAGCAGACGAAAAATGGAGACAATATCATCTGCTGATGATAGAAGAAGCTAAGACATGTCTTGATAAGCCAATTTGCAAAAGAACTCTTACAGGTAAAAGACTTTTAGATGTATCACGAGAATGTCTACGCCGTATATTGCTTTTGGGGTATGCCTATCGAATGACAGGCGAAATGTCTTATGCCACAAGGGCCCAAGAAGAACTTAATTCACTTGCGGACTTCACAGATTGGAATCCAAGCCATTTTCTGGATGTTGCAGAAATGACAACGGCAGCAGCCATCGGATATGACTGGTTATACAGCACACTTAGCGAGTCTACCAGAAAGAAACTGGAGCAAGCAATTATTTCCAAAGGAATTAATCCATCGCTAAACAGTGATTATAACAACTGGCTTTCAAGAGACAATAACTGGAATCAGGTATGCAACGGAGGCATTACTTTAGGCGCACTGGCCATCTATGACCAAATTCCTAATCAAGCAGCAGAATTGATAAACCGTGCCATAAATTCAATAAGACTTCCAATGAAGGTTTATGCCCCCGAAGGAGCATATCCCGAAGGATATTCATATTGGGGATATGGAACAACTTACAACCTTATGCTGATAGATGCCCTGAAAAGCTTCATACATAGTGATTATGGTCTTACCCAACAAGAAGGGTTTCTTTCCTCGGCCAAATTCATACAGCACATGATACTGTCCGATGGCTATTCTTTCAACTATGGAGACTGTGCTTCATCAGGACGTGTAAACCCTTGTGTCTTTTGGATGGCAAACCATTCTAAACAGACAGATTTGCTATGGAGTGAAAATTACTTGTTTAGCCATTCATCTCCACAGAAAATACAGTCATACAGATACGCAGTGTTGGCATTGATATGGGGAGCCGATCTTTCCACAGAAAAAGTATCACCCCCTTCCGAAACCATGTGGGTCGCTTCAAAAGCCACAGTTCCTGTAGCTTTAATGCGCACTTCATGGAACTATAAACAAGGAATGTCACTTGCCATTAAAGGCGGCACAGCACAAGCTGGACACGCTCATTTAGATGCAGGTTCATTTGTTTTCGTAAACAACAACATAAGATGGGCTATTGATTTAGGACCTCAGGACTATAATTCTTTAGAATCAAAAGGCATAGACTTATGGAACAGAAGCCAACAATCAGACAGGTGGAAAGTTTTGAGATACAATAATTTTGCACACAACACGCTTACTTTCAACAATGAGTTGCAAAACGTTAATGGGAATGCCACTATTACTGAATACGCAAACGAAAAAAACTTTAAATATGCCATTATCAATCTTACGCCTGTGTATAAAACACAAGTAAAAAAAGTAATGCGCGGAACAGCACTTTCGGGTATGGATTATGCTATTGTCAGAGATGAGATAGAAACGGCGCAACATGGAGTAACCGTACGGTGGAATATGGCAACAAAAGCCAAGCCAACAATCATAGACAACCATACCATACAATTGGCGCAAGAAGGAGAAACACTCATTCTGAAAGCTGAATCGAACGAACAGATTGTCGCTAAGACATGGAATGCATCTCCAACAACCGAATATGATGCGCCAAATCCTGGAGTTACCTTTGTCGGATTTGAAGTATATCTAAAACCAAATTCATCAAATATGCTACAGGTAACGCTTATAACCAACAAAAATAGTAATTACGAGAATTTAACCAAACAATTAAAAGACTGGAAAAAGTATGTACGATAAAATGAAAACTAAAATGAAAAGAACAATAATGTTTTTGATAGGTGCCATTGCAACATTGGGTCTGTCATCATGCCACAATAACAAGACAAGCGAAATAGACTCTATCATAGAAAAAGGATTAACACGAGCTACAGAACAAGCCAAGTTTCTAGCTCAAAGTCTAATGAACCAACCGGATAAGCTTCCGAGAAGTTTTGAAAACGATACTTTAGTCACATCCGATTCACGCTGGTGGTGCAGTGGTTTTTTTGCAGGCACCCTATGGATGCTCTATGAAAACCAACCTAACGATACTTTAAAACAATATGCGGAAAATTATACCCTACGTGTGGAGAAGGAACAATATACAAAATCTACGCACGACTTAGGCTTTATGATGTACTGTAGTTTCGGGAACGGATACCGACTAACAGGCAACAAACATTACGAAGCAGTATTGTTGCAAAGTGCAAATTCTCTGGCAAGCCGTTTCAATAAAAAAGCAGGTGTCATCCGCTCGTGGGATAATAAACCAAAATGGAAATATCCCGTCATAATAGACAACATGATGAATCTTGAATTGTTGGAAGAAGTATACAAGCTTTCTAACAATGCATTTTTGGATACAATAGCGAACAGCCACGCACTAAATACCATGAAGAATCACTTTCGCCAAGACTACAGTTCGTGTCATGTAGTAGATTATGATACCATAAGCGGACAAGCTATCAAGCGACAGACGCATCAGGGATATTCAGACACATCGGCTTGGGCCAGAGGTCAGGCATGGGGCCTTTACGGATATACTATGATGTATCGCGAAACGAAAAATCCGGTTTATCTTGAGCAAGCCACACATATAGCACACTTCATATTGAACCACCCCAATCTTCCGGCAGACAAGATTCCATATTGGGACTTTGATGCTGCTGATATCCCCAATGCACCACGTGATGCATCGGCAGCAGCAATTATGGCATCGAGCTTAATTGAATTAAGCCAATATGTCAATGATAAAAACTTATCCAACGAATACCTCGCCACAGCTTGCCAACAAATAAAAGTCCTTACTTCTGATGTGTATTTGGCTCAACCTGGCACAAACGGTGGATTTATCCTAAAACACTCTGTAGGTAATTATCCACGAAACAGTGAGGTTGATGTCCCTCTTACTTATGCAGATTATTACTATGTAGAAGCATTAATAAGATATAAGAATCTTAAAAATAAACAGACCAATATACAATGAGGATAACTATACGTACTATCTTATTCGGACTGATCTGTTGCGTTCAATTCATGTCTACAAACGCTCAACAGCTTATGACCAATGTCTACGGACGCAACCGGCAGTTATTGAATGGCAAATGGGCAGCCATAATAGACCCTTATCGACACGGCCACAAGAATTCTATCTACAAAGACAAACCTCTGAAAAGCCAATTCGATTTTAAAGAGTATTCATGGAATGGAGGATTACGTCTAAATGTGCCAGGAGATTGGAATTCACAAATGCCAGAATTAAACTACTATGAAGGTACTATTTGGTATGCTAAGCGATTTAACGTAATCAAAAATCCAGAGCGACGCTTATTTATATATTTTGGAGCTGTAAACTATCTGTGTTCCATATATCTAAATGGCAAACAAATCGGGACTCACGAAGGCGGATTTACCCCTTTTCAGTTAGAAATAACTGATAAGATAAAACAAGGAAACAATTTCTTGGTAGTAGAAGTAGATAACAGCAGAAGGAAAGACGGTATTCCCGCTCTTATGTATGACTGGTGGAACTATGGAGGAATAACAAGAGACGTTATGCTTATAACTACACCAAAGACATTTATCGAAAACTATTTCATTCGTTTAGATAAGAAAAATCCATGTCTCATTCATGCCGATATAAAACTTTCTGAGCATAAAGCAAATGAAAGAATACATTTGACTATTCCAAAGCTAAAGATAAGCCAAACCATTATCACCGATACAGTTGGGGCGGCAAAGATTTCCATCAATGCAAAACACGTCAACCGATGGTCACCAACCGCACCCTACCTATATGAGGTACAATTATCGACCGTATGCGACACGATAAAAGAGCTTATCGGATTCAGAAACATATACACACATGGCAAACAAATCTACTTGAATGACAACCCCATTTTCATCAAAGGGATAAGTTTCCATGAAGAAATAGCCCAACGAAAAGGACGAGCCTACTCTGAGCAAGATGCCGTAGCGTTACTGTCTGAAGCCAAAGCTTTAGGAGCCAACCTTGTCAGATTAGCCCATTATCCACAAAATGAATATATAGTCCGAATGGCAGAACGCATGGGAATAATGCTATGGGAAGAAATTCCACTTTGGCAGAACATAGACTTTGGCAGCGAACAAACGCTGCAAAAGGCCATATACATGCAAAACGAAATGATAATGCGCGACCGCAATCGATGCGCCGTCTCCTTTTGGGGATTAGCAAACGAAACAGCTCCATCTGCCGCTCGCAACAGCTTTCTGAAACATCTTGCAAAAAACTGTTTAAAACTTGATGCCAGCCGTCTTACTACTGCCGCTTTCGACAAAATAACATGGGATGAACCTACTCTCACGTTTTATCTAGATGATCCGGTTACAGAGTTTATAGACGTAGTTTCAATAAACAAGTATATGGGATGGTATCACAAATGGCCAACAAAGCCTGCCAATGTACACTGGGACGTATGCCAACAAAAGCCATTGGTTATATCCGAATTTGGCGGAGAAGCCTTATATGGCCAAACGGGAGAATATCCAAACGATTGGAGCGAAGACTATCAGGCACAATTGTATAAAGACAATCTGGAAATGTTCTCGCATATCACCAATCTGGCAGGCATATCCCCGTGGGTATTGTTTGATTTCCGCTCACCGTATCGCTTTCAACCGCTTAATCAAAACGGATGGAACCGAAAAGGATTGGTTTCAGACCAAGGTTTCAGAAAGAAAGCATGGTATATTATGAATGATTTCTATAATAAACGATAAAGCAAAATATAAAATAGGGCTGCCAATATTAAGCAGTCCTATTTATATACCGTCACAATTTTTTAGGGATATTCAGTAAATGTCCCTAAAA
>FR881223.1 GCA_000434735.1 Bacteroides sp. CAG:530
GATGCAGCTGGCGGGCGAAGAGGTCGGGAAAACCGCCGGGAAGGTATATTATGTCGGCTTCTGAAAGTTCGCTGCCAAATACGGGACTGAAATATTTAATAGTGCCAAGAGTGGACAGGCGATCGATGTTTTCCTTATAAACCATACAGAAAGCGGGGTCGCGAGCTATGGCTATGCGCAACTTGCCTTTCTTCGGCATGGCGGGCAAGGATGAAAGGTTTTCTATATCTGATGTGTATGGCAGTGTGTACTCGCAGGGGAATATGCGGACGGTTTGATTCAGCAGTCGGTCTACATCTACGTGCTTCTCTATCAAGTCTGCCACGAGGTCGGACATCTCGCCTATCGTGCGACGGTTTTCTACGGTGAGGGCCATGCGGCGGTTGTACTTCAGTCCTTCTATAAAGGGGATGTAGCCAAGACAGGCTATTCCGGCATCGAAACAGGCTTCTTTAAGTGAGGCGTACTGTGCCGATGAGGTTACTTGATTGAATATTACGCCTACAATATTGAGCGAATGCTTGAAATGCTTGAATCCGTACAGCAAGGGGGCGGCAGAGTATCCGGTGGCGCGTGCGTTGACTATCATCAGCACGGGCATCTTCAGCATCATGGCTATTTCGGCGCTACTGCCTCGCATACGGTTGTAGCCATCGAACAAGCCCATGTTGCCTTCGGCCACACAGATTTCAGCGTTCTCGGAATAGGTATTATAAACGTACTGCAGATGGGTTTTAGAAGCCAAGAAGGTATCTAAGTTGACCGAATCGTGTCCGCACGCTATGGCGTGATACAATGGAACTGCCTGGTCTGGCCCGCATACAAAGGGCTGTACATTCAGATTCCTCCGTTTCAAAAGGCGAAGAATCCCCATGGTGAAGATGGATTTTCCGCTACCGGACATGGGTGAACCTATCAATAATTGTGGCTTCATTTACATTTCAGTTAAAAAGACGAGTGCAAAGTTAACTAAAATGTTTAAATCGAAAAAGGAGACAAACTCAAGAAATGAGAGTTTGTCTCCTTAGGGTATTATGGAACTTCTAACAATTAAATCAGAGGATAGATTCTACTGTTGCCAACATTCCTTTTTCCTGGATGCTGTCCAAGTTAGCTTTTACAGCTGCTGTAAGGCCCGGAATCAAGTTCAAGTTTTCACCCCAGATAGATTCTGCTGCCAATACGCCTTCGGCAACTTTCTGAGTATCGCCGGTAGCCCACAGGTTCTTCAGCAAGTCCATGATGTCTTGTGCGTCGTTAGGAACGATTTCAGCACCATCAGCACGCTTACCACCCTTGTAATAAGTGATGATGGCTGCCAATCCTAATACAAGACCCTTTGGCAATTCGCCCTTACGTTCCAAGTATACTTTCAAGCCAGGAAGGTCGCGAGTCTGGAATTTAGGGAATGAGTTAAGCATGATAGATGTTACCTGATGGTCAACGAACGGGTTGTTGAAGCGTTCGAGTACATCGTGTGCGAATTTTTCGAGTTCCGGTTTCGGCAAGTTCAATGTTTCCATCAGTTCGTCGAACATTACTTTATGGATGAATTTGCCTACTATAGGGTGCTGACAAGCGTCGCGCACGATATTGATGCCAGAAAGGTACGCTACTGGCGACAATACTGTGTGAGGACCGTTAAGCAATGTAACCTTTCTTTCGTGGTATGGTTCTTCGCTCGGTACGAACAATACGTGTAATCCTGCCTTATCTGCTGGGAATTCTTTAGCTACTTCCTGCGGAGCTTCGATTACCCACAAGTGGAAGATTTCTGCCTGAACTACCAAGTTGTCATCGTACTGCAATTTTTCCTTGATAGCGGCGATGTCTTTGCGTGGGAATCCCGGAACGATACGGTCTACCAATGTAGCGTATACTCCACAAGCTTTTTCGAACCAAGTCTTGAATTCGTCGCCAAGGTTCCACAATTCGATATACTGATAGATGGTTTCTTTCAATTTATGACCGTTCAAGAAAATCAACTCGCATGGGAAGATGATAAGACCTTTGCTCATATCGCCGTTGAATGTTTTGAAACGGTGGTAAAGCAACTGAGTCAACTTACCTGGATAAGAAGATGCGGGAGCGTCATCGAGCTTGCAAGAAGGATCGAAAGCGATTCCGGCTTCTGTAGTGTTAGAGATAACGAATCTCATTTCGGGCTGTTCTGCCAACTTCATGAATTCGTCGTTCTGAGTATATGGGTTCAAGGCACGACTGATAACGTCAATCATAGTAAGGCTGTTTACTGCCTTGCCGTTTTCAAGACCTTGCAAGTTTACATGGTACAAGCAGTCCTGTGAATTCAGCATGTCTACCATACCTTTGTCGATAGGCTGAACTACTACTACGCTGCTGTTAAAATCTGTTTTCTCGTTCATGTTGTAGATAATCCAATCTACGAATGCGCGCAAGAAATTTCCTTCACCAAACTGAATAATTCTCTCTGGACGTACAGTCTTATTGGCTGTTTCTTTGTTTAACGGTTTCATTCTTTTTTAATATTTTAAGTTTCTTATTTAATTGTATTCTGTAAATTTACTGTCTACTTATAAAAGTTATCGTTTGCGCTAACAAAAATTATACTTCTGATAAAATATATTTATATTCCAAAGGTATGTTTTTCGTTGGTCAAGTGTTTTTTTATTAATTCGACGCTGCAAATATACGAATTATTTTGTTATTCCAAATAAAATTTCTACTTTCGTGTTCGATAACGATAAATAAATCGCTATATATGTTGAACAACATAAAATGAGAGTTATTTTTCACGCATTATCTATAGCTTGATAGATTATTAAGCGAAAATTACTAACAAATTAACTATATAACAAAAACTGAGATTATGAAAAAATTTATGGATGAAAACTTCCTGTTGAAGACCGAAACAGCACAGGAATTGTACCACAATCATGCAGCTAAGATGCCTATCATCGACTATCACTGTCACTTGATTCCTAAAATGGTTGCTGATGACTATCGCTTTAACTCTATCACTGAAATATGGTTGGGTGGCGACCATTATAAATGGCGTGCTATGCGTAGCAACGGTGTAGACGAACGTTTCTGCACTGGCAAGGATACTTCTGATTGGGAAAAATTCGAAAAATGGGCTGAGACAGTTCCTTATACTTTCCGCAACCCGCTGTATCACTGGACTCACTTGGAACTTAAGACTGCTTTCGGTATCGACAAGATCTTGAATCCTACTACCGCTCGCGAAATCTTCGAGGAATGTAACGCTAAATTGGCGACTCCCGAATATTCAGCTCGCAACTTGATGCGTCGTTATCACGTAGAGACTGTTTGTACTACTGACGATCCTGTAGATTCTTTGGAATATCACATCGCTACTCGCGAAAGCGGTTTCGAAATCAAGATGCTTCCTACTTGGCGTCCTGACAAGGCTATGGCTGTAGAAGTTCCGGCTGAATTCCGTGCTTACATGGAAAAATTGGCTGAGGTGAGCGGTGTTACTATTTCTTCTTTCGACGATATGGTAGCTGCTTTGCGCAAACGTCATGAGTTCTTCGCAGAACAGGGATGTAAGTTGTCTGACCACGGTATCGAAGAGTTCTACGCTGAAGATTATACCGACGCTGAAATCAACGCTATATTTAATAAGGTGTATGGCGGTACAGAATTGACTCACGAAGAAATCTTGAAGTTCAAGTCGGCTATGCTCGTAGTATTCGGCGAAATGGATTATGAAACCGGATGGACTCAGCAGTTCCACTATGGTGCTATCCGTAACAACAACTCTAAGATGTTTAAGCTCCTTGGCCCTGACACTGGTTTCGACTCAATCGGTGAGTTTACTACCGCTAAAGCTATGTCTAAGTTCCTCGATCGCTTGAACTCTAACGGCAAGCTTACTAAGACTATACTTTATAACTTGAATCCGTGCGCCAACGAGGTTATCGCTACTATGCTTGGCAACTTCCAGGATGGTTCTGTTCCGGGCAAGATTCAGTTCGGCTCTGGATGGTGGTTCCTCGATCAGAAGGATGGTATGGAGAAACAGATGAACGCTTTGTCATTGCTTGGCTTGTTGAGCCGCTTCGTTGGTATGCTTACCGACTCTCGTTCGTTCTTGTCTTATCCGCGTCATGAATACTTCCGCCGTACATTGTGTAACTTGCTGGGCAACGATGTAGAGAATGGTGAAATTCCTGCAGAAGAAATGGCTCGCGTTCAGCAGATGGTAGAGGATATTTGCTACAACAACGCTAAGAAGTTCTTCAACTTCTAATAAGTTAAGACGAAAGACAATATCACAGACGTATAAATTAAAAGGAGTAGGAAAGTCGCCTTTCTTACTCCTTTTTTCATTTTAATGTTACCCAATAAAAACAACCAACCTTTTTCTATTTTCGATTAATAGGATTTAATATATATAATTATTGTAGCTTTTGTGTTTTGTTTTCTTACACTGCAAAGATGATGTAATTAACATAAACAAAGTTGCATTTATGGTGCATATAGTTGTATTATTTGCGCATAGCTCAATTTTTGCTATAGTTGGAACAGTTTTTATAAACGAAAAGAAGGAGTCGCCCACAAATAGGCAACTCCTTCTTTTCGCTTAAAACTTGATAACTTTTATTCTTCGGCAATCCATAGGCCGTGAAGATTACAATACTCGCGAGCTTTTACATTTTCGGCCTGAGTGACGAATGTAGCTTCGGGCTTTTCTCCAGGCTTCAAATGATGACGCATCACTTTCTCGCCATCAAATAGTTCTATCCACTGAATGTAGTGATTATCGAGCATTGGATGCTCTACGCTGCCTACAGTAACTTTGTATCCTCCGGCAATTTTTTCAATCACGGGGACATGCTTTTCCCTTGCGGCATCAACAGAATTCTCTTTCATCAGCTGCATGGGCTTTCCGCAGCAGTGCAATTCACCGCCGCCTGCATTTACTACTTCTACTATGTTGCCGCATACGCCGCAACGGTAAACTTCATTAAGTTTTGTCATAAGCTAACGGTTTTATGATTACTATGGCAAGGTACGCATTTTCAGCGAGAAACGAAAGCTTTATAAGACAATTATTGTTAAGCTGCCTCGGGACGGGCTATCTGCTTTAACCGGCGGTACACGTATATAAATGCCGGAGTCAGGAACAGATTGGCGAATAACCATGCCGTGGGGTCACCGTAACATACACCTAAATAGCCGAACAACGGCACTACTACAAGACTGACCATAATACGGGCTACCATTTCGGATACGCCAGAGAACATAGCCAGTTTGGTGTAGCCTGCCCCCTGAATGGTGTAGCGTAAAATAATGAGCGAACCGAGCAATGGAAAGAACGACAAGTTGATATGTAAAAACAACGCCGTATCTTTTATGACTTCCGTCTCGGATGGGTCGATAAACAGCAGGGCGAATTTCTCGGCAAAGCACCATATTATTATGTTTATCGCTGCTACGTAAACAAGCATCATAACGTACGACGACTTGATTCCTTGCCAAATGCGAATTGGCTTTCCGGCTCCGTAGTTCTGTCCGCTATATGTAGCCATGGCTATACCTAAACTATCGAGAGCACACATAAAGAACATTTTTATGCGCATGGCTGCTGTAAATGCCGCTACACACGCAGTACCTAATGCATTATTAGCGCTTTGCAGCATGATGCTACCTATGGCAGTGATAGAAAACTGGAGTCCCATAGGCACGCCGATGCCAAGCAGTTGGCGGGCTATATCAGAACGGAAGCGTCGCTCTGACGGCGTAGTTTTAAGGATTTCATATTTACGATTCATATAGATATAGCACAGCACCGACGAAACGCCTTGCGAAAATACCGTGGCGATGGCGGCTCCGGCTACTCCCCACCCTAACACAATTATGCAGAAGAGGTCGAGTATGATATTCAGCACCGACGAAAGTAGCAGGAACCAAAATGGTGTCTTGCTGTCGCCCAAGGCACGAATGATACCGGACAATAGGTTGTAAAAGAAGATAGAAGGTATGCCTATAAACGTTATAAGAAGATAGATGTAAGCTCCGTCGAAGATATTTTCCGGAGTTTGCATTGTTCGCAAGATGTAAGCGCATAGCAAACTGGTGATTATGGCTAAGACAACCGACATGACTCCGGATATCTTGAGGCTGACGGATATGAAGCGGCGCATGGTGACATAATCTCGCGCTCCGAATTTCTGGGCTACGGGAATAGAGAAGCCGCTGCAGCAACCGGTGCAGAATCCTAAGATAAGGAAGACAACCGAAGTGCTGGCTCCTACTGATGCCAAGGCGTTTATACCAAGATACTTACCCACTATGGCGGCATCCATGAGCGAGTAAGTCTGCTGTAAGAGATTTCCTAATAAAAGTGGTAGTGTAAAATTCAGGATGAGCGGAAAAGAGGCTCCCGACGTCATTTCCTTAGCTTGTGCCATAAACCTGTGATTTATATATATTTCTGTGCAAAGTTAAGGCTATCCGGAGAATAAATATCGAAAAATTTGAGCTTTTAGTATTTCTATTCGGTATTTTTGCTTTATGTCAAGAGTGCAACTTGCTGCCTTTCTCTCGCCAGGAGAGTATGTTCTTAGGACTGCCAACAACTTGTGCGGTATAGATGCCCGTATGCCCTGAGAGGTGTGACTTGCGATACTCTGTAGCCCATTGCAACGATACCAACAGTAATGCAGAGGCGGAGCCAATGCACCCTCCGGCCAATGCCGAGAGTACGGTCCACTTTATCAGATAAAACAACTGCGGAATTTGCTGTATGCGTGCTATCGGACGATACTTTTGTTTCAATATCTTCATGGTATGGCTGCTATTTCCTCTTATTTATAAATTATGCTACGCCCAACAGTTCTATTTCGAATATAAGCGTAGAGCCTCCGGGGATGCCGGGTTGAGAGAATTTACCGTATGCCATTTCAGAGGGGATGTAGACTTCCCACTTATCGCCTACACGCATACGCTGAAGGGCGATAACCCATCCGGTTATCAGTTCGTTAAGGCGTACCGCCATTGCGCAACCGCCACGGCTACTGTCGAATTTCTTTCCGTTGATGGTCCATCCGGTGTAGTGTACTGTAACTATGCTGCGTGCCGTAGGTTGTTTTCCTGCGGGGTCGCCCGAAGTTATTACTTTGTAATAGATGCCTTTAGGCAGTGACTGTACTCCTTCTTCGGCTGCTTTTGCCGCAAGCCATTCTTTGTTTTTCTGAATATATTCTTGTTTTGCCATAATCTTTTCTTTGAGGGGTACAAAATTAATGCATTTTCGGCAAATAAAAAAAGAGCACATCCGCTCTCTCGGGTTACCGAAAAACGCGTATGCGCTCTTACAATAAATTTAAATTATCTTTCTCTTAAAAATGTGCTCCTACGGTGAACAATAGCTGATGACGCTCATTGTCCAACTTGGCAGGAACAAATGTCTTGCTGTCGAATGCGTAGAAATCAGATTTGTACATATCGTACTTATAGGCTAAGTCGGCATAAAGTGTCTTGCCGTGATAACCTAAACCGAAAGAAAACGACTGGCGGTTTTTCGGGTTGATGTATTCAGGATTAGTACGTGTTTCGTCGGTGGCAGCAATGTTCTTGAAAGAGCCCGTTTCTATAGGAGCCGACTGGAAGTTATATCCTGCACGAATGCAGAAGCCGTCTACATTGGTTTCCATACCTACACGGAACTTATGCACAGGCTTGAAGGTTTCCTTAATAGCATCGGTACCGCTTAAGTCATTGCCCCCGTATACATAATCGTAATCGTATTCTGTTCTTTCACGCAGACGAGCAGATGAGTATTTCTCGAATTCGTACTCAGCATCTAAGGCTACCATGCCGCCCAGTACGGTTCCGGCACTTACATTGATGCGCCACGGAGTAGTTAGGGCGTAATCGAATACGTACTGCGGCTGCAGATAGTCGGAAAGATTTTCTACCGACGAACCTGATGTATAGCCACCATTTCTATTCTGAATGTTGAGGTTAGACGCGATGGTTGCCGAATACTTATCGGTCATAGAATACCATATAGGTGTATGTACCGAGAAACCGAGGCGGAACGGAGAGTACTCAAATGGACGAACTATGGCTCCAAACTTCAAGTCGATACCTGTACCATCGGCACGATACCAGTTGTTCAGTGTCAAATCGCCGGTATCGTGATATTCTGCATCTCCTTCCTGAGTAATTCGGTTCATAGTTTCAGCGTAAGATGAATAGCGGTTGTAGTTCAAATCGTATACGCCCAATGTAAGTCCGAAGTAATATCTATCCTGTACATTGAAAGCCACGTTGAAATCGAACTGATTGATACCGCCTTCCTCACGACTGTAGAACTCGCCTTGTTCGCCATTCCAGCCGTATATTTTTGATATTTTTGTGTCGTCGTTGGCTTCTGTCACATAGTCAAGCAATCCGGCACTAACGCCATCTTTATTGAATCCGCAGCGTAATCCCATACTTGCTAAATACGGAACTCCATAGTATGTTTCGGATGTATATGGGTTCTTGGCATCAAACAAGGCATTTACGTCATTCACTGTTCCGAATTTTCCAGAATTCATGGCCATCATCGCCATCTGATTAGTAAGCGACTCACCATTGAGATTCATCTTAGAAGAGAACTGACGGTTGAAATTGGCACGCTTGGTGTAGTTGAAGCCTACATTGAAGTAGCGAAGGTCGGTGCGGTTTCCTATCTTGCTTGCCCATACGAAGCCGGCTTGATCGAACGACCAACGGGTGTGGTCATCGCTCACTTTCATTCCACCGTGATCGGACGACACCTTATTATTATTGAACCCGAAGCTGACAGAGACATCGCTCTTACGGAACAAACCGATTCCGGCAGGGTTGGTTCCGATAGTAGAGATATCTGCTCCCAAGGCACTCATGGCACCGCCCATACCAACAAAGCGGGCTGTACCGTTGAGGTCGTTATTCATCAACTTCAATGCGTCGTATTGATTTTGTGCTACGGCTGCCGATGATATCAATCCGGCAGCCAAGAGGAAATATAATCTGTTCATAACTTAATCTTTAAGAATAGTGTCCATTACTTTTTCATCATCTTCTGCGTGAGCTGCTTCCGCCTCCCATAGAGCCACGGCTACTGCTTCCGCCTGTTGCCGAACCACGGCTGAAGCTTCCGCTGTTACCGCCACGACTGAATGAGCCGCTGTTGCTGCTGCCGCCACTGCGTCCGAATGAACTGCCATGACTGTTGCTATCATAGCTACGGCGAGTACTACTAGGACGACTGTAAGATGAACCCGAACGGTCTACAGTACTGCTTGGACAAATATAGGTATTGCTTTCGCGGTTATTACCGAAAGACGAGCCACGGCTATTGCTACCCGATGCTCCGCCATTTACATATCCACGACGAACTGACGACTGACTTCCCGGCTGTACGCGGATAGCACTTCCGTTGTTGCCCGGAATTACCACACGTCCGATAGAGCCACGGCTGTTATTCCAGCGAGTAGACGAATTACCCGGATTGCGAGAGTATCCGTTGTTATATCTGTTCTGATTAGAAGCAGAATAGCGCAAGCTGCTTCCACCACGGTTATAGCGAGACGGGCGATAATCGGTATGTCCTACACGGTAATTGCCAGCCCATCCGTAATATCCGTGATGATGGTGATGCGGACCACCCCATCCCGGTCCCCAATACGGGTCGTACCAGCCGCCATACCAATAAGGAGAATGCCAGCTATAATAACTATAATAATAAGGAGAGCTCCATCCCCAACTCCATCCCCAACGAGGACCTGCCATACTCCAATTCCATCGCCAATCCCACCACATAGGGTTAGTATAGGTTGGGAATACATAAGCATAGAGTCCGTCATCGTATACATTCCAATCCCATGAAGGATAAGCGCCATACACCACATCCCAATAAAGCGGACTGCTTACGGGGATAGCGTAACGCGGACTGCGAAAGCGGACGATACGCATGGCATATTCATAATCATCCTGCGTACCTTCGAAACCGTTTACCCATTCACCACGCTCGCCATAAGGTTTTTCTTCGATGTAGAGTGTATCGTTCTGAGTGCGGAAAGTATTATCGCGCGATGTGTATCGGCGATTATATTCATCAATATTGCGTGTACGGCCTGACGCATCCTTTACCACTACCGTAGAACCGGGAGCAGCATATACCGTAGTAGCCGAACTTTGTCTTTTCTCGCGCTGCACTGCGACGTTCTCTTTTTTTGCCTTCGTCTCTTTTTTAGGAACGAAATAGAGATCGTCGTTGCTCTGTGCCATAGCAAGCCACGGCAAGCAAGCTATTAACGCTGTTATTATAAATCTACTTTTCATACGCTATTATTTTAATCTTGTTTCGTCTTTTATTTCGTGATACAAAAATAAGAATTGCTTTTCTATCGGGATACAGAAATTCCCTATTTCAATGTAGGGGATTCCCTATCTTTTTAGAAGATTACACAATTTTAGTGACCGAGACTTCCGGAAACTCGTCTTGAAGAGCTTGTAACAAAGCGTGTTCGTTCATCCGTTTGGCCTTGACGGTCATGCTTACAAGGTATTCGTGACGGCTAGCGTCATGAAAATCTTTCATCTCGTACGATGTAATGACGCATTCCTTAGACTGAAGTAACGATGAGATTTTTGTTATCAGCGCCTTGTCGGTCACGAAAAACTCCACTACCATACCATGCAGTCCAAGGCTTCCGAAGAAAAATCCCAATGCTTCGAGCCCAATAAGCACCAATGCCGTGGCAACAATACCTATGCCATACATGCCAGCACCTACTGCCAACCCGATTCCGGCCGTAGCCCATATTCCGGCGGCTGTGGTCAGTCCACGCACTATCTGCTTCTGCAAAATTATGGTTCCGGCACCAATGAAACCGATGCCGCTTACCACCTGTGCGGCTATACGACTGGGATCGAGACGCACCAAATCAGCTTTCAGCACATCCTCGAATCCGTATTGCGAAACTATCATCATGAGCGCACTACCCAGAGCGACAAGGAAATGAGTGCGGTAACCGGCTTCCTTGGCACGATATTCTCGCTCCAAGCCGATAAGTATGCCCATAACCCCTGCCACGAATATGCGTAACGTAAAATCGCCAAATAAATTCATAGTATGCCCTCCTTTTTCTTTTTCTGCCTAAATATAACGGAAAATAATAAGAGATTGGCTACCTTTGCAAACATTAATATCTTATTACACTAATAACCTATATGAAATATAAACTTCTAGTACTCGACCTCGACGGAACGCTAACCAACTCGAAAAAAGAAATAACTGCACATACGCTCGACACGCTGACTCGTGCGCAAGAACAAGGATTAAAGATAGTATTGGCCTCGGGCCGACCTACATACGGAGTGGCTCCGCTGGCCAACAAGCTTCAGCTTGATAAGTACGAAGGCTATATACTTTCTTACAACGGCGGCGAAATCATCGACTGGAAGACTAAAGAGATGATGTATAAGAACCTGCTCGACCCTACGGTGCTGCCTTATCTGTATAAATGCGCTAAGGATAATGACTTTGCCATAGTAACATACGAAAACGAATTCGTTCTTACAGAAAAGCCCAACGATGAGTACGTTCTTAAAGAAGCGTTGCTTAATGTAATGACCATAAAGAAGGTAGACAACTTCTTGGATGCGGTAAAACACCCGGTAGCAAAGTGCCTTATTGTAGGTGAACCAGAACGTTTGGCCGTATTGGAAAAAGAAATGCAGGAAACTCTGAAAGATAAGATGGGAGTATTCCGCTCTGAACCTTATTTCTTGGAGTTGGTGCCTAAGGGAATCGACAAGGCTCGCTCACTGGAAGTTCTTCTGAAGGAAATAGGAATGACGAAAGAAGAAATGATGGCCGTTGGCGATGGCTTTAACGACCTATCAATGATACGCTACGCCGGCATGGGAGTTGCCATGGCTAACGCACAGACAGTGGTGCGCGACAGCGCCGACTTCATCACCCTTTCGAACGATGAAGACGGAGTGGCGCATGTAGTAGAAAAGTTTATTCTACAGTAATCGGCTTTCTGTCGAAAAAAGGATTTTTTGACGATGCACTTACCGGGATAGCGAATACTCGGGTGCATCCGTCCAACCAATCGAGTTGCTGTGCTGCAAGTCCTGCCGAGAACATTACACGAGTATCTACCCTATGATCGGCGGCTACAGCGCATGCCGACCCGATAGCTATTCCTACATCCACAGTATTGATGGCGCATGGCACGCCTTCAAACCTTTCTTCGCATGTGGCAAAGCCGCAATGTCCGCAATTCATGCCGTGGATATGATCATGCGTTCCTATCAACACTACACACTCGGCAGCAAGAATGTTCTCTGCGTCTCGCAAGAAAAACTTAAAGCCGTTTTCCTCGTACATCTGTTTCATTGTATCCGATAAGATACGGATATTGCTTTCGGTTATCAGGGCCGCTTCTATAATATCCACCCCTTTTGCTTTAGGTGCAGTACGGGCAGCGGTAATCATCTGTTGGGCAATTTGTATCACCACATCGTGCCGACAATCTCTTTCATTCAATATCATATACGTTCACTGAATTTATGTGTTTATCATTTCTTCTGCAAAAGCAAAAGAGACTATATCTCATTAATCATTTCTTGATTCAGATAAATCAAAGAACAAATCAATGTGATATAGTCTCCTTATTATATATTATAGAAGCTAAACCGTGTGGCTTCTATTTTTTCTTCGTGGTATTCTTATTTCAAGATATCCAACTGCTTGAAGCACTGAGTCAACTTGTCGATAGCGTAATCAACCTGTTCTTTGGTATGAGTAGCCATCAATGCGAAGCGAACCAATGTATCCTGAGGTGCACATGCAGGAGGAATAACCGGGTTGATAAATACGCCGGCATCGAACGCCAATTTTGTAACTTCGAAAGTCTTGTCGGTATCACGCACGTAAAGCGGGATGATAGGACTTTCTGTATCTCCGATTTCGAAACCGACTTCGCGGAAACACTTAAGAGCGTAGTTGGTAATCTTCCACAAGTTCTCCTGACGTTCAGGTTCAGTCTTCAAGATGTGAAGAGCTTCCATTGCGGCTGCAGTAGCAGCAGGAGTGTTACTTGCAGAGAATATATAAGAACGTGAGTTGTGACGCAACCAGTTGATAGTGTCTTTATCAGCAGCAATGAAACCACCGATAGAAGCCAATGATTTAGAGAATGTACCCATAATCAAGTCAACCTTATCAGTAAGGCCGAAATGATCGCACACACCTCTACCCTGACGACCGAATACTCCCAAGCCGTGAGCTTCGTCTACCATGATGCTAGCGTTATACTTCTCGCTCAATCTAACGATTTCGGGCAAGTTAGCCAAGTCTCCTTCCATAGAGAACACACCGTCTACTACAATCAGCTTAACCGACTCCGGACGGCATTTTGACAATTCTTTTTCTAGAGCCGCCATATCGTTATGCTTATACTTCAACTGTGTAGAGAAAGAAAGACGACGACCGTCTACAATTGAAGCATGGTCGCGGTCATCACAGATGATGTAGTCATTACGATCGGTCAAGCAAGATACTACACCTTCGTTTACAGTGAAACCGGTTGAGTAAACCAAAGCTTCTTCTTTACCTACAAATTCGGCAAGTTCATGCTCCAACTGAACATGAATGTCTAAAGTACCGTTAAGAAAGCGTGATCCGGCGCATCCTGTACCATATTTACGAGTAGCAGCGATAGCCGCCTCGATGATTCTCTGGTCATGAGTCAAACCCATGTAAGAGTTAGAACCAAACATCAACACTTTTTTTCCGTCCATTATTACTTCTGTGTCTTGAGCACTGTCAATTTCACGGAAATAAGGGTAAACGCCTTTCTCCATATAGTACTGCGGCGTTCTGAATTTGCTTAATTTGTCTTGTAATAATCCCATATTATTTTTTCTGGTAAGCACTCCGCTTACGTTTGTATTTTCACTAAAAACCGGACTTCCGTCCGGCACATTTCTGTTAAGAATGTGCAAAGGTAATAATTTCTAGTATAATGAAACTACAGAGACATAAAAAAACTCACTAAATATCGTAAATACGCCACAAAAAGCGTGTTCTTTTACAAAAAATGAGCTAATTTTGCTTTCCGAATCAACAAACCCCTTTACGAATGAGTTTGAAAAAGCATATAACATTTATTGTAAACCCTATATCGGGCACCCATAACAAAGATGCCATCCTGCAATTAATAGATAAGAAACTTGACCGCTCACGCTATGACTACGATATCCGTAAGACGGAATATGCCGGTCATGCCACACTGATAGCCGACGAGCTGGTAAAGAAAGGAGAGCATATGGCGATAGCGATAGGCGGAGACGGTACTATCAATGAGATAGGACGTGCCTTGATACATACCGACACGGCGATGGGTATCATCCCTTGCGGCTCTGGCAATGGGCTGGCTCGTCATCTTCATATACCGATGAGTCCGAAGGGAGCGATTGATGTTATTAACGAAGGTGCGATAAAGGACATAGACTGTGGAGTGATAGACGGGCACCCGTTCTTCTGCACCTGCGGCGTGGGTTTCGATGCTTTCGTTAGCCTAAAGTTCGCCGACTCTAGAAGAAGGGGACTACTCACCTATTTAGAAAATACGCTGCACGAGAGCCTGACGTATAAACCCGAAACTTACGAAATAGAGAACGAGCAAGGCACGATGAAGTATAAAGCGTTTCTTATAGCGTGTGCCAACGCTTCTCAGTATGGCAACAATGCCTACATAGCGCCTCAGGCATCACTGACCGACGGAATGATGGACATTACTATATTAGAGCCGTTCACCGTTCTCGATGTTCCGTCGTTGTCTTTCCAGCTCTTTAATAAAACCATCGACCAAAACAGCCGAATCAAAACACTGAAGGAGAAAAAGATTACCATCCACCGCACACAAGAGGGCGTATTCCATTACGACGGCGACCCCACAATGGGCGGAAAAGACCTGAAAGTAGAGATTGTACCAAAGGGACTGAAGGTAATGGCTCCCATAAAAAAAGTATCGGAAGCGGAAGAGCCGTTCAGCGTACTACAGCACTTCACTGACTTTCTCGATACGAAACCACTCACGTCTACCATCGTGAAGAAGCATAAGGAATTGTTGCAACTTAACCAGAACTTGCTGCGCAGACTGTCGTACAGCAAGAAGCAGAATCCATCCGATAAAGAAAAGTAATATTGTTTACATTTTCAAATAGAAATCCTTCGTCATAGCTACGTATTCATCGCTGTGTATTCGGTGAGCCACCTCGATATATAAGTCATGCAATTCCGCTCTCACTATACCATGCCCTAATTCCACCAGCACTCGCTTGGCAGGTATGCCTGGCTTGGTAAACACTTTCGTACAGCGACGCACATACAAATGCCTTTCGGCAGCTAAAGAAACAAAAGTATCGTAAGCATTGCTTGGCAACACTACCGAGAAGCCGCCTTCCGGAGCAAGGAGTCGCTTCGCACTATCAAGCAAATCAGCGAAAGACAAGCCCTGCGTATGTCTTGCCGCATTACGTTGTCCGTCAGGGCAATGTACTTTCTCTTCAAAATACGGAGGATTAGAAACGATGGCATCAAACTGCATGTTTTCATTTTTAGAGAATTCACATACATCGGCTACAAACAACTCTATCCTATCCTTCCACGGTGACAACTCGGCGTTTTCTTTAGCCTGCGCTATCGCATCTTCATCGATATCGATTCCTACTATACTGGCCGACGGATAACGCTGTGCTAGCATCAATGATATAAGTCCGCTACCTGCTCCTATATCTAATATTCGCCGAGCGTTTTCGGCATTCGCCCATGCACCGAGCAACACTCCGTCCGTGCCTACCTTCATCGCGCAGCGGTCATGATGAATGATAAATTTCTTAAACTGAAAATATGTATTAGCCATCCTGTTAAATCACATTATATTTTCCCAAATACTACCTGCTTCATATAGTTAATTCAAGCGCAATAAAGCTATCCCGAATTTAAAAACACAGTCTTTCCGGCACAAAGATAATGCAATTTGAGCGCAATCCTGCAAGCTCGTACCAATGTTTTGAAAGCGTATGCGCTCAATAAAAACAATTAACCACCTTATTATTATCGAAAAGCGTTTTTATAGTTTCCTCAAAATGTTTAACTTTGTAGCCATTTTATGCGAAAACAATAGAAATTATAAATAGAATCAAAAAACTATGGTTAGAAAAAGAAGATTTGATGATCCCGAAGAAGAAGATGCTAAATTTTCGGTCGTAACGGACATTGACCCATCTGGACCGGAATTAACAGAGGACTGTCTAAATGAGGAACTGCCTATAATGACTTTGCGCAACATGGTTATGTTTCCGAGCGTCATTATGCCGGTAACCGTGGGAAGACGGTCTACTCTGAAATTGACAAAGGCAGCTCTGAAAGGGAATAAACCGATTGTCATCGCCACTCAGAAGGTGATGGAAGTCGAAGAACCGAATCTGAACGATTTATATACTACCGCAGTTGTAGGACGCGTACTTAGAGAATTCGAACTTCCGGGCGGAAATACTACCGTCATACTGCAAGCCAGTACACTAAAAGTACGCATCGACAGTGTAACTTCGGCTAAACCGTACCTGAAAGGAAAGGTTTCTGCTCTTCCTGAAGACATGGAGATGAAAGAGAACAACGATGAACTTGACGCACTGCTAGATACCGCAAAGGACTTATGCTCTAAGTATATCGAAGTAAGCGAAAACGGTGCTCAGGAAATGGTGTTCGCTCTGAAGAACTTGCCGCAGAATCATATGATGATCAACTATGTCTGCACCAATTTCCCGTTCCCTATAGAAGATAAAATTAACATGCTTGCGAAAAGCACATTGAAAGATCGTCTATACACGCTGATTCAGGTACTTAACAAGCAGACTAAGTTGGCGCTTATCAAGCAGGACATTCAGTTACGTACTCGCGAGGATCTCGACAAGCAGCAGAAGGAATATTTCTTGCAGCAGCAGATCAAGAACATCCAAGATGAGTTGGGTACCGGACAGGATGAAGAAGTAGAAAATCTGAGAGACAAGGCAGCCAAGAAGCAATGGAACGAAGAGGTAGGCAAAATCTTCGATCGCGAATTGGCTAAGCTGGAACGCCTCAATCCACAATCGCCCGACTATAACGTACAGTTATCGTACTTGCAGGTATTGTTGTCGCTTCCGTGGAATGTATATTCGCAAGATTCACTCAATATACAGAATGCCGAGAAAGTGCTCAATAAAGACCACTACGGCCTAGAAAAAGTAAAAGAGCGCATCTTGGAGCATCTGGCCGTATTGAAACTTAAAGGTGATATGAAATCGCCTATCATCTGTCTGTACGGTCCTCCGGGAGTTGGTAAGACTTCGCTCGGACGTTCTATAGCTACTTCATTGAAGCGCAAGTACATCAGAATGTCATTAGGTGGAGTGCACGATGAAGCCGAAATCCGCGGACACCGCAAAACTTACATCGGAGCTATGCCGGGACGTATCATCAAAAGTTTGATAAAAGCTGAGACTTCTAACCCTGTTATCATCTTAGACGAGATTGACAAATTGGGCAGCGATCATCATGGCGACCCAAGTTCGGCGTTACTCGAAGTGCTCGACCCTGAACAGAACAACTCTTTCCACGATAACTATGTAGATATTGACTACGACTTGTCGAAAGTAATGTTTATAGCTACGGCAAACAATATCGGAGCCATTCCTCCCCCATTACTCGACCGTATGGAGCTGATTGAAGTTAGCGGTTACATAACCGAAGAGAAGATAGAGATTGCTCGTCGCCACCTTATTCCGAAGGAGCTGGAGAACAACGGGCTTACTAAGGACAACGTGAAGTTCACACCGTCTGCCATAGAGTATATCATCGAGAACTATACACGCGAAAGCGGTGTGCGCGAGTTGGAAAAGAAGATTAGCAAGGTAATGCGTAAAATTGCATTGGAGATAGCCAGCGATAAATTCACTGAGCGTCACGACCTGAAGCCTGCCGATATTAAGCAGTACTTGGGTATGCCTCCATACTCTCGCGATAAATACCAAGGAAATGAGTACGCCGGAGTAGTTACAGGATTGGCATGGACTGCGGTAGGCGGCGAAATCTTATTCGTAGAAACCAGCTTGAGCAAGGGTAAAGGCGGACGTCTCACTCTTACTGGTAACTTGGGCGATGTGATGAAAGAATCGGCTATGCTGGCTCTGGAGTACATTAAAGCGCACTCTCATCTGCTCAACTTGTCCGAAGGTATCTTCGACAACTGGAATATTCACATCCATGTGCCCGAAGGCGCTATTCCTAAAGACGGACCGTCGGCAGGTATTACCATGGTGACATCTTTGGCTTCGGCACTTACTCAGCGCAAGGTTAAAGCTAATTTGGCAATGACTGGCGAAATTACCCTCCGCGGTAAAGTATTGCCTGTAGGCGGTATCAGAGAAAAGATATTGGCTGCCAAGCGTGCCGGCATCAAAGACATCATATTGTGTGAAGAGAACCGAAAAGATATAGAAGAAATACAGCCTATCTATCTTAAAGGTGTGGAATTCCACTACGTGAAGGATATCAAGGAAGTGCTCGACTTGGCGCTGACCGACGAGAAGGTAGCCGATGCGATAGATTTCACAGTAAAAGATAACGAGAAAGGCAATTCAGAAAACAAGCAGTAAGATAAAGAATGAAATTCGAATTACAACATACCGATCCTAAATCGAACGCACGTGCCGGACTTATAACTACCGACCACGGACAAATAGAGACTCCTATTTTTATGCCGGTAGGTACAGTGGGCAGCGTAAAGGCAGTACATCTTCCTGAATTGAAGGACGATATCAAGGCTCAGATTATATTAGGTAATACGTATCACCTCTATCTACGTCCGGGACTGGACGTGATAGAAGGAGCGGGCGGATTGCATAAATTCAACGGATTCGACCGTCCGATGCTTACCGACAGTGGTGGCTTCCAAGTATTCTCACTCTCCGGCATCCGTAAGATGAGAGAAGAAGGCGTAGAGTTCCGCTCGCACATCGACGGCTCTAAGCATCTTTTCACCCCAGAGCGTGTTATGGATATTGAGCGTACCATCGGTGCGGATATCATGATGGCGTTCGACGAATGTGCTCCCGGCACATCCGATTATGAGTACGCCAAGAAATCAATGGAACTTACCCACCGCTGGCTCGACCGATGCTTTACCCGCTTCAACGAGACAGAGCCTAAGTATGGTTACCATCAGTCATTGTTCCCCATCGTTCAGGGATGCGTATACCCCGACCTTAGAAAGCGTTCGGCAGAATACATCGCGTCAAAGAACGCTGAAGGAAACGCTATTGGCGGATTGGCAGTGGGCGAACCTACAGAGAAGATGTACGAGATGATAGAAGTAGTGAACGAAATTCTTCCTACCGACAAGCCTCGTTATCTGATGGGAGTAGGTACTCCGGTAAACATTCTCGAAGGTATAGAACGCGGAGTCGATATGTTCGACTGTGTAATGCCTACACGTAACGGGCGTAACGGAATGCTGTTCACCAAGCACGGCATCATGAACATGCGCAACAAGAAATGGGAGAAAGATTACTCGCCAATTGAAGCTGACGGCGCATCGTATGTAGACACGCTGTACAGCCGCGCCTACCTGCGTCATCTGTTTCATGCACAAGAGTTGCTCGCACTGCAGATTGCATCCATACACAACTTGGCATTCTACTTATGGCTCGTAAAAGAAGCCCGCAAGCATATCATAGCCGGCGACTTCTCTACATGGAAGCCAATGATGGTAAAACAAGTATCTACCCGATTATAAAAACAATTAGAAATGATACAGTTTGACTCTTTAAAGCAGAGCATCAAAACAGCATTGAAAAAGAAGTGGGTCAAGAGGCTCGACCGATATATCATCGCCAAGTTTCTTGGTACCTATTTCTTTGCCATAGCACTGATTATATCTATCTCAGTAGTATTCGACGTTAATGAGAACATCGACCATTTCATTAATAATAAGGCCCCGTTAAAAGCCATTATATTCGATTACTATCTGAATTTTATACCTTATTATACAAACCTGTTCAGTCCGCTGTTTGTATTTATCGCTGTCATCTTCTTTACCTCTAAGTTGGCGGAGAACTCGGAAATCATCGCCATGTTCTCTACCGGCATGAGCTTCAAGAGAATGATGGTGCCTTACATGATTTCGGCTGCTATCATTTCGATGGTAACTTTCGTACTGAGTACGGAAGTAATTCCGCAAGGTAGTGTTACGCGACTGAAATTCGAAAGGCAGTACAAAAAGAAGCGTTCAGTAAGTTACGCCAGAAACATTCAGTTGGAGGTAGACTCTGGAGTAGTGGCGTATATGGAAAGATACGAAGACTACAATAAGACCGGTTACCGCTTTTCGCTCGATAAGTTCGAGAAGCATAAGCTTGTATCGCATCTTACGGCTCGCCGAATCACTTACGACACCACAGCTTTTCATAAGTGGATTATCAAAGACTACATGATACGCGAAATGAAAGGCATGCGCGAACACATCACTACGGGCGATCAACTTGACTCCATTATTAATATGGAGCCTCAGGACTTCCTGATTACGCGCGGACAGCAAGAAACTATGACCAGTCCGCAACTTAGAGAGTATATCTCCAAGCAGAAGCAGCGCGGATTCGCTAACATCAAAGAGTTCGAAGTAGAGTACTACCGACGCATAGCTACCTCGTTCGCGGCGTTTATCCTTACCGCTATCGGACTGTCGCTATCGTCGCGTAAGGTAAAAGGAGGCATGGGTCTGCATTTAGGTATCGGATTGGCGTTAAGCTTCTCGTACATCCTGTTCCAGACCATATCGTCTACCTTCGCTATCAACGGCAACCTTTCGCCGGCCATCGCCGTGTGGATACCAAACATATTATACCTGTTCATAGCTATATACCTATATAGAAAGGCCCCAAAATAAGGCGCATGAACCGGAAAGAACGCGCCGCAGCATTTCAATTCCCGACATGCTGCGGCGCTTTTTTTTAATCGACATCAACTCAACCTAATAAATAAAATCATGAAAGCATACACTTACATCGAAAAAGGCAAATTCGCCTTGATAGACAAAGAAAAACCTCAGTTGCAAGAACCAACAGACGCCATAGTAAAGGTAACACTGGGCAGCATATGCACCAGCGACCTTCACATTAAGCACGGAAGCGTACCCAGAGCTGTGCCGGGCATTACCGTAGGACACGAAATGGTGGGCATAGTAGAAGAAGTAGGCACAGAAGTAAAAGGCGTGAAAGTTGGCGACAGAGTAACAGTAAACGTAGAGACATTCTGCGGAGAGTGCTTCTACTGCAAGCACGGATTCGTAAACAACTGCACCTCGCCCCACGGCGGATGGGCGTTAGGTTGCCGAATTGATGGCGGTCAGACAGAGTATGTACGTGTTCCGTTGGCTAGTCAAGGGCTAAATCACATCCCAGACGGTGTTACCGACGAGCAAGCCCTCTTCGTAGGCGACGTATTGGCAACAGGATTCTGGGCTGCACGCATCAGCGAGATAACAGAAAAAGATACCGTGCTTATAATCGGAGCCGGACCGACCGGCATCTGCACCCTGCTCTGCGCGATGCTTAAGAAGCCCAAACGCATCATCGTATGTGAGAAATCGGAAGAAAGACTCGCGTTCGTGAAGAAGCACTATCCAGAAGTGTTGCTCACTACACCCGATGAGTGCGAAGCCTTCGTAAAAGACAATAGCGACCACGGAGGCGCCGACCGTGTAATAGAGGTAGCCGGAAGCAAAGATACCTTCCGCCTGGCTTGGCAATGCGCACGCCCCAACGCCATAGTTACAGTAGTAGCACTTTATGACGAACCCCAGATACTGCCGTTGCCCGATATGTACGGCAAGAACCTCACCTTCAAGACCGGCGGTGTAGATGGATGCGACTGCGAAGAAGTGCTTCATCTTATAGAGCAAGGAAAGATAGACACTACCCCACTCATCACCCATCGTTTCCCACTCAGCAGAATAGAAGAAGCGTACAGAATCTTCGAAAACAAAGAAGACGGAGTCATAAAAATAGCTATTCACAGCTAAAACTATCGTTTTGTCGCTTATTTCTTGCTGATTCGGAAATTTCTTGATAACTTGCGCCATCTTTTGCTTCAACTCAATGCAATACGTCAACAGTGAACGTAAACCATGCGTCAGAGTGAAAACATCAAGAGGCAAACAAACTAGAATATATACGGAATAATATAACTAACTTTTTTATCGGACTAATGAATAGAATTATATCCAAAGAGCACTTTTCGGAAAAAGTCTTTAAATTAGTGATAGAGGCTCCGCTGATTGCAAAATCAAGAAAAGCCGGACATTTTGTTATCGTACGTGTGGGCGAAAAGGGAGAGCGTATGCCGCTTACCATCGCCGAAGCCGACCCTGTAAAGGGAACCATTACTTTGGTAGTACAAGAAGTAGGACTTTCTTCTACACGCCTTTGCGAACTGAAAGAAGGCGATTATATAACCGACGTGGTAGGTCCGTTGGGTAAAGCCACTCACATTGAAAATTTCGGTACCGTAGTATGTGCCGGAGGTGGTGTAGGCGTAGCTCCTATGTTGCCTATCGTGCAGGCATTGAAGGCTGCCGGAAACCGCGTTATCACGGTGCTCGCCGGACGTTCTAAAGAACTTATCATCCTCGAAAAAGAGATGCGCGAAAGCTCTGACGAAGTGGTTATTATGACAGACGACGGTTCTTATGGCCGTAAAGGATTGGTAACAGAAGGTATAGAAGATATCATCAAGCGCGAAAAGGTAGATAAATGCTTTGCTATCGGTCCAGCTATCATGATGAAATTCGTATGTCTGCTTACTAAGAAATATGAAATCCCTACCGATGTATCGCTTAACACCATCATGGTAGACGGTACAGGTATGTGCGGTGCTTGCCGTATCACTGTAGGCGGAAAGACTCGTTTTGTATGCGTTGACGGACCTGAATTCGACGGACATCAGGTAGACTTCGACGAGATGCTGAAGCGTATGGGCGCGTTTAAAGACATTGAGCGCGAAGAACTTCACAAGCTCGATCACGAAGAACCGGCAGCATGCCAAGCAGAAGCCGCAGTTAACGATGACGACCGTAACGCTCCGTGGCGTGTAGAATTGCGTAAAGCTATGAAACCGAAAGAACGTACCGCTATCCCACGCGTCAAGATGAACGAGTTGGAAGCAGGATACCGTTCGCACAGCCGCAAGGAAGAAGTCAACTTAGGTTTGAACGAAGAACAGGCACTTACAGAAGCTAAGCGTTGTCTTGACTGTGCCAACCCATCATGTATGCAGGGATGTCCGGTAGGTATCAATATCCCCGGATTCATCAAGAATATAGAACGTGGCGAATTCCTCGAAGCCGCTCGTGTTCTGAAGAAAACCAGTGCTCTGCCGGCAGTTTGCGGTCGTGTTTGTCCGCAGGAAAAGCAGTGCGAATCTAAGTGTATCCATCTGAAGATGAACGAACCGGCTGTAGCCATCGGTTACTTGGAACGTTTCGCTGCCGACTATGAGCGCGAAAGCGGACAGATTTCCATCCCCGAATTGGCTCCTGCCAATGGCATCAAGGTAGCCGTTGTAGGTTCGGGTCCTGCCGGATTGTCATTCGCTGGTGATATGGCGAAGAAAGGATATAGCGTAACCGTATTCGAAGCACTTCACGAAATTGGCGGTGTATTGAAATACGGTATTCCTGAGTTCCGTCTTCCTAACAAGATTGTAGACGTAGAAATAGACAATCTCACCAAGATGGGCGTCAACTTCGTAAAAGACTGCATCATCGGAAAGACTATCGGTGTAGCCGATTTGGAAGCAGAGGGATATAAAGGTATATTCGTAGCTTCGGGTGCGGGTCTGCCTAACTTCATGAACATCCCTGGCGAGAACTCTATCAACATCATGTCGTCTAACGAATATCTTACTCGTGTCAACCTGATGGATGCTGCAAGCGAAGACTCAGATACTCCTATCTGCTTCGGTAAGCGTGTAGCGGTTATCGGTGGTGGTAACACCGCTATGGACTCAGTACGTACCGCTCGCCGTTTGGGTGCAGAACGTGCCATGATTATCTACCGTCGTTCTGAAGCCGAAATGCCTGCTCGTTTGGAAGAAGTAAAACATGCCAAGGAAGAAGGCGTAGAGTTCCTTACTCTGCACAACCCGATAGAATACATTGCCGACGAAAAAGGTCGTGTAAAACAAGTTGTTCTTCAGAAGATGGAATTAGGCGAACCCGATGCATCAGGCCGTAGAAGTCCGGTAGCTATTGAAGGCGCTATAGAAACCATCGACATCGACATGGCAATTGTCAGCGTAGGTGTATCGCCCAACCCGATTGTTCCTCATTCTGTAGAAGGCCTTGAATTGGGTCGCAAGGGCACTATCGCCGTAGACGATGACATGCGTTCTTCTATTCCTACCCTATTTGCCGGAGGCGACATCGTACGTGGTGGAGCTACAGTAATCTTGGCGATGGGCGACGGACGCAGAGCCGCAGCCGCTATGGATAAGCAGCTTACTCAAGCTTAAGAAACAATAACCGAGACTTAAACAATAAACCAGCCCTAACGCAGAAATAGTGTTAGGGCTGGTTTGCTTTAATAGAACACTCTGAAAGTCTTCTGATGTTCAGAAGCCATGAATCTTAAATATACAAATGACAGAAACTTTATCCCTATTTCAATGGTCTATCCTTGCACTGGCGGCACTATGCATAGGAATGTCAAAAACTGGTGTGCAAGGAATGATGCTCCTTATCGTTCCATATATGGCGATGGCTTTCGGAGCCAAAGAATCAACCGGAGTTATCCTGCCGATGCTCTGCCTGGCCGACATAATGGCTGTGGCATACTATAAACGCATAGCCGACTGGAAAGTTGTGGCGAAGCTCTTGCCCACCGCCCTGTTAGGTTTCCTCGTAGCAATCTTTGTAGACAAACTCATCCCTGCCCAAGGCTTCCGCCAACTCATGGGATGGACTCTCGCCTTAGCGATGGCAGTCATGATTTGGAGCGAGATATTCGGCAAGGAAAACAGATGGATGAAAAAATGGTGGTACTCCGCCCTATTCGGTCTCCTCGGAGGATTCACAACGATGATTGGCAACGCCGCCGGACCGGTCATGTCTGTATATCTGCTTTCCATGCGTAAGGAAAAGATGGAATACATCGGCATCAATGCCTGGTTTTTCCTTGTAGTAAACCTTCTGAAGGTACCTTTCCAAATCTTTGCATGGGACAACATTACATGGAGTTCGTTCTCGCTGAATCTCATGATGCTCCCCGTGATAGGCATCGGAGCCTTACTTGGTATCCGTTTAGTGAAACTCTTTCCAGAAAAAGCATTCAGAATATTCATCCAAATTGTAACAATTCTCTCTGTTATAATGATGCTGATATAGAATGTATGTCACAGTTTTTTACCAAACAAGAAAATAATGCTACTCTCCTTCAGCAAGTTTTCGTCTGTAAGATATTCTAAAGAATCGGCTCTACAGCACCTTCTGGATGGGGTAAAAAAACAATGCGATAAAAAATTAAAAGAATGCGAAAGGACAACCTGCAATATGCGAATTGCAGGAGTGCAATATGCGAGTTGTTTTTTGCGACTCGCATCCTTTTTTCCCGCTTATTTCATGCTCAAATTAACGTTTATGATTTTTACATGAATAGCCGTTTCAATACTAAGATTTCCTCTTCATTTTGCCATTTTCAATAAAAAAGTGTAACTTCGCAATAGATAATATATTATCAATAAGCTACTAATTATGGCAGAAACAAATAAGATATTAGCAATATTGGACAACTATCTACACGACAATCCAGACGAGATTGCAAAGGAGATAGCCACCGAATTCCGCCGCCGTAGAATAGAGAAGAATCTAACTCGCGAACAAGTGGCAGAAAAGTCGGGAGTAGCCGTGAGCAATATTGTGAGATTTGAACAAAAAGGACTCATATCACTCAAAAACCTAATAGGTATTGCTATGGCATTAGAATATACTTCCGAAATCCGTCATATCTTCTCCCAACAAAAGTATGACACGATGGAAGAACTGCAAGAGATTAAGCGAAACATGAACAAGAAAAAAGCCTATAAGAGATAGAACTAACTTACATTGATTATGAAAATGAAAAAAATTGAATCATTAAAAGTTAAGTTTCATAATAAGAAGGTCGGCAAATTATCATTGACTGCCGACAAGAAATGTTGTGTCTTCGAATACGATAGTCAATGGCTGACAGAAGGATTCAGCATATCTCCATTGGAGCTGCCGTTGAAACCCGGACTTTTTATTGCTCAGCCAAATCCATTCAATGGCAACTTTGGCATATTCGAAGACAGTTTGCCTGACGGCTATGGCCGCTATCTTCTTCACAAGACATTACTTAAAGTAGGCATTAATGACTTCGAACTCTCTGCGCTCGACCGATTAAGCTTAGTAGGGAATGGTGGTATGGGAGCTTTAACTTATGAGCCTGAGACTTTTGTAGATTATAATATAGTATTAACAGGTATA
>FR881224.1 GCA_000434735.1 Bacteroides sp. CAG:530
CCAAGCGAGATATGCTCGGTAATGGCTTTAGCCACGCCGTAGAGTATGCGTTCCAGGTAGTGAATCTCACGCGTGTTCTGAACCTCGATGATGATTATCTCGCCCTTGCTGTTGCGGGCTTTGATATCAACACGGTTGAACTTGTCGTTTACAGCTTCCTGGTTAGATTCGCTCTCCAGTATCTCATCTATGGTCACTTTCTCGCCGAGGAATACGGTGAGGAAGCCTTCCAACACGCCGAAGTTGGCTTTCTGACGGAGCAGTCGCTTGATCGCCCAGTCAAAACGGATGTATTTATCTTTCAGTTCGCACATACGATTTACACTTATTATTAATTATTTATCGCTGTAGTGTCCTTTCAGAGAAACTACTGCTACCACAACCACATCGTCGTCTATCCTATAGACCAGACGCGACTGTTTGTCTATCCTACGGCTCCAATATCCCTGCAAATCTCCTTTCAGTTGCTCCACCTGACCGGTTCCGGTACGTGGATGCTCCTGTAACTCTTCAAAAAGAGACAAAATCTTTGCCAAGACTTTCTTCTGCCCGGACTTTTTCCACTCTTGCAAGTGTTGTAGCGCCTTAGGCTCCAATACTATACGGTAGATCATAGTCCGAGTTTGTCTTTGATTTCTTCAATCGTGTAGACCTGTCCCATGCCTGCCTTGTATTGAGCGATACCCTCGTTCACTTCCGCCACGTTGCTCGGGTTGTTCCACCACGGGTCGTTACTGGGCGACGGATTTTCCGTTCCCCGCTCCGACGGAGTGTTTGCTTCTTTAATCAGAATGCCTTCTATGTAAGCCTTCAGACTCTTGCCGTGATTTTCTGCCATGACGGACAATTTTTGCAGAATGTCCACTGGCAGATCAATGTTTTTTCTTTTAATCGCTGCTTTTGCTTCCATATATTCTGTGTATCTTTGTTAGTGTCACTACCACTGCACAAAGATACACATTATATATGTGTTAAGCTACATACAACTCTAATATTTAATGCTTTATTCCTTTCTAAAGCCTTATTTTACAATATTTCAAAGAGCGATATTTTCTTTTTTTTCCGGTTTGCAATTTAAATAGGGATATTCAGTAAATGTCCCTAAGTAACACCCAAAATGCTTGCTACAAGAAAGTTAATCATTACTCGAAGTTCTTTTTCCATAAATGCAGCAATATAAATCGTCTGTTATTGAATCTCCTTGTCAGTATAATCATCTTATAATCAAGCAATAATATTATGTATTAAATTGAGACCCATTTGTTAAGTTTCATAGGGTCGATTAAGACAACCCTATAAAACTTAAAGAACAGTAATTAAAAAGAGTTTTATTTTTTTTGAGTTACCAGACTTGTTTAACGAAATAAGTGTAGTGGGTCTCCCGACCGGCAACGTCAGTTCCTACCCCCTTCATAATGAATCTAAAGTTTCTTTTACTGTCCGACCACAAAATGTGTCTTGCTTTTTGCTGTGATTTTCCCGTGCAATATATCACGTGGTTATATTGCGAGAACTGGAAGTTGCCGTTCGTCAATAGATTGACGCTCGGAAATGCTGCCGCGTTCCCGTACACGTGATTTTCGTTATCAACCACATAATTAACATAATCTACTTCTGAGTACGCATTTGTACCCATTCCGGCGTACCGGACATTCGACAAATCAGGTTCGGTAGGGGACCCCTTGAAGAGCAGGGTAGGATACCAGTTATAGGTTTCGCCCACGTTAGTAATGCTCATGGATAGTTCGTCTACTGCGGTGTTCGCGAGCCCATTGTCCTGCGCGTAAATGGCGTACTTTAATAAGCGAATGCTGCCGTTTGCGCTGGTCCCTACAACGAGGGTATACCCGGCTGCACCGTTATACGATACCTGCCGCGTTTTTGCATTATTCCACGCCTCTATTCGCCAGTTTACGTCTGCTGTCCACAGCGTGTGCTTAGTGTGTTGCGCTAGTTGAACGGCAAAGTTTTGCACCGGCAACGAATACCCGGCCGGAGCAGTGGTCCCATTGGCAAGGGAGCGGTCACCGCCACGAACCGCTGTCAAAGATTGCTGGGTCCCCTGGAGCACATGGTACATGTGTCCGTCATATAAGAATCCTTTAACAAATCTAATGGTTTTCTTGATGTTTGCTCCCGTCTTTGTGTCGGTGAACGTTAATTCAATCGGGGTTTCTGTTGTATCAAATTGTTGACTAAGTTTAGTCTTGATTTTTATAACAGATGTTGGACTGCTTGATCCAGCGTCCCCTGTCCCGGTTTGGTTCTGTTCAAAAGGTTCGATAAGATGACCTTCTATGGTGTTTGACTCATTCATTTTTACCGACCAGTCAAAGTTTGCGTCGACATAAATCATCTGTTCCTTGCCATCACAAACGACCACCGTTTTTGGCAGATTCAACGTCCGTTTAATCTGCGACAGCCTTACAGACTTTGCAGTAATGTCACCGTTGTCATTCTTGGCAATCAGTCTTAGCGTTGCCGTCTTCTTACCCATCGCATCGCCAACGATTGCTTGTGCCGTAAAATTCGCCGCCACTTGTTTACGGCCGGTTGTCCCTGATTGTACCCCCACGTTTCCATCGGTACCTCCATCTATAGATTTCGCGGTGAATGTTATCGGATTGTTTCCGTCCACCACTTCCCAGGTCAGAGTCGTATTCTCCGGCCCGAACGTTATATCAAAGCTTCGGGCGGCGTCAACGGCAGCGTCGAACTCGATCACTTCGTCCGGTATATCTATGAACACCGGATTGTTGTCATCCTGTATCACCCTTGCATCAACCTGCAGATGGCCGGCCGTGAACCTCATGATGGCCACGCGGTCTCCCTTGGCGTTTTTTCCCGTCACCTTGAACTTCAGGTCAGCAGGGGTGTCCGCTCCCGCCCCCGTACCGGTGGCTTCCGTTTGATCCGCTCCATTCACCACGAATCTTATCCAGTCCGGAGTGCCCTGGCCGTCCGCGTTCAGCAAGGCAGCCCTCCATTTCAGACCGGTGCTTGCAGCAACTTTCTGTATCAGGTTATCGCTTCCCATTTTCCCCACGCGGTATTCCATCGTGCCTATCCCGAGGAATTTCTCCCCGTCAAAGTCAATGTTTCCTATCTCCGTATCGTCCCAAGGAATGACTTCGGCTGTCATGTTGGCCGATTTCGACTCCAGGGCTCCCTGCTCGGTGTCATGCCCCTCGCCGCTGACCTTTGTCACCGTGATTTCATAACTATAGTTACGAAGGATATCCAGATAGTCCAGCTCCTTGTTGCCGGTACCGGCTTTCGGTGTTCCCAGGTCGACACGGTAATACTTGTCGGCGGTCCCGCCGTTGTATTTGCCGCCCACCACCAGGCAGGGGCGTTTTTCATATCCGTTGGGAGCAGCGTTCGCAGGCTGTGCGGTTTCAAACATGTAGATGGAGTATTCCAGTTTGTTGCCTACAACGTTATATCTCGCTTCTCCCTTTTGCAGCGCGACGCCAGCGGGGATTGTCGTCTTGGTGACTTTACCGCCCAGTTCGGCCGGAATAACCTGCGCCTTGTCGTTGAAGTTGTAAAGCCTTACCGTCGTCGGGGTAAAATTAGCCACGCCGGCGCCGTTCTTGTCACCGAAATAGAGCTGTATGCGCGCCATGATGCGGTAAAGGCTAACCTGCAGGTTGATATTACCGCCCGCTACGATTGTAGTCGGTGCCGTTTGTCCGCACATGGTAAAGGCGCTATGGTCGTTCTCCGCCTTGGCATTGAAACCAGACGTTTTCTCGGTATCATTCAGTGTCACCGTAAGCTGCTGCTTGATGGCGGGTTTGAGCGTTCCGGGCTTCAGGCTCTGTATCACGTTAGCCAGATTCGGGTTCGCGCCAAGTGCATTGGCTATCACTATGAAGCGCTGGTTGTAATCCCTCACCTTCAGCGCGGCTGTCCAGGTTGCATTGTCTACACCCTTCTTTGCAGGAACCCAATACTCATAGGTGTCTGTGGCTTCATCCGCCTCTGCCTTGAAGGCCAGCACATAGAGGTCGTCGATCTCCTCTTCCACGTTTTTATTAATAGCCCGCGTTCCGCCTTTCTCCCCGGGTTTCGTCGTTCCGGGGACATGCAGTTTGAGCAGTACTTCCTGCTCGCCTTTCCCGTTTCCACCACTCGGCGAAAACTTGTTGCTATCCAATTCCGCCGTACAGGAACCGAATATCACTGCGGCCGCCAGGAGCGGGGCGCCCAGAAGCCGCAATAGTTTAAAAATTCTGTGATTCATAATTTAATTTATATGTTTTATTGTTAACTGTTCTCTGAAGGCCGTTCCCGTTTTCCCTCTTATGTGCGGTTACGGGGACGGTATGTTGTCTCAGGCTTCCTGCCTTTGTGGGTGTTCCGTCCAGGGTTCTCCCGTACGGAGCTTAAGGTCTCAGCCCGCTGTCGTCATCCACCACATTCCAGCCGTCTATCGTGACTATTGCGTTGAAACCGGCGTCGAATTTCAATTTGATGTTGAATTCGTGGCGCTTGTCGAAGTCCACCGTTTTCCCGTTGTTCCGGTAGGCGTTCTCAATCATTTTGACAAGGTTCGTCTCCTGCTCCTCCGAAGAGGGATAGAGTGTCTTTCCTGTCGTACTGTTGCGGAAGGCAAAGACAGGGGTACGTCCTGAGGCGAGTCTCAGAAGGCTCATCCCGGCGGATAGCTTGTTCTGTGTGTCCGCAAAAGTTGTCTGGGCCAGGTAGCGGAACGGTGCGCAGGCGTCAAACCCGTTCTCGAAAGTATATGCGCCGTTGTGGTCGCGCACCTCGAACTCGTAAGTGTCCGCTGTGCGGTCCAGCCCTTCCGCCGTAAATGTAATCCGGTTGGTATTCTGTATCAGGGGGATGAATATCTTCTGTCCCGAAGTTATCTGCAGCTCCTTTACGGAGCCATGCAGAAGTGTGGGCAACTCATAGTCCACAATGCTGTTGTCAGGTATGTCCAGATAGAGGACTGCCGCGTCTTTTTTCGGCTTCACCTGTGGGAACTGCTCGAATGCGGGCAGGCTAAAATAAGTCTCGTCTTTGTTTAGCCATGCCACGAAGTCGTACGTACCCGGCTCGAGCGGGACATCTATGGTGGTTTCGCCCCCAAGACCCATGACGTCGAACTCGTGCACTAACTGGCAGTAGCCCTGCTGGTCAAAGGCGTACAGTGTCACATGGTGTTTTTCCGTTTCTGCCGCACGTGTCTCCGTTTCCGCCTCGAACATGAACGATATCCGCAGGCGCATACGGCTTCCGCATCCGGAAAGGTCTTCCGCTATGCAGGAAGAGAGCATGGCGCAACATATCAGCAACACGCCCGCAATGTGTATGTATCTCCTAATATTTTTCATCTATGGTATATTTGTTACCGGTTCTTAATCTGATTTCCCGTTTTCCGTTTTCTGTTTTTTTATCATCGGTATACGGGTGGGGAATTCTCCCCACCCGATAAACTTTAAAAGAATAAACCTTAAGGTCTGAGCTCAGCGTTGAAGTCCTTCATGTTCCAAGGCTCAACGGTTATTTGCACAGTGATATTTGTCTTTTCATCCACTACATCACCTTTATCATCGTTTCCGAACTCACCGTTATTACGTCCCGGAGCCCAGATAGATTTAATGTCAGCGCGGTAGAAATTGTTACGTTTGATGTCACCGCGGTTGTCATCCACAGTAATCCACCAGTAGTTCATACCCTTTGGGTACAGTACCTTGGTAGCGGCAACGGCATCCAGCTGGCCATCTGCAATACCTATGTGTTTCAGCCATGCCTTAACTTTAGCATCATCATCACCGTCGGTTTTATTGAAGAAAGCATATCCGCCGGCTTCAGGCAGGTTGAACATGTAGTAATCAGTACCTGCTGTGATATGGCCGTCTGTATTGGCAAAGGTATAGTTAGGAGCAACACCATCTACCTTTATACCAGACTTCGGAGTGAACTGTCCTTTTACCACAATACGGGTTACACCTTCTATGACTTTGTCTGTAGTCAGGTTTTCAGCGGCATACGCAGTGTTCCAATTTGCTTTCTCAGCAGTACCCGGAGTGATGGTTTTGAATTGAGGATTGGCGTTCCAGGTAGCAAACTCAAAATTATTCTTATCATAGTCTGCGACCAACATGTTGGCATCGGTTGCCGCAGGAGTGTTACCGTCAACACCGCCATAAGTCAGGTAGTACATCTTGTTGATGTTATCCACCAAAAAGCCAAGGCCGGTGATCTCTCCGGCAGCACCTTGTTTTACACCCGGGGCATCCATTTGGGCAGACATACCTACCGCAATCTTCGCTGCAAGGCGTTGCAGTGTAACTGTCACCTGGTTATCTGCCGGAATATTAGCAGGCTGGTCTTTCGCTGTTGCCTTGAGTGTGTTGCCGGCAGCCACCGTGCTGAACATTACAAAGCCGTTATTGCCAGTGATTTCAGTAAGTGTGGCACCGACACCTTTCTTCGCCAGTGCTTGTGCAGAATTCGCTTTCATGATCTGTTTCATGGCGTCAGTCATGTTCGCACCCACGTAGATGGTTTTCTTACCCGTTGTTGCCTCCAATACTTTGTTAGTAGTCCACACGTTGTTCGCTCCCTCTTCGAAGTCATTCGCTAAGTTAAGTATATGTTCCTTTTCAAAAATGCCGTTTGCATCGTAGATGTACACATTCAGATTGTCTATCTTTTTTTCCACATCTAACGCATTGTCATCCTGGATTGCACGTGAATAAGCCCCTCCAGAAAGGTCAAGCACCAGCTTCATGCTTGTAGGTTCCCCATGCGGGGTGAGGTCGCCGCCCATAGGGACGTTTTCGTTCGAACAGCTTGCCAGGCCCATTACAGCCGCAGCAGTCATTGTCATGATTACTTTTGAAAAAAGTTTTCTTTCCATAAAAAAAATAAAATTTTAAAAAAATAAATAAAAAAACTAATAATTTGTTGATGATAAAAAAGTTATGAACAAAAAGCCGGAATTTGAAAGCTCCGTTTTTTGATGAAAACTATATCTTGTCTGTCTGTGGAATCCGGTGCCAATAATGAATTCCGCATTGTCAAATATCCAATGGCCGGCTGACGGACAACCGCCCGGTTATTTCTCCTTCGGGTTCCACAGTCCCTTGAGTATCTTCAGGTTCTTCACTGCCTCCCTGTTTCCGCTTCCCACCGCGCGGTTTAGATAGGCGTGCGCGTCCTTGTATCTACCCTGCATCATGTACAGCACGCCCAGGTTGTTCCAGGCCAGGGGATCGTTTTCGAATCCCTGCAGCAGCGCCACGGCCTCGCCCGCCTTGCCCTCGAGCAGGCACGTCGCGCCCAGGTTGAACTGCGAGGTGCGGTCGGTGGGGAAGAGTATGCGTGCCGTATGGAACACCTTGCAGAACGTAGGGCTGCCCATGGGGTAGCTGAAAGCGATCCGGTAAAGCTCGTACTGGCTCAGCATGCCCGGACGGTGCTCGAGGATCTCCTTTCCGTATTCGAGTCCGAACACCGGGACGGTGTATTCGATGCGGTAGTCCGAACGGCGCAGCAGCGGGAAGTAGCGCTGCATCAGGTAGCGGTAGGGACGTCCCCCCGCAAGGCCCATCAGCTGTTTCTCGCGTCCGTCGAAGATGCCCGTCTGCGTCATGATGCGCAGCACCTCGGCCTTGCTCTCCACATGCGGGTCAGCCTGCACGAGCTCCGCCAGCTTCTCCCAGTCCTCGCCCTTGCCCTCGGAAGTGAACCTGCACCCCTCGGGAAGGCTGAATCCGTCCTCTATATAGCGTTTCAGCGCGTCGGCACGTTTCTGCGAGAGTTTCATGTTCGTGTCCCATGCCCCCTCGGGCGATGCCCACGAGGTGATGCTCACCCCCGTTATGGCAAGGTTGCCCTGCGCGTCGCTGCCAGCCAGCGAGAGGCTTTCCGCTATCTTTTCCAGCTCGCCGTGGTTGTCCGCCAGCGAGGGCTGCAGAAGGGCCGAGCCCGGAAGGTAGGTGATATACGCGCTGCCCTCCTCCGAACGGCGCTTCACGTTCTCACGCGCGGGCTCAAAGAAAGTGACATAGGGCGTCAGGGCGCAGCCACCGGCCGTAAGGGTGCAGGAAGCAACGGCGGTGGCACCCGGAACCGGCCCGGTGGTACCGTCATCTCTCCCGTCCATGCCGGCAAGGTCCGGCGCGGTGTCACCCATACTTGCGGCGACCAGCCGCTCGGTGAACTCCTGGCCATTGCCGCCGCACCCGCAGAACTCGCTCTGCAGGTAAAGCCCGGCGTTGTCCATCCAGGGCTCGTAGGCCACCGCGGCGCGGTACCGGATTTTGTCCACACCGCCCTTGCGACCGGCTCGGACAACCTTATAGACCATCTCCGGATCGGAGGTATGGCGGCTGATCTGTTTCATGCGCCGCTCCACCCTGTTCCGCCGCCGGCCGTTGACAAAGACCGAAGGAAGCGCGAGGGAGTTCCCCTGGTGGTCGGTGATCAGAGGGTTCATTACAAGCTGCTCGTTGGCGGAGATAAGGATACCGCCGGGATTGATATCAAATTCGATGCTCAGGCGCTTCTCACCGTCGGTGTGCAGCCTGACGTTCTCGGTAAAAATGTTCAGGGAACCCTTCGGCACATCCTGCGCCGCAAGACAATCCGGCAACAGCAGTGCCGGAAGAACATAAAGGAACAGTTTCTTTATTTTCATCATGATATTCGGGATTTTATTGTTAATATTATAATGTATAATGGGGAACGGTACACAAGTCGGGGCTTGCAGACGGCGGCCGGCTATTTGATGATGTATATCAGGGATACGGCAGCCTTCGTGGGGCCGAAGTAGTTCATCCTGTCATGCGCCTGAAACGTCCCGCACTTCCGGCACAGGTAGCGGTCATAGTCCATGTACGCGTAGCCCACGCCCACGCTCGCCTCGATGCTCCACCGGGAGGAGAGCAGCCACTGGTAGCCGTAGCTCACGCCGATTCCCGCAAGCCACCCCTCGAAGCGGTAGTCCTTCATCCACCGGCTGCCGACGCCGCCCACATTGTAGAAGGCGTAGTGCGCGTGGATACCCAGGAAATGCCCGTTGAAAGGCTCGCATGTCCAGTAGCGGAGCTCCGGCTGCACAAGGAAATGCTTCCATTTTCTGTTCTCACCGAACTCCAGCGGGTTCCAAACAAGGGGGAGGTCAACGGTAAGCCGGGGGGCCACCTTGAACTCGGCTCCCAGGTTGAAACCGCCCGTGGCGTCATAGGCAAGGTTACTCTTTAAGGATAACGCGGGAGTGTGCCGTCCTCCGGAAAGGGACTGCGCACGAAGGACTCCCCCAAAGAAAAGAAGGAGGAGAACAAGCAGACCGGGAAGTCTGCGAAAAAACAGGTAGTGCCTCATAATTGCAATGTATTACATATTAAATAATAGATCTCAAAATAGTGCGCCTAACAGGGGCAGAGCTTGTAATCCTTTTACTTAAAAACACCCGAAAAAGAGGTGGAGGACAGGATGTCTCTTTCTTGCCAAGAAAGGGACAAAAAGGAGAACAAAGGCGTATGAGGCTGTCATTCAGAAGATTGAATCGCTATTCAACGGACTGAAAAAGAGTTTTCATGTATCCACCGAACGGGAAAGACGGGAAATGATACAATTGTAAATGAAACATATTTTGTGAATTATTTGCATATTTGGTTGATAACTATTACTTTTGTCACCGAAAAGCTTATGCGGAAACCTGTGCGGAAGCAATGTCCCTTTCTTGGCAAGAAAGAGACATTTTTTTTCTCGGGCACACCCCTCTTGCCCTCCGCCCGAATCCTTATTCACAGCACATTGGGCGTTTCTTGGCTCCGTCGCGCCTTCTTCCGGGAGCACGCGTCCTTTCCTTGCCGGACGTTCCGTCCCGCCTGCCGGGGTATCCTTTTTCCTGTGTCTTCTTTTTACCTGACTATCGGAGGCTCTCTTCCCCTTCGGACCGCCTTGCGCGTAAGGGCGTACCAGGCGGTCAAGCATGTCGTCCACAGCCCTGTCAACACTCCCACGCGAGATGCCGGAGAGGTAGATGCGCGTGGTCTCCTCAGAGGTGTGACCCAGGCACTGCCCGATCAGCTCCACCGAATAGCCGGCCTCCTGCATCAGTGTGGCCCAGGTGTGGCGCATCACGTAGGTCGTCAGGGGTATGGGAAGGCCCGCAAGACGCCCGATGCTGAGGGCGTGCCGGTTCACGCGCTTGAGAGAGGATTCCTCGGAGGGTTCCCTGTTCCTGTCCCCGGGGGCGGCACGCTCCACGCGCCGGAAGTCGTGGAGGAAGGGGAACACCCAGGGGGAGCCGCAGCGGCGGTGGCGCTCCATAAGGGCGGCGGCCTCGGCGGTGACCAGCACGTCTATCGGAGCGCCCGTCTTGCTGCGCCGGTAACGGATATGCCCGTCATCGCCGACCATGTCATGCCGCAGGTTCCAGACGTCCTGGAAAGCCATGCCGCGGGTGAAGAGGATGAAGTGAAGGACATCCAGCGACTCACCCTCACGCTCCGTAAGCCGGGCACGCAGCCCAGGGTCCAGCAGGCGGGCCAGGGATTCCCGGGGAAGAGCCCGCTTCGAGGCTGGCCGCACATGGAAGGCAATGCCGGCAAAGGGGTCGCGCCCCCCGGGAAGGGACGCGCAGGCCAGGCGCCAGTAACGGCGGCACATGACGCGGAAGTTGCGGAAATAGAACTCGGCCGTGGCGGCAGAGGAGGCATGACGCGACCGTAGCCACGAGGCGTACCCCTCCACCCATGCGGGGGTCACCCCCGAGAGGGGGAAGCGGTCGAACTCCCCGCCCAGATAGGCCCTGACGGCCCCCAGGCTGCTGAGGTAGTTGGCAGCCGTACGGCTGTGTCCCCCGTCCTCCTTCAGGGAGATGTTCCACCACAGGGCGGCGGAAAGGGAGACGCGTGAGGGGAGCACCTGTGCCGGCTTTATGGCAGCGGCCGCCGGAAATATGGGGCTTTCATTATATCTGTTCATTGTATATCCTGTTTTTATGTTTTTTATGGTTTTTAATGTTTTTAATATGCAAGAGACGGATATCCCTATATTATATACGGCACGGTTTATACGCCGCATGGCAGATTTCTCTGGAAGCTCTTAATAACCTTGATTTGTCTTCTCTCATTGTTTAATTTTTCCATTTAAACTCGTAACGTAATATGTTAATGAAAAAAGACGAATAAACCAAAGGGGGGGGGTATCGTAAGTCAACTAATGCGAGCTGAAAGTCCGCAAACTCAACAGCCCAGAGAGACCACTGAAAAAGTCCCCTAATTAAGCCATCTTAACCTAATTAGTGGACTTTGAATTTCTTTGGCAACCCTGCAGGTGAAGATTCTTTGCAGTGAAAAGAAAAAGGAAAATTCATTGATTGTATATCAAATGTTATTCATAAATTTGTAATTTAGACTAGTTTATTATAATTAATAGCCCGGTTTTATGAGTAAAAGTCATCTGTTTTTAAAGAATGAATTTGGCATCAGTCGTATATTTAATCGAACAAGAGGTAGAGATGATGATGAAGAATTTTCAGAAGATGAAAAGAACTATTGTCAGCAGAGGGAGAGTTTTCATCGTTTCCGTATAGAATTTTATCAAGCTTTAGAAAGTCGCCATAACTCAAGAGCTACAAATATTTCAGTTGAACATTTTGATGTGCTTTCGATAGATTTTTTAAAGATTGCAGATAGGCCATTGGTAGAATGGTATTGCCGGGTCTATGGTCTATCAGATCTTAATTATTCCAATATGAATCAGACCGTTTTGTTCGCTATATCTGATGAAGAGCGATTCAAGGAAGTTTTTATGGCTCAAGTTAAATCTTTTGTTGCGGAAGAAAACAATCTAGCACAAAATATAAGCCATTAACCATGATGGCAGGTTTTCACTATTGGGGTAGTGAGTCAATGAAGCCTTTTGACTTTGCGGATTGTGAAGCCCATGATGTACTTCTCGAACTGGTAGAAAGTTCACCAAAGATAGTGTCGAAACATCGCAATATGGTAAAAGCTTTGGAAGAGTATCTAAGTAGAAACCAGATTGCTTATAAAATGATAGAATCAGGAATATATCAGCTAGATTTTATACCAAAGGATGATTTGAAAACTTTATTGGACAACTTTGATGTAATACAAAGAATCCAATCTTTATTCACTGTTCGTGTACGTCCCAATGCTTTTGGTGAGCTAAAACGAGTAACAGATGCAACTTTGAATTTGCTTGAAGGAGCGCCGACGATTGGTGTAATTGATACAGGAGTGCAAAGGCTTGCTGTATTAGAACCCATACTGGAGCAGGATGGAATTGATTTAGTGGATAATAATACTCCGCACCCTTATGAAATTGATCTACGTTCTGATTCAAGTCACGGTACAACGGTTGCAACATTAGCTGCATTCGGAAACAATTTTTATCGTAACATTGATGCAAACGTAGTTGATGCTGATGCAAAAATATTCTCCATTAAAGTGCAAAGCGGTGAAACAGGACTTGTGAACATTGCCAACATTAAAGATGCTATTATTAGAGCTCACACAAACTATGGTATTCGTATCTTTAATCTTTCTATGTCTGTTCGTGGAAAGTCTTACAATCAGGATATTTCTACCTATGCATATATACTTGATGAATTAGCATACAAACACGACTTGCTGATTTTTATTTCTGTCGGTAATCTAAGTGTGAATGATATTGAGAACATGCAGATTGTGGCTGCTGATTCTAACACAAGTGATAAGGTAAAAAGATTTCTGAAATACCCCAATCATTACTATAATCCATTTGTTACATTAGAAGAAACAGAATGTCATTATGATGAGTTTATGAATTTATGTGAGCCAAGTGAAAGTATGAATAATATATCTGTTGGAGCTATTGCTGAAAGCTTTAATCCTAGCCATGCTCATGGACTGAGCTTGGGACGTGAATTTCCGGCTTATTATTCGCGTAAATACTACGTGGACTATAATTCATTGATTAACGGTACTCGTTTCAAGAATAACCAAAAAAATAAAAATCTTTTCAAACCGGATATAGTTATGCCCGGCGGTGACCAATTAGACGTTGAATCACGAATGTTAGTTTTAGCACCGAGGATAGATGGCTCAGGTTTGAGAATTGAACAGAATTCAGGAACAAGTTACGCAACTCCACTAGCGGCTAATATAGCAGCAAAGATCATTCGTAAATATCCTAATCTTAATATGCAATCTGTGAAGGCCTTAATCATTAATAGTGCAGAGCCGATAAATAAACATTATCTTGAAGGAACTATTAATGAGCTGAAGACCTTGGATAATAATTCATATCCAAATGTTGACAGTAAAGAGAAAGCCCAATTATCAAAGAAATATAGTGAAGAACGATTATCCAAGTATATATCCGGTCATGGTGTGCCCAATATATCCAAGTGCATAGATTCAGACAACAATCGTTGTACGTTTGTGATTGAAGATACGATAGCCTTTGACAGTCATAAGGTTGTCAATCTGAATATTCCTGATTATTTGGTTCAATACCCAAAAAGAGATGCGGTGTTGACTTTGACTGCTACACTCTGCTATAAATTTAATCCAAAGAGAACTGATGTATTGTCTTATTGTCCTCTTCATATTGCTTTCAATTTTGGAAATAGTATGAATCATGATGATCCTAAAAAGAATGCTGAGGAGTATGCAACAAGAAGAGCCTCTAATGATAAAGACAGAATGGCTATAAAATCTACTGTATGCTCATGGTCTGATGATTTTTACCCAGCATCAAGCAAAATGTTCTCAAATGTCCAAAAGATGAGTTTGAATATCAGTCGTAACGAAATAGTAAAGATTCAAAATCAGATATCTATTATTTTTCGATGTACAGGCCGAGAAGGTTTGGAGGAAACAAATAACCCTTTCTCATTCGTGCTGACGATTGAACAAAATCATTCTGCAGAGTTGAATGGAAACAGCTTGTATGATAGTTTGGAGCAGATTAATCATGCAGAAGCGATTGCTCAAGCTGCTCTTGAAGCAGAAGTTTAACTTAAACGACAAAAGGATTGGTACTAACCAATCCTTTTGTCGTTTAAAAGTTTTCTCCAAATATCTGTTCGAATGACATTATCATTATATCCATCTAGTATATTTCGTTTTATTGCATTAAGCAAAGTGCGTTTGATGACGTAGTAAGATAGACTTTTGCATTCGCTATTTATAATTCTTTCTTTGTTTTGTTCATTGTCAAAGACAAACCTGTCTTTTATTGTATATTTAATAAGATCATGTATCTGCTCTGAGTTAGGCAAATCTATCTTAATAGACAAATCGAACCTTCTAATAAGTGCTTCATCAATCATTTGTAATTGATTGGTTGCTGCTATGATTATGGTGTCTTGGCTTACAAAATCAAACAGTTGCAATATTGTATTTACAACCCTTTTCATTTCGCCATGGTCTTGATCATAATCTCTTATTTTCCCTAAACTATCAAATTCATCAAGCAGAACAATAGCTTTTTCTTTATCAGCACTCTTAAATATTTGGGTGAGATTTTTACTAGTTTCTCCTAGTTTAGATGAAATGATTGTACCCAAATTGACTATAATCAAAGGACGATTCAATTCGCCAGATAAAACATAGGCACTAAGAGTCTTCCCACACCCAGATGGACCATGTAGCAATATTTTATTGGATACTGGAATATCCATTTGTGCAAGAGTGTCAGCTTGTTTTCTTTCCTTAATAAAATATTCAAACTCTTCGCGAACATCTTGAGTACAAACCAAATCCTTCATTGTAAAAGAAGACATCACAGTTTGTAAAATGTACTCCTCAGCCTTGCATTCAAAAAAATCTTTGTTCAACCTGTACTCTCTGAGTTTACCCAAAGAGCTCTCTCTCTCAGAATTTTTAATAATAGAGAGCATTTCTGTTGCGAATTTACCCCTGTTGTTTTCTTGTAAGTATTCCACAAACTGATATGACAAATCCAGCAAACGAGCATTATCGTTCGCCAAGGCTAATTTGGCCATTTGTTTAATATAATCAGCTTGTTTCATGCAGAGAAAATTTCTTTTAATTTGCAAATATAGTTCTTTTAGACCGAGAATCCAAGACAAACAAAGGATTTTATTTCATAATAGCTTAGGAAATTGTATTCCTGTTACCAAACAAGAGGCATCAAAACTGTAATAGAGTTTTGATGCAGCGAAAATAAGACAAAGCCATTAGCTGAAACAACACCGTCTGCAAAATATGTTAATGAAAAAAGACGAATAAACCAAAGGCACTTCGCTATTGCGGTATTAGCGAAGTGCCTTCTGCCTTATGGTTCTCCAAGATGTTTTACTATTACTTCCACTTCACGTTTCATGAACGAGTGTAGCGATGGGTTATATCCCATACTGCGCAACTCTTCGGTCAACGGTTTGCAATACGCCATCCAGCGCCGCAGGTGTTGCTTGGCTGTCTCTACACTATCATCGGGGAAATAAAGACTAGCCAGAGTAGCCTTTTTCATGGTGCGACACTGAAACGGGGGTAGCAACTCATCTTCGGCATACGGTACTCCGGGCCATTTAGGTGAGAAGGGTTCATTACCATACTGTGTAGAATTAATTTTGTTTTTCATACTGTTTTTTTTGTTGTTAAGGTTTTGTTTTTGATTTCCTGTTCTCTTATTGGTTATGTGCAAAAGTACGTCTAAAGAAAGATGCAGGTGTACGCACAAACGAGTACAATCTCTGAATATTTGTTATAACACCATTAATCAATGTTAAGAAAACCAAGTTTAGATTCTGTTACAAGAGAATTTAAATCTGTTACGGCAAAATAAAAATCTCTCGCATCAGATTTTTATTTTGATACGAGAGATTATTTTTCTGTCGCAATGTTTTTTTAAATACATAATTATAAAATTCACCATAATAAATAAGTATCACCACATTGTTTGCTGAAAAAGAATAACTACTTTTGCAGATTGAAATGTAGAATACAATTTTTATACTGACTACAAGCTTTACAAATTGTAACAACCAATAAAATCCCTCATACCACATGAAGAAGAAATTAAATAAAGTCCTGGTTCTAGGATCGGGTGCGTTAAAAATCGGACAAGCCGGAGAATTCGACTACTCTGGTTCGCAAGCGTTGAAAGCACTGCGCGAAGAAGGCATCAGCTCAGTACTTGTCAATCCGAACATCGCTACTATACAGACATCGGAAGGTATAGCAGACAAAGTTTACTTCTTGCCGGTAACAACCTATTTCGTAACCGAAATCATCAAGAAAGAACGTCCAGACGGTATCTTGCTGGCTTTCGGTGGACAGACTGCACTGAACTGCGGTACTGAACTTTACACATCGGGCGTATTGAAAGAATACGGTGTAGAAGTATTGGGTACATCTGTAGACGCTATCATGTATACAGAAGACCGCGACTTGTTCGTGAAGAAGCTGGATGAAATAAATTTGAAGACCCCAGTAAGCCAGGCTGTAGAAATCATGGAAGACGCTCTGAAGGCTGCACGCGAAATCGGCTATCCGGTTATGATCCGTTCGGCATACGCCTTAGGCGGATTGGGTAGCGGTATCTGCCCCAACGAAGAAAAGTTCATCGAATTGGCAGAAAGCGCATTCACATTCTCTCAGCAGATATTGGTAGAGGAATCACTGAAAGGCTGGAAAGAAATTGAATTCGAGGTTATCCGCGACGCTAAAGACCACTGCTTCACTGTAGCAAGCATGGAAAACTTCGACCCGCTGGGTATACACACTGGTGAGTCTATCGTTGTTGCTCCTACTTGCTCGCTCACAGAAGAGCAGGTTACTATGCTTCAGGACATCGCCAAGACTTGTATCCGCCACTTGGGTATCGTTGGCGAATGTAACATTCAGTACGCGTTCAACGCTGAAACTAACGACTACCGTATCATCGAGGTTAACGCTCGTCTTAGCCGTTCTTCTGCTTTGGCTTCTAAGGCTACAGGTTATCCTTTGGCTTTCGTGGCAGCTAAAATCGGTTTGGGATACAACCTCGACGAAATAGGCGAAATGGGTACTCCTAACTCGGCTTACGTAGCTCCGCAGCTGGATTATCTTATCTGTAAAATACCTCGCTGGGACTTGACCAAGTTCGCTGGCGTATCACGCCGCATCGGTTCAAGCATGAAGTCTGTAGGCGAAATCATGTCTATCGGACGTACATTCGAAGAAATCATCCAGAAGGGTCTGCGCATGATTGGACAGGGAATGCACGGATTCGTTGGTAATGACCACACTCGCTTTGAAAATCTTGACGACGAACTTGCTAATCCTACCGACCTCCGTATCTTCGCCATAGCACAGGCTCTAGAAGAAGGTTATACCATAGACCGCATTTACGAACTTACTAAGATTGACCCTTGGTTTATAGGTAAACTTAAAAACGTAGTAGACTATAAGTTCAAGCTTCAGGGATATAACAGTTTGGAAGAAATTCCGGCAGACGTAATGCGCGAAGCTAAGGTATTAGGTTTCTCTGACTTCCAGATTGCTCGTTTTGTATTGAAACCACAGAGCGGAAACATGGAGAAAGAGAACTTGGCAGTACGTAACTACCGTAAGAAACTGAATATACTTCCGGCAGTTAAGCGTATCAACACTGTAGCTTCTGAACATCCTGAACTTACCAACTACTTGTATATGACTTATGCTGTAGAAGGATACGATGTAAACTATTATAAGAACGAAAAATCTGTAATCGTACTCGGATCGGGTGCTTATAGAATCGGTTCGTCTGTAGAGTTCGACTGGTGCTCTGTTAACGCTATCCAGACTGCACGTAAATTGGGCTACAAGGCTATAATGATTAACTATAACCCTGAAACTGTATCTACCGACTACGACGTATGCGACCGTCTTTACTTTGACGAGTTGACATTCGAACGCGTACTCGATATCATTGACCTTGAACAACCACGCGGCGTTATCGTATCAGTAGGTGGACAGATTCCTAACAACTTGGCAATGAAACTGCATCGCCAGTCAGTGCCTATCCTTGGTACATCACCGGTATCTATCGACCGTGCCGAAAACCGTAACAAGTTCTCTGCAATGCTCGACCAGCTCGGCATCGACCAGCCGGCATGGCAGGAGTTGACTAGCCTTGACGATGTTAAAGCATTCGTCGATAAGGTAGGCTACCCGGTATTGGTTCGTCCGTCGTACGTATTGAGTGGTGCTGCCATGAACGTATGCTACGATGAAGAAGAACTGACACGCTTCTTGCAGATGGCAAGCGAGGTATCTAAAGAATACCCGGTTGTAGTTTCACAGTTCATGCAAGAAACTAAAGAAATAGAATTCGACGCCGTAGCCCAAAACGGTGAGGTGGTAGAATACGCTATTTCTGAACACGTAGAATATGCCGGAGTTCACTCGGGCGACGCTACTTTGGTATTCCCGGCTCAGCAGATTTACTTCTCTACAGCACGTCAGATTAAGAAGATTAGCCGCCGCATCGCGCGGGAATTGAACATCTCAGGTCCATTCAACATTCAGTTCTTGGCTCGTAAAAACGAAGTTAAGGTAATTGAATGTAACTTGCGTGCATCGCGTAGCTTCCCGTTCGTTTCTAAGGTATTGAAGCGCAACTTCATCGAGACAGCTACACGCATCATGCTCGACGCTCCTTACACTATGCCAGATAAATCAGCATTCGATATCGACCGTATCGGCGTTAAGGCTTCACAGTTCTCTTTCGCACGTCTGCAGAACGCCGACCCTGTACTGGGCGTAGATATGTCGTCTACAGGTGAAGTTGGTTGCTTGGGCGACGACTTTGACGAAGCATTGCTTAACGCGCTTATCGCTACAGGATATAAGATTCCGAAACAGTCGGTATTGCTTTCTTCGGGTGCTACTAAGTCTAAAGTTGACTTGCTCGACGCTAGCCAGATGCTTAGCAAGAACGGATACCACCTGTACGCTACAGCCGGAACAGCTGCATTCTTGAACTCACACGGCATTCCTACAACTCCTGTATTCTGGCCGGATGAACGCCCGAACGCAGAAAACAACGTAATGAAGATGATTGCCGCTCACCAGTTCGACTTAATCGTCAACATTCCTAAGAACCACTCTAAACGTGAGTTGACCAACGGTTACCGTATCCGCCGTGGCGCCATCGACCACAACATTCCGTTGATGACCAATGCCCGCCTTGCAAGAGCGTTTATCGAAGCCTTCTGTAAGATGAAGCAAGAAGACATCCAGATAAAGAGCTGGCAGGAATACAAATAATGTAATCCGAAATCCAATATAAAAGTAAGGCAGACAGCAGAATAACATTAAAGCATTCACTGTCTGCCTTCTTTATTACAAATAAAGACTCTCACTATGATAGAAATCATAAGCATCATGTTTTTAGGTATCGGAACGGGATATTTATTTCGCAAACACCAACGCCCCAACACCCTCCGTACCATCATCAACGTGCTAATATGGACACTGCTGCTACTCCTTGGTATAGAAGCCGGAAGCAACCCTAAAATCATATCGTCAGTAAGCACACTCGGTATAGAGGCGCTGGTTATCACGCTGGCAGCCGTATTAGGAAGCTGCTTCACCGCAAGCCTATTATGGCACATGATTAGTAAGAACAGAAAACAAGAAAAAAAACCATGAAAGGTAGTCTCATCATAATAGCATTTTTTATTGTAGGGTGTATAGTAGGTGTTCTGCACATCATCCCCATCGACATAGCTAAATACGACGTTAGTCTGTACGCGCTATATGCGCTGATGTTCTGCGTAGGATTCAGCATAGGTAACGACCCGCAAACCATCCAACGATTTCGTGCCATCAATCCCAGACTAGCGTTTCTGCCTATCATGACAATCATAGGTACATTGGCAGGCACCGCTGCAGTAAGCTTAGTGTTATCGGAACGTAGCGCAACAGACTGTATGGCTGTAGGAGCAGGATTCGGATATTACTCATTATCCAGCATATTCATTACAGAATATAAAGGAGCTGAACTGGGTACCATAGCCTTACTGTCTAACATATTACGCGAGATGATGACATTGCTATTCGCGCCACTCATGGTACGATGGTTCGGTAATTTGGCCCCCATCTCGGCTGGTGGAGCAACATCTATGGATACTACCCTACCAATCATAACCCGATACACAGGCAACGACTATGCCGTAGTGTCTATATTCCACGGTTTCCTCGTAGATTTCACGGTGCCGTTCCTGGTTACATTCTTCTGCTCTATATAACAAAGATAGTTTATAGTTTTTTTATAATATAGCGTAAGGCGCATCTGCATAAAATATTGTACTTTTGCACAAAACATCAATTATCATGGAAAAGAACAAAAAATTAATCATAGCTATTATAGTACTTATAGCCGCAATTGTTGGCGTATCGTTTTTAGCATTCTACCAATTCCACAAGAATCAAGAGATGACTGAGCTGTTTGCCATCGATAAGCAAGAGATGGAAAACGAGTACAGTACATTCGCTACTCAGTACGATGAACTACAGGTGCAAATCAATAACGACTCGCTACGTGAGAAGTTGGAAAGCGAAAAACTGAAGACTCAACGTCTGCTTGAAGAATTGCGCTTGGTTAAGACAACCAATGCAGCAGAAATAATGCGCCTTAAGAAAGAACTGAAAACAGTACGTGCCGTATTGCGCAGCTACGTAATACAAATAGACTCTCTGAACCGCCTGAACGAATCATTGATGGCAGAGAACAAAGAGGTTAAGAGTAAATACTCGGCTGCTACTGCTCAAATAAACAACCTTTCACAGGAAAAGAAGAACCTTAACGAAAAGGTTTCTTTGGCAGCGCAACTCGACGCCACTAACATCGTGGCTCAGCCTCTGAACAAGAGAGGTAGAAAAGCCAATAAGGTAAAAGACGTGAAGAAAATAGCTATCTCGTTCACGATAGTGAAGAATATCACGGCGCAGACCGGAAACCGCACGCTCTATGTTCGTATAGCTAAACCCGACAACGAAATCTTGTCGAAGGGCAACACTACATTCCCTTACGAAAATACCAATATCACCTACTCTATCAAGAAATACATTGAATATACCGGCGACGAGCAGAACGTAACCGTATATTGGGATGTTGAAGAATTCTTGCCGGGCGGAAGATACACCGTATATATCTTTGCCGACGGAAACATGATTGGCCAGAATTCATTCGAAATGAAATAAGGGCGCATCGCTACAGATAGAAACTTCTAATAATCGACAATGAAGCATTTCATGAGAAAATATACCTTATTATATATGATGGCATCGGCTGCCGCCTTGTTCATGACATCTTGCGGAGAAGACCGTTCGCACGAATATTACGAACTAATAAATCCGAAGATTTGGCTTTATGACACGATGGAAGAGAACTATCTGTTTTATGATGAATTGCCAGATCGTGAAAGCTTGGAGTCGAATAAGTCGTTCTTCAAGAAGCCGGATGAGTTTGTGCATGCGGTAGCGTCGCGAAAGGACCAGAAGAATGGGGTGTATTTCTCGCATGTAGACTCGGTATTCACATCGAGAACAAAGAGCGAAATTCCTTCTTTCGGTTTTGAAGGAGTTGTAGTAAGAGACGGTAACACCGGCAAATATTTCATTCAGATTATTTATGTGCAGAAGGAATCGCCGGCAGCAGAAGTGGGCTTGCAGCGTGGCGACTGCATAACCGAAGCCAACGGATATAACATTACATCATCAAATTATAACAGATTCATCTTCCAACCTACTCAGGCGTATACTTATAAAGTAGCCAGATATAACGAGGCTACCCAAATGGCAGATACGCTGATGGTAGATATGCCTGCACCTACATACGTAGACGAGCCGAGCGTGTATATAGCTAAAACTATCAACGTAGGCGGTAAGAAGGTATTCTACCTGATGTACAACGCCTTTGAAGCGGAAGAAACCGAATCACTGCAACAGGCATTGACACAAGGATTGGCTGAGTCGCCCGATGATGTCATACTTGACTTGCGCTACAACCCGGGAGGCTCTGTATCAACAGCTATAACGCTCAACACATTCTTAGCTCCTGCTTCGGCCATGAACCAGACTTGTGCAAAACTGATTTTCAACGATAAGATAAAAGAAGATGTTACTTATAAGTTCGACCCGTCATTACTGAACGGCGCCCAGAACGCCTCGTTCAATCATTTGTATGTACTGACCACATCGAACACAGCATCAGCTTCTGAGTTGGTAATAAACTGCTTACGTCCGTACCTCGGCGAAAAGCTGTTGCAGGTGGGCGAAAATACATTCGGCAAGAATGTAGCACAAAGCAAGATTACAAACGAAGCGTATCCATTGATTGAGTTCTGGCTTACTACGGCATACGTAAGCAATGCGGAAGGAAACTACGACTACTACACCAACGGACTGCAAGCCGATTATAAAATATCGGAAAGCTACGGTTATCCGCTAGGCGAACTTGGAACAGCATCCGACCCGCTGACTGCCGCCGCCTTGTATCACATAGCAAACGGAGCGTTCCCAAAGACCGAAACCGAAGGAGAAACAACTCCCGAAAGTCGCTCCTCAAAGCACAATACGGTTCGCTTCAATTCTATCGCGGCCAAGCCTAAACTGACTAAAATTCAGTAAATTTCATAAAAAAGGCAAAAAACAAGTTGCACAAGCAATCTTTTAAGATGTTTTTTTTGCCATCTCAATAAGACTTAATACTTTTGTGCCGTTGCATAAGCAACCAAAGACACAAAACAAAGATTCTATTGTCAATGAAAGGTACATTAAGTTTAGTCTTATTATTTTTCGGACTGTCATCGGGTATACAAGCACAGCGTACGCTAAACCTCGACAGTTGCCGCACATTAGCTCTTTCGAACAATAAAGAGTTACGAATGTCGAAAGAGAAAGTCAATGCAGCACATTATCAGCAGAAGGCTGCATTCACCAACTTCCTTCCCAAGATTGACATGATGGGTACCTATATGCGTACTGAAAAGGAGATATCGCTTCTTAGTGATGACCAAAAGTCAGCTATCAGCAATATAGGAACAGCCGTTGCACCTATGGGACAGAAATTACAGCAGATTTTGAGCAGCGACCCTTCGCTGGCACCGTTGCTAACTCCTCTTCAGAGTGTAATGGGTACACTGCCTGGAGCCTTGAACCAAGTGGGACAAGGTATGGTAGACGCCCTGCGTACAGATACCCGAAATATGTTCGGTGGTATGGTTACGCTTACTCAGCCAATATTCATGGGCGGTAAAATCATTGCTTATAACAAGATTACGAAATTCGCGGAACAGTTGGCCGAATCGCAACACGCCACTGAGCTGCAAGACGTTATTCTGAATACCGACCAAGCTTATTGGCAAGTTATATCTTTGGTCAACAAGAAGAAATTGGCGGAGAGCTTCCTAGAATTGGTGAAGAAATTAGATTCTGATGGTAGCAAGATGGTAGCCGAAGGTGTTGCCACTAAAGCCGACGAGCTAAGCGTGAAGGTGAAAGTAAACGAAGCCGAAATGACTCTGACAAAAGTAGAGAACGGACTGAGCCTTTCTAAAATGGTGCTCTGCCAACTCTGCGGTATTCCGTTGGACACTCCGATCACACTGGCCGACGAGAGCATGGAGAACATCACCTTGCCCGATACCTACATAGAAGGTAATGTAAACACAGCACTCAGCAACCGCGAAGAATTGAAAAGCTTGGAGTTGGCTTCTAAAATTTATCGTCAGAAAGTAAACGTTACACGCTCAGAGTTCCTTCCGTCTGTAGGACTTACCGCTACTTACCTCGTTACAAACCCGTCGTTAGTTAACGGATTCGAAAGAAAAATGCGTGGCATGTGGGGCGTTGGCATGATGGTAAAGATTCCGGTGTTCCACTGGGGCGAAGGAATATATAAGGTAAAAGCCGCAAAAGCCGAAGCCAACATAGCTCAATACAAGCTTGACGACGTGAAAGAAAAGGTGGAACTGCAAGTTACACAGGCTACCTACAAGGTAAACGAAGCCACTAAGAAACTGGCGATGGCAGAAAAGAACATGGCTAAAGCCGATGAGAACCTGCGATATGCCAACCTTGGATTCCAAGAAGGCGTAATACCTACCAGCAATGTGCTCGAAGCGCAAACCGCATGGTTATCAGCTCAATCGGGCAAAATAGACGCTCAGATTGACGTGAAGATGAGCGAAATATACTTAAACAAATCAATGGGTACTTTAAAATAATAAAAGATATGGCCGAAAAATCTCAGCGCAACAACATTTTACTGGCGTTTTTCACTATCACAGCGGTAGTGATAATAGTCAGCGTTATAGGGTTCTTTACTTTAGGAGAAGGACCGGAAATTATACAAGGACAGGCAGAAGCTACAGAATATCGTGTTTCGAGCAAGGTGCCTGGACGTATTCTTCACCTCCTGGTAGAAGAAGGTGACAAGGTTAAGGTGGGCGACACGCTTGCCATATTAGAGGCACCGGATGTAATGGCGAAACTTACTCAGGCTCAGGCTGCGGAATCTGCGGCTCAGGCGATGAACGAGAAAGCGATTCGCGGAACCCGACAGGAGCAATTGCAGGCTGCATACGAAATGTGGCAGAAAGCTAAAGCTGGACTAGAAATAGCGGAAAAATCATACAATCGTATCAACCGCCTTTACGAACAGGGCGTAATGTCGGCACAGAAGCGCGATGAGGTAAAAGCTCAATACGACGCTATGGTTTCTACCGAGAAAGCCGCCAAAGCTCAGTACACTATGGCTAAGAACGGTGCTCAGCGCGAAGACAAAGCAATGGCAGCCGCACAGGTTGAGCGTGCCAAAGGTGCAGTGGCAGAAGTAAGTTCGTATATAAGCGAGACTTATCTTACAGCTGCGGCCGACGGAGAAGTTACCGAAATATTCCCGAAAATAGGCGAATTGGTAGGTACCGGCGCTCCTATCATGAACGTGGCTCGCATGGACGATATGTGGGTGACATTCAACGTAAGAGAAGATTTCCTGAAAGACTTCACCGTAGGACAATCTATCAAGGCATACGTTCCGGCACTCGAAAAAGATGTAGAGTTTAAAGTTACCTACATGAAAGACTTGGGTACATACGCCGCATGGAAAGCTACCAAGACCACCGGTCAGTTCGACCTGAAGACATTTGAAGTAAAAGCCAAACCCGTACAGGCTGTAGAGAATCTGCGTCCGGGCATGTCGGCTATCATCGAAAAAAAGTAATCCGCAATTATGTCATATACCGTTCAACAACGCCTGCTGCTGATAGCAAAAAGAGAAATCTACCGAATAGGTACCAAACCCATGTACCTGTTCTGTATGGTTATCGCTCCTATTTTTTGCTATCTGTTCTTCACTACGTTAATGGATAGTGGGCTTCCTACCAATATGCCGACAGGTGTGGTTGATATGGACAATACATCAACGACAAGAAGCATATTACGAAACTTGAACGCCTTTCAGAAAACTAACATAGTGGCTCACTATGCCAGCTTCGACGAGGCGCGACAAGCTATGCAGCGAAGAGAGATTTATTCATTCTACTACATACCTAAGGGCACTACCGAAGAGGCGCTTGCCAGCAGACAGCCCAAGGTATCGTTTTACTTGAATTACTCTTATCTGATAGCCGGCTCATTGTCGTACAAGGAAGAACGTACCATATCTGAGTTGGCAGGAGGTGCCATCGGAAGGGCTACGCTGAGGGCTAAAGGAGCTACCGACGCACAGGCGGTGGCATACTTGCAACCCATAGTCATTGATACGCATATCCTGAACAACCCATGGATGAACTACTCTGTATACCTCTGTAATACACTGGTGCCGGGTATGCTTATGATTCTGATGCTGCTTACTACCGTATATACATTAGGTACCGAGCTGAAAGAGAACACAGCAAAAGAACTGATGCAGTTGGCAGATAACTCCATCGTTATGGCATTAGCCGGAAAGTTGCTTCCGCAAACAGCGGTGTTCTTCATCTCAACGGTTTTCTACAACACATACCTATACGGATTCCTGCATTTTCCGTGCAATAGCGGAATATTGCCAATGCTACTGGCGGGACTCTTGTTGGTATTGTCGTCGCAAGCCCTCGGAATATTTTTCTTCGGCATGTTCGGTAGCCTGCGTCTGGCGTTGAGTACAGCCTCGTTGTGGGGAGTGATTTCAATCTCAATCTCCGGATTCAGCTTTCCGGTTATGGGCATGCACCCTACCCTGCAAGGACTCAGTGTATTGTTCCCGCTCAGGCATTATTTCCTGATATACGTAGACTTGGCGCTCAACGGCTATCCGCTTATATACGCATGGCATTCGGTAGTAGCTCTGCTGATATTCATATTGTTGCCATTCTTCGTATTCAAGAAGATACGTACGGCAATGATGCACTACGTTTACATCCCTTAAAAGCAGAAGACAATGAGAAAAGAAACATCATTACGAAATATCATCCTACAAGGGATGAACAGCGTATTCTATATATGCCAGAAAGAGCTGAAAGCAGTATTCAAGGACCAGGGTGTTCTGATATTCTTTCTGCTCGTACCCCTTGCATACCCGTTGCTCTATGCTTTTATCTATACGGGCGAAGTGGTGAGAGAGGTACCGGCAGCGGTGGTCGATATGAACAAATCTACTCTGAGCCGAGAATTTATACGCAAAGTTGACGCCACGCCCGACGTGAAAATACAGTCGCACTGCGCCGATATGGAAGAGGCTAAGTTGCTGCTTAAAGAAAGCAAGGTGTACGGTGTTATCTATATCCCCGAAAGCTTTAGTAGCGACATAACAAAAGGCATCCAGACTCAGGTTACGCTATACTGCGACATGAGCGGTATGCTTTATTACAAGGCGATACTGACAGCATCGACCGAAGTATCTCTAAAGATGAACAAGGCAATAAAGGCTAAACGTGCCGGAAACACTACCGACCGTCAGGATGAGATAAGCGCTACGCCTATTACATACGAAGCGGTTAACCTGTTTAATCCGCAAGCCGGATATGCCAGCTTCTTGCTGCCAGCCGTACTAATCTTGATTATACAGCAAACCCTGTTGCTTGGGGTAGGACTCTCGGCTGGTACCGCCCGCGAGAATAACCGATTCCGCGACTTGGTACCGTTAAGCCGTCAGTATCAAGGAACCCTGCGCATAGTATTGGGCAAATCTTCTGCCTACTTCATTATCTATGCCATCGTTTCGGCATACATACTCTGTGTAGTGCCCAAGATATTCAGTCTGGTACAGATAGCGCAAGCCGGAACATTGGCGGCATTTATACTGCCGTATGTGTTATCGTGCATCTTCTTCGCTATGACGTGCTCTATCTTTATACACCATCGCGAAGCATGTATGATGATTTACGTATTTACTTCCGTTCCGCTCTTGTTCATATCTGGTGTTTCATGGCCCGGATCGGCAATACCCGAATTCTGGAGAGTAATTTCATGGCTGTTCCCGTCTACGTTCGGCATCAACGGCTATATAGCCATCAACTCGATGGGGGCTACCCTCGACCAGGTGTTGCCTGAGTTCAGAGCGTTGTGGATTCAAACAGGGGTTTACTTCCTGACCACCTGCATCGTATACCGACGCCAAATAATGCTTAGCCGCAGTCACGCTATGGAACGCCTGAAGGAATTCAGACGCAAGAAGAAGAATCTTATAACTCAGCAGAAAAACTGATTTTCATTGTCAATAACTATAAGCCAAAAGGCCACAAAAAAGCCGCATGAAACGAGACCCTATTTCATGCGGCTAATTTTTTGTCACATCATTGCTCTACCGTAGCCGAGAACATCCATTTTACTAATCTGATTTCGCTGGCAGAGAAGCGGCCAACGGGAAGTTTCAGCACCAACTTGTTCCAGCCTTTACGCAGACTGATATCTACTGCCGGGCGCGATACGCAGTTCTCATTGCGCAACGGCAACTCCAACTTACGCTCTTTATTAGTGTTCTGCCATACAGGAGGCATAATCTCCTCACCATTCATCCAAGCCTTGCTACCCTTGTAATCCCATGTACCGGGAAGCGGCGGCAAATCACTCTCAGAACGACTATAATTTTGGAACTCCAAATAAATATGCGCCGTACAAGCCTTCTTTGAGTAAATCCATCGAGTAGCATATGCCGTATGGTTCTCCTTCGGATTCTCATAAAAGCCGGGAACCAAAGTTCCCCACACATGACGCAGATAAATGCCATTACCGGTAATGGTGCGCGAATCATAAGAACTTCCGTTATAAGTATAAGAAGTAATATCAGAGTCGGGAGTTCCTACTGGCATAAGATGCTCTTCGGGAGGGAAGCTACGCTGCAAATCGCCATCGTTTGGGAAAGCGTCGGTAATGCGCCACTCTACATCCGCCTGTCGCTGATAAGCGAACGGCTCATCTTTAAGCGTATTCTTAGCGTGCCACAACATACGGTTCTCAAACTCGGCGAACTCGGCCTTCTGCTCTGGCTCATCATCCCACAGAAGCGTGGTCTTTCCGTTGAAATAGCCTCTGCCACCACCACGCCAAGCCCGTTCGGCAAGCGTAAGCATATAAGGATAGAAATTATTTTCGTTAAGAAGCTGGTAAGTATTGTCTATATAACGATCGTTCCAGAACGCCACTATGCAGCCCGCCAAATCCTCGCTTCCCACCGGCTGATTATATATGCGACTGTTAAAGAGAGCCACCAAGTCGGCATAATTATCAAAATGGTTGGCATAATGAAAACGGCAGTCTATAGCCGGAATACCGGGCTGAGCCGTGCCGCGATAACTCCACAGCTGTGTCATGTCAATCTCGCCGGGCTTATACTGCCAACCTGGATTCCACGAAATAACTTTTTTCCCCTTTGAACGCACAAACGCCACCATCTCGGGCACGAACTGAGGGTCGGTAAACGCCACTTCATCAGTACCGATATGCAGATAAGGCACATCGAAAGCAGTACACGCTTCTGTTATGATGTCCTTCATTATACGCTTACCCTCGGCAGTTTGCATACCAAAACCAAACGTCCGTTCGAAAGCGGCACTATGACCAGGCATATCTATTTCCGGAATGAGCAATACATGATGCTTACGGCAAAACTCCACTAAATCGCGAGCCTCATCAAGCGTATAAAACTTTCCCTTCTCGCGCTGCATATTCTGGGCGGCATTCAGTTGCGGGTAAAGGCGGCTCTCAAGTCTCCAAGCCTGATTTTCCGTGAGGTGCCAGTGAAAGGTGTTTATCTTAAAGCTACTAAGCAACGCTATTTCTTTCTTCAGCTCATCTATGGGAATAAAACTACGGCCTACATCGTGCATAAATCCACGAATGCGGAAAGCCGGCCAGTCGGTAATTTCACACAGCGGCAAGCATTTCTTGCCATGACGGTCAACGGTAAGTTGAGCCATAGTCTGCCGTGCCCAAAACAAACCTTTTTCCGTAACCGCCTCAATAATCACCTCCTTCGGAGTAACCGACAAGTGATATGCCTCATCTTGAAACTGAGCCTCAGGCACTTGTTTCACCAATACTTCCCTTACCGGAAGATTGGCCTTGACATATTTACCAGAGAAAGACGACTTCTGCGGCATTGGTAACAGATGCGGAATTTGCGCATTCAGCAGAAAGCAATTCAGCAGAAAGACGAAATAGAACAACAGACGTTTTACATTCATACTATATAGGTTTAGGTTGTTTACATTAAATACACTTGTAAAGATATGTATTTAACGTGAGTTCGAAATAAAATCAAAA
>FR881225.1:0-31995 GCA_000434735.1 Bacteroides sp. CAG:530
TTGCGTCCTAACCGATAGACGAACGGGCCATCTGTGCTTCTGTGAGGCATTTCTCAAACACGGGTGCAAAGGTACGCATTATTTTTAAATCCGCAAGCGTTTTGCTAATTTTCTTGCAAAAAAATAGCATTTTTAATTTTGTGCATTTCGGTTGTGTGTGATTGTGTTCTTGAATTATTATGCTGATAATCAGGATTGTTACTAGTAATCTCTTAAAGTTGGTGGAACCCGATGCTGAAGCTGATAATTAAGGTAATAAAATTTATATTCTGCGAGTAGAAAATCCAAACGTTGTTGTAAAAGTTATATTCTCAGCCTAAGAATATATATACTTAAGCTGAGTATATAGAATTTAATGCGAAGTTGTAGCTTTTCTTATGCATATAGATAAGTTTATCATAACTCAAAGCAACCAATAGCGAAACGCCTTGTTTGGTATGGCGTAACTATCAAAACAAAATCTACATTTTTGTTTTGTGACAGAAAGTATTACCTTTGTGCCACTAACATTTATAATATATACATAAGGATATGGAAAATAAATACATCACAGTGGCATATCGTCTGTATGCCATTGCCGACGGACAGAAAGAGATGATAGAAGAAGCTCCTGCCGAACATCCGTTTCAGTTCATTTCTGGCTTAGGATATACCCTCGATCGTTTCGAGAAAGAAATTACAGCTTTGAGCAAAGGTGATAACTTCGCATTTACTATCCCTTGCGCTGAAGCGTATGGCGAACGTATCGAAGAAAATGTTCAGGCAGTAGATAAAGCTATCTTTACTGACCCTGATGGTAACTTCGATTCAGAACACGTATTTACTGGTAATATTATTCCTTTGCAAGATGCCGATGGTCATCATTTCTTTGGTAACGTAGGCGAAATTACAGAAGATAAGGTAATCATCGACCTTAATCACCCGCACGCTGGAAAAGATTTGATTTTCGAAGGAACAGTTTGCGAGATGCGTACTGCTACTAAGGAAGAAGTACAAGACCTCATCAACCAGATGAGCGGACACGGATGCGGTGGCAACTGCGGCGGCTGTGGAGGCGGTTGCGGCGACCACGAAGGCGACGGTGAATGCTGTGGCGATGGCGGTTGCGGACATTGTCATTAATTGATAAACTACGGATGCGTACGCAGTAAAAACGTACGCATCCGTTTTTTTGTACCCATAATTAAAAAAAAGAATAATCGTGATACTGATAGCAGATAGCGGAGCTACCAAAACAGATTGGTGGATAGGATGCGGTGCCAAAGACGGACGCTTGCTACATACGCATGGATTGAACCCTTTTCACTTGTCGCATGAGCAGATATACCGTGTGATAGCCGACGAACTTATGCCGCAAATAGAGAAAGAAGCCAAAGCGATAAGTCATGTATACTTTTACGGAGCGGGATGCTTGCCGCAGAAAACCGAAGGCATAAGTGAGGCGTTATCACATCACTTGTGTAATGCCGAAGTAAGTATAGGTTCCGATTTGTTAGGAGCGGCACGTGCTCTGTGTGGAAATGACAGCGGAGTAGCCTGCATATTGGGCACCGGTGCCAACTCATGTTTGTACGATGGTAATGCGATGGTAGCAAACACCCCACCGTTGGGTTACATATTAGGTGATGAAGGCAGCGGTGCCTATCTTGGTAAGCGTTTCGTTGGCGATTGCTTAAAGGGGCTGATGCCACAAGAGCTTACGCAAGGCTTACTTGATGAACTACATCTCACCGTGGCGGAATTGCTCGACCGTGTGTACCGACAGCCTCAGGCTGCACGTTTTTTAGCTTCGGTAGCACCTTATATATATAAGCATAAAGACCATCCGCAGGTAAAACTTCTATTAGAAGACTGTTTTACGCAGTTCTTTGTTCGTAATGTACTGCGCTACGTAGGCCATCCCTCGCTCGGCGGAGGAGAACTGCCGCCGGTATCGTTCGTTGGTTCTGTAGCTTGGCATTTTCAAGGCGAAATTAAAGCAGCCGCACAGCGTCTCAATTTACATATTGGGCATTTTTTGAAGGGGCCAATTGACAAATTGGTAGAATTTTATTCGGTCGTTTGATTTTATATTGCAAACAAAATACCCGTATTTTGTGACTAATATCAATTTATACTATAAAAAAACTATCATTTTATTTGCAGGTTACAAAAAAGCCTTTACCTTTGCACCCAACAAAAACAATTGAACAGAAAAAAATTAATGTTATGCTAATATCACGAATTAACCTATCAGTCTTGCATATTATTCGCGTCGTGGTGGAAAATCCAAGAGGTGTGGAAGGTTCGTGTATGTAGCTATGACATAAGGATATGTTTTAAAGCCTTTCTCACCCAGACGATGAGAGAGGCTTTTTAATTAATGAATAAGGAGAAGATAGAAATGAAACATCAGTTACGCAGTTCTATGAGTACAGAAGGTCGCCGCATGGCAGGAGCCAGAGCGCTTTGGGTGGCCAACGGAATGAAGAAGGAAATGATGGGTAAGCCCATTATCGCTATCGTCAACTCGTTTACCCAGTTTGTTCCGGGACACACTCATTTGCACGAAATCGGTCAGCAGGTAAAAGCCGAAATCGAGAAGTTGGGTTGCTTTGCTGCCGAGTTTAACACTATTGCCATCGACGATGGTATCGCTATGGGTCATGACGGTATGCTTTACTCGCTTCCTTCGCGCGACATTATAGCGGATAGCGTAGAATACATGGTGAACGCTCATAAGGCTGATGCGATGGTGTGCATTTCTAACTGCGATAAGATTACTCCGGGTATGCTGATGGCATCTATGCGTCTTAATATACCTACAGTCTTCGTTTCGGGCGGACCGATGGAGGCTGGCGAGTGGGGTGGTAAGCACCTTGATTTGATTGACGCTATGATTAAATCGGCCGACCCAACTGTTAGTGATGCCGATGTAGACCAAATAGAGCGTCACGCTTGCCCAGGCTGCGGAAGCTGCTCTGGTATGTTTACCGCCAACTCAATGAACTGCCTTAACGAGGCTATCGGTTTGGCTCTTCCTGGCAACGGTACTATCGTGGCTACTCACGCCAACCGTAAACAACTCTTCAAAGACGCGGCTCAGCTTATCGTGAAAAACGCTTATAAATATTACGAAGATGGCGACGACAGTGTGTTGCCTCGCAGCATAGCTACACGTCAGGCGTTCTTGAATGCCATGACACTCGACATCGCTATGGGTGGTTCTACAAATACCGTACTTCATTTGCTGGCTATAGCCCACGAGGCAGAAGTCGATTTCAAAATGGACGATATCGACATGCTTTCACGCCGTGTGCCGTGTCTGTGCAAGGTTGCTCCCAACACTCAGAAATATCATATACAAGATGTAAACCGTGCCGGAGGTATCATGAATATCTTAGGCGAGTTGGCAAAAGGCGGATTGCTTGATACCACGGTTACTCGTGTAGACGGCATGAAGTTAGGTGAAGCCATCGAAAAATATAACATAACTGTAGCTCAGCCCGATGCTGAGGCCATGCGCATCTATACCAGTGCGCCGGGCGGCAAGTTCAATATCGAGCTTGGTTCGCAGAACAATACATATAAAGAACTCGATACCGACCGTGCCGAAGGTTGCATTCGCGATTTGCAGCATGCCTATTCTAAAGACGGCGGATTGGCGGTATTGAAAGGAAATATTGCACAAGACGGATGTGTGGTTAAGACAGCCGGAGTAGACGAAAGCATCTGGAAGTTCTCTGGTCCTGCCAAGGTATTCGATTCGCAGGAAGCTGCTTGCGATGGCATCTTGGGCGGAAAGGTAGTGAGTGGCGATGTAGTAGTCATCACTCACGAAGGTCCTAAGGGTGGTCCGGGTATGCAGGAGATGCTTTATCCTACATCGTACATCAAGTCTAAGCATTTAGGAAAAGAATGTGCTCTCATTACCGACGGACGCTTCAGTGGCGGTACTTCGGGTTTGAGTATCGGACATATTTCTCCGGAAGCTGCCGCTGGTGGCAATATCGGTAAGATAGTAGATGGCGACATCATAGAGATAGATATCCCCGGACGTAGCATTAACGTTAAGCTTACCGACGAAGAGTTGGCTGCACGTCCGATGGCACCCGTTACACGCGACCGTAAAGTGTCGAAAGCACTTCGCGCATATGCAGCTATGGTAAGTTCGGCCGATAAGGGTGGAGTTAGAATTATTTAAGTAAGGAGCGATTTATGGCTAAAGAAAAGATAACAGGAGCGGAAGCGTTGATGCGTTCATTAGAGCATCAAGGGGTAACTACCTTGTTTGGTTATCCAGGAGGGGCTATCATGCCTACATTCGATGCGCTTTACGATCATCGCGACCGATTGAATCATATACTTGTTCGTCATGAACAGGGAGCGGCTCATGCTGCACAAGGTTATGCTCGCGTGTCGGGCAAGGTGGGTGTTTGTCTTGTTACAAGCGGTCCTGGCGCTACAAATACCATTACTGGTGTAGCCGATGCAATGATTGACAGTACGCCTATCGTTGTTATAGCCGGACAGGTTGGCGCATCGCTGTTGGGAACCGACGCTTTTCAGGAAGTCGATTTGGTGGGCATTACTCAGCCTATCACCAAGTGGAGCTATCAGATTCGTCGTGCCGAAGATGTAGCGTGGGCAGTAGCTCGTGCTTTCTATATCGCAAAGAGCGGACGTCCCGGACCGGTAGTGCTCGACTTTGCAAAGAACGCACAGACCGATCTTACAGATTTTGAACCTTCCGACGTTGATTTCATCCGCAGCTACGATGCTGATCCCGAAACCGACCCTAAGGCGTTGGCCGAAGCGGTTGCTTTGATAAACGAAGCTAAGAAACCTTTCGTCTTGGTAGGTCAAGGCGTAGAACTGGGCAATGCTCAAGAAGAACTTCGCACATTTGTAGAAAAAGCGGATATCCCCTGCGGATGCACATTGCTTGGCTTGTCGGCATTGCCGTCCGATCATCGCCTTAACAAAGGTATGCTGGGAATGCACGGAAACTTAGGTCCTAACGTAAAGACCAACGAGTGCGATGTTCTTATAGCAGTAGGTATGCGTTTTGACGACCGTGTAACCGGAAAGCTCGAAACCTACGCTCGTCAGGCTAAGGTTATTCATTTGGATATAGATCCGTCGGAGATTGGAAAGAACGTTGCCGTAGATGTTCCCGTATTGGGCAACTGTAAGCGTACTCTGAAAATGCTGACAGAGCTGATACAGCAACACAAGCATACCGAATGGATAGATAGCTTTAAGCAGTACGAACAGAAAGAGTTCGAGCATGTTATAGAGCCAGAAGTTTATCCTTCAGAAGGTCCTATCAATATGGGCGAAGTGATAAACGCAGTGAGCGAAGCCACTCATCAGCAAGCCATATTGGTGACCGATGTTGGTCAGAACCAGATGATGGCATGCCGTTATTTCAAGTTCTCCAAGCCCCGTAGCTTGGTAACTTCGGGCGGTATGGGAACCATGGGATTCAGCCTTCCGGCTGCGGTAGGAGCTACATTTGGATGCAAAGACCGTACGGTTTGCGCTTTTATGGGCGATGGTGGATTGCAGATGAACCTTCAAGAGCTTGGCACCATTATGGAACAGAAAGCTCCGGTGAAAATAATTCTCCTGAACAATAATTTCTTGGGAAATGTGCGTCAGTGGCAAGCCATGTTCTTCCACCGTCGTTACTCGTTCACCCCGATGATGAACCCCGACTATATGCAGATAGCTTCGGCTTATGGCATCGCCTCTCGTCGTGTAATGGAGCGCAAAGAATTGGCTGCTGGCATAGAAGAAATGCTGAAGACAGACGGACCGTTCTTACTTGAGGTATGTGTGATAGAAGAAGGCAATGTATTGCCGATGACTCCTCCGGGAAGTTCGGTAAACTATATGATGCTGGATTTGGATTGTTAAAACAGGAGAGTAGAATTATGGATAATAAGAAACTATATACGATAATTGTTCATTCCGAGAATATTGCAGGTTTGCTTAATCAGGTAACTGCGGTGTTTACTCGCCAGCAGCTCAATATAGAAAGCCTTAACGTTTCGGCATCGTCTATTAAGGGCGTACATAAATATACCATTACTTGTTGGTGCACTCCGGCTCTTATAGAAAAGGTGGTAAAGCAGATAGAAAAGAAGATGGATGTAATCCAGGCTCACTATTTTACCGACGATGAAATCTTCCTTCGCGAGGAGGCTCTTTATAAAGTGTCAACTCCCGAGTTTCAGGCATCGCCAGAACCGTCTAAGATAGTACGTCGTTACGGTGCCCATATCGTAGAGGTGAATCCGGTGTTCTCTATTGTAGAGATGACAGGCATGAGCGATGATATAACAAATCTTTACGATGACTTGTGTGCTCAGAATTGCGTGTTGCAGTTTGTGCGTTCGGGCAGAATAGCCGTATCTACCAGTTGCTTTGAGCGTGTAAACGAGTATCTGGCTCATCGCGAAGAACGTTATAAAGCCGATAAGGAATGAATAAAAAATAAATGTAGTCATGACTGAAAAAGAAAACAATAAAGTTGGCACATATCCGTTTGTGGTAGAACCGTTTCACGCTGATTTTACAGGCAAGCTCACCATGGGGATATTGGGCAACCATTTGCTGAACTGCGCCGGATTTCATGCTGCCGACAGGGGCTTTGGCATTGCTACCCTCAATGAGGACCATTTTACATGGGTACTCTCTCGACTGGCGGTAGAGATTACTGGCGAGATGCCTTCGGCTTACGATAAGTTCAGCATCGAAACGTGGGTGGAAAACGTTTATAAGCTTTTTACCGACCGCGATTTCGCCATCATCAACGCTAAGGGCGAGCCTATAGGATACGCTCGTTCGGTATGGGCGATGATAGGAATGGAAACCCGTAAGCCAGCCGACTTGCTTACGCTGCATGGCGGAGGCATCACCAATTATATCTGCACCGAGAAGGAGTGTCCTATCGACAAACCGGGCAGGGTAAAGGTGACAACTGCTGAACCCGATGCACGCGTGATGGCGCGATATAGCGACATCGACATTAACGGTCATGTAAACAGTATTCGCTACATAGAACATATACTCGACCTCTTTCCGCTGTCGATGTTCAGCGAGCGACGCCTGAAGCGTTTCGAAGTGGCATACGTGGCAGAAAGCTATTTTGGTGACGAACTGTCATTCTATAAGGAGCAGAAGTCGGAAAACGAGTTCGATGTAGAAATAAAGAAGAACGACCGCGAAACGGTAGTTCGCAGTAAAGTGATATTTCAAAATATTTAAATAACCAGTTATTAGTAACGGCGGCCCTTTGGGGTTGCATTAAAAGATTGTGTAATTATGGCAAAAATGAATTTTGGCGGGGTAATCGAAAACGTAGAAACCCGTGAAGAGTTTCCTTTGGACAAAGCGCGTGAAGTATTGAAAGACGAAACTATCGCCGTTATCGGTTATGGTGTTCAGGGTCCTGGTCAGTCATTGAATTTGCGCGACAATGGTTTCAATGTTATCGTCGGACAGCGTCCGGGTAAGACATACGAAAAGGCTGTTGCCGACGGATGGGTTCCGGGTGAAACTTTGTTTGGCATCAAAGAAGCATGCGAACGTGCCACTATCATTGCCGTTCTGTTGTCGGATGCAGCTCAGATTGCTGTATGGCCTACTATTAAAGAAACACTTACTCCGGGTAAGGCATTATATTTCTCTCATGGTTTCGCTATCAACTGGAACGACCGTACAGGCGTAGTTCCTCCTGCTGATGTAGACGTTATCATGGTTGCTCCTAAGGGTTCGGGTACTTCTTTGCGTACTATGTTCCTCGAAGGTCGTGGTTTGAACTCTTCTTACGCTATCTATCAGGATGCTACTGGCAAGGCATGGGATCGTGTTATAGCTATGGGTATCGGTATCGGTTCTGGTTACTTGTTCGAAACTACTTTCAAGCGCGAAGCTACTTCAGACTTGACTGGCGAACGTGGTACTTTGATGGGTGCTATCCAGGGATTGCTGTTGGCTCAGTACGAAACATTGCGTGAGCACGGACACACTCCTTCTGAAGCTTTCAACGAAACTGTAGAAGAATTGACTCAGTCTTTGATGCCGCTGTTTGCTGCTAAGGGTATGGACTGGATGTACGCTAACTGTTCTACTACAGCTCAGCGTGGTGCTTTAGACTGGATGGTTCCGTTCCACGATGCTACTAAGCCTGTATTCGAGAAATTGTATAAATCAGTTTCAGACGGTATCGAAGCTCAGCGTTCTATCGACTCTAACTCTCAGCCCGATTATCGTGAAAAACTTAATGCTGAATTGAAGGCATTGCACGATAGCGAAATGTGGCAGACTGGTGCTGTAGTTCGTAAACTTCGTCCTGAAAACAATTAATATTTAGTTTGTTAAGGGTAATATAAAATCCCGGCATCGGATGTTTCATTTTATGAAGCTGTCCGATGCCGGGATTATTTGTTTTTGTAGGTGGGTTTCATTTAAAGATATTATGTTACATTTGTAATCTACAATTAATAAAACAAGACTAATGATTATGAAATCACCGTGGGCATGGGTCCCGTCTCTATATTTTGCCGAAGGGCTTCCGTATGTAGTTATCACTACTTTATCGCTTGTGATGTATAAGTGTATGGGCATTTCTAATGCCGAGATAGCTTTCTATACCAGTTGGCTTAACCTGCCGTGGGTTATAAAACCGCTATGGAGTCCGTTTGTAGATTTGCTGCGTACCAAGCGTTTTTGGATTATATCCATGCAACTCCTTTTAGGAGCTGGTATGGCAGGCATCGCCTTTACATTGCCTACAAGTTATTTTTTCCAACTTTCGTTAGCCATATTCTGGCTTATGGCATTCAGTTCGGCTACTCACGATATAGCTGCCGACGGATTTTATATCTTGGGCTTGACCGACCATCAACAAGCGTTTTTTGTGGGCATACGCAGCACGTTCTATAGGTTGGCACTCATTGCCGGTCAGGGATTGCTCATTATGCTGGCGGGCAAATTAGAGGTGGTTACAGCCAATGTGCCTTATGCGTGGAGCATAACTCTTTTCATAGCAGCGGGACTGATGATGGCTATGTGGGCGTATCACTCGGTGGCATTGCCTCGTCCCGATGGCGATGTACCGGCTTGCTCGGTTACTGCATCTACGCTACTACACGAGTTTATGCGTACATTCCGCTCTTTCTTCCGAAAAGAAGGTGCACTTGTAGCAGTGCTGTTCATGTTGCTCTATCGTTTGCCCGAAGCTCAGTTGGTTAAGATGGAGATACCTTTCTTAAAAGATACATTATCGGCAGGCGGACTGGGACTCTCTACCGCACAGATAGGAGTTACGCAGGGTACAGTTGGAATTATAGGATTGGTGATAGGAGGTATAATAGGCGGATTGATGGTGTCTCGCCACGGCTTGCGCCGACTGATGTGGTGGATGGTATGTGCCATATCTCTGCCCGATGCAGTATTTGTTTACCTCAGTTATTTCCCCGAAACTCCGTTGCTGTGGATCAACGTATGCGTATTCATAGAGCAGTTGGGATATGGTTTCGGTTTTACCGCCTACATGATGTTTATGATATACTTTTCGCGTGGAAAACATAGCACTGCCCATTATGCCATCTGTACTGCATTTATGGCGCTTGGCATGATGTTACCGGGCATGGCTGCCGGATGGATTCAGGAAGCCTTGGGTTACACCGGCTTTTTCTGGTGGATAATGTTATGTTGTGGTGCTACGTTCGGTGTTACGGCTTTGCTCGATATTGACCCGGAGTTTGGTAAGAAGTAGGTCGGTCTTTTTGACGCAAGGCGATTCGCTAAAAACCATTCGCATATTGCAGACCTGCGAATCGCATTCTTTCACTTTGATCATCGCATTCTTTCACTTGAATCATCGAAATCTTTTTTACCATTTTCAGGATGTGCTGAAAAAATCCCACTATCAGCGGCTCAATGTGTGGAGTGCCGATAGTGGGATTTTATGTTTTAAAGAGATCTCTCTTTAGTTCTGCTTGAGATTATGGTTTAGGAGTAGCTGGTTTAGGAGTAGCGTCATCCGGAGTGTAAGGAACGTCTATGCCGCTGTTGGTAGCTGTATCCCAGTCTGCAACTGTTGCATCAAGTTTAACTTGATCTACCGCGATGGTGAAAGTCAAGTTATAAGCTTTGCCCTGCTGCATAATACCTGCCGGAAGGTATACAGTCTTTGTAGCGGAAGTCTTAGAGTATCCGTCTTTCAGATTGCTATCTTCGGTGATGATATCGTATGTGATAGTAGCTGAGATAGATTTTGCTGTCAAACCGGTTTCGTTTGGCGCAGGAATTAAGAACAAATACTGATCTGTATTGAATAAGTTAACTGGTGAAGAACTTTCCAATGCGATGCCTTTATTGCTGGGAGTGTTGTTATCTATTACTTTAGTATTAGATATTGTCCAATCACCACTCCATTTAAGAATAGACTGAAGATCGAGGTCGGCTGTTGCTGGGGTTCTTTTTTCTTTTTCTTCCCACATTCCACGCTCTTTAGTTACTCCAGGAAATGTATACGTTGCTTTAGTATAGAATTCACCACCGGATTTAAGTTTTAAGCTGCGGATTACAACTTTAGTTTTGTTGGCAGCAGTTGAACCATATACATTTTCGCTTACTTTGGCTTTTAGATCGATGCGGGTCATTTCATGCTTAAGATTGAATGTTACCTTATCACTCACTTCATTGCCGTTAGTTTTAAATTTGTGATGATTTGCGGTAGCTACAAAGTCCACCATATTGGTTAAATCGGCATTTGTACCTGTAGGAAGTGATATTGTAGCTGTAACTGCATCATGCGCTTTGCTTGTAGAAAGTGTTATAAGGTTATTGGCAGCAGTCGTATGTGGTGCGTATGCATAAAAGGAAATATAGTGTTCTCCATACTCTGTACTTTCCATTGTTGGCCAATATTTTACAGGGCTATAAGTCCACGAACCGTCGCTTTTTATAACCTCCTGATTGTACATGAATTCCTGTTCGTTATACATTCCCAAATAAGCCGTAACACCAAAATTATTAAGATTATCATTAGTTATTATAGTACCACGAGAGCCTTGAGCGTCACGTCCTAAGTACACTCCGAATTCTATAGGGTCTCCTTGTTTGGTATTATTTCCTCCAATTTCATCATTCGAACAGCTTGTCATTGTCAGAGCTGCGCAGGCGATGACTCCCATAATATAGTTCTTTTTCATATTCAGTTATTGTTGCGTTTTTAATTCTGTTTTGTTGCGTCGTCTGGAGAATAAGGAACGTCTATGTTGCTATCTGAAGGTTTATCCCATTCATTGACAGTTGCGTTTAGCACAATTTCATCTAATTTGATGGTGAATATATAATTGTAAGAAATACCTTGCTTCAAAGTACCTGTTGGTAATAAAACAGTCTTTGTAGCCGAAGTACAAGAATAACCTTTTACAAGATTACTGTCTTCTGTTACGATATCGTATTCGATGGTAGCTGTTGCTTTTCCGTCTGTTAAACCATTTTCGTTATCTGCTGAAACAGGAATCAGGTACAGATATTCATTGGCTTTAAATAAATCCTTTGCTGTGGTATCGATTAATTTTAAGCCCTTTACTCCAGTTTTATAATTACCATTTGCGCTAGCACCTGTTGCAGCGGCATCTGTTGCAGTGGCAGCTGTGATGGTTTCTGTTTTTAAAACTCCGTTCAAATTTAAAGTATAAGTTAAATCATTAGTTGTAGGAGCCGCCCATTTACCTCTTTTGCTATCGTCTGTAGAAAATGTATATATACCCGACTTATAGAATTGTCCTTTATTATTAAATGTTACATTCTTGATAACGACAAATGTTTTATGTTTTGGGGAAGCGTCATATACCAATTTATCAAGCTTTGCTTGTACCTTAACACGAGTCATTTCGTGTTTTAGTGTGAAACTTACATTGTTGTTAGCTGACGCGCTATTGTCATGGGTCTTATTCATCTGTACGGCAGCCACAAAGTCAATTGTTTGAGATGGATCATCTGGCAAAGTGATTGTTGCAGTAGGTGCGCCAGTTTCAGAATTGCCTGAAAGTACTATGCCGTTATTATTGTCGTTTTCTACGTATGGGGCATAAGCAAAGAAAGAAACTTTGTCGCCTACTTTAGTCGGCCAGTATTTTACTGGAGTGTATTCCCAATTAGTACCGTTATGTGTAACTTTCTGATTCCACATAAAGTTAGGCTTATTGGTATTGGCGAAATTAGCTTGTTCGGTATAATAAGCCAATACGCCAAAACCGCTAGTCTTTATAGATGTGGTAGAGGTTTCTGTACCACGAGAACCTTGCGCATTGCGTCCAAGATAAGTGCTGAACTCGATAGCGTTATTTCCTTGCGACTGCTGAGGAGCATTGATTTCATCATTAGAACAACCCGTCATTGTGAGAGCTGCACAGGCGATGAGGCCCATAAAATAATTCTGTTTCATGTTAATTTTTCGTTTAGTGGTTTATTATAATGTTATATTTTTCTTTGTTTATACACCTATGTCAAAGTTTTCTTCCTTGCCCCAATCGTCTACCTTTGCGTCGAATCCTCCGGCAGTTCCTCCTTCGGGCTTCACGTCGGGCAGTGGGTCGGCTATCTCTTTATCAATACGGAGAGATAACTCATTGTCTGTATCTTGTATAAAGCTGTCGCCCACCTTAAAGGTGTAGTTCAGCTTCGTCTTGTTGTCTACCAGCAGAAATGATACGGTCAAGGTGTTTTCTTCGGCTTCGCCTTTATGTGAGTGTGGCAGTCCGAAACTTCGTATCTTAGTGGTAACCACGCCTTGCGTAGGGTTGACTTTATCGGTTGTAATCGACCAGTTTTCTAACAACTGCGTGCCATTCTGTTCGGAAGCTCTCTGTTGCCCAAACTCATATCCCGTCGCCATTCCGTTTAGCGAGGCACGTACCGAGCGCAGATTGTATATTCCTTTCAGGTAGACATTTACCGTGATGGTATATATAATGTTCTGCGGTACAAGTGTACCCAATATGTTGGTTTCTGGTGCCGGCTTCGAACCGTGTAATATGTTGGTGGCTTCTACCATCTCTCGGGTTACCTCAAGCGTGCCGCTCACTGTAGTTCCTATCCATTCTGGAGCTGTTATTACTTGCTCTTCATCGGTGCGGGCATTATACCAGCGCGAAGACTGCGTGTTGGCATATACCGCCGCCGTCTGCAGGTTCTCCATACCGGAAAATGATACCGAGCCGAATTCCGACGGACTCTGGTTGTACACCATCGCCCGATATTTACCCACCGCAAGGTCGGTTTCTACAAAAGCGGTATTGTTAGACAGCACCGTCTGCTGATTTCCTCCTCCTTCGGTAGAGTAGAACAGTACAGACATCCCCGTGGGCTTCTCCACACGAAACTGACTCCAGTCTACATTCACCCTTACACGAGCCTTATGCTGATGCGTATAGCACAAGTCCTTATGTCTGCACGCCGAGAACAGCATAGCCATCGGTATCATGAGCAACAGACCGATTATCGTTTTTAAACTCATCGTTTGCCTCCTTTCCGGGCGTTATATCCTCGTCCTAACAGCCATACAAGTGAAACCTCAGCCTTAGTAGGGCCTATGTAATGCCTGTTTTTGGTGCATTGCCATACGTAGCACTCTTCCATAGGCAGATATTCTTTATATACTCCACCCAGATAGCCTACGCCCACACTGAAATCAAGGTTCAGCCTCTTGGCTATAGGCATGGAGTAGCCGTACGACAGTCCCGCAGCATAACTCCATTTATCGCCCAGATAGCCTCGTCCGCCTCTTTCAAAGTCGTACGTAATTATCTGTCCGTACACCCCTACGTGATGCCCGGTAAGCACTCTGCGTCCAGGCTTTCCAAACCAACGGCGCACCTCGATATCTCCACCGTATGTACGCCAGTAGTTATGACGCTTGTCGCTCTTCCACCAAGCATACATCCATGCCGCCGATACCGACCAATCGTCGCCAAACGGAAGTTCCACGCCTGCATTTGGCACGCATAGTGCATCGTATAGCAAGTTGGTCTTTACCGCCAATACTATTCCGTCTTTCTGCTTTTTTACTTCTGGGGGATATGTTGTTTCAGTGATTTCCTTTATTATTACGGTATCTACATCCGCAGGCTCTACTGTCGTTACGCTGTCGGGCAGTACTGTTACAGGCTCTGGCATCTTCTGCGTATAGAATACACATATAATGGAGTTACGTAATCTGGTATAGTAGGTAGTCTTTAGATAACCGTAGCATGGCATTCGTCTCAGCTCAAGCTTCTTCTGGTCCTTGGTCTGCGTGCCGTTCAGAATTGTCATTATGCGCTCTTTCGTTTTCGCGTCAAGCTTTTCATCGCTTGCCACGAAAGACTTCAGTCCATCCCACGATTCGCCTTCAGCGTCTACCTTGAAGCCTCTTTCGCCAGACGGCAGTAGTTGGTCTACCAGCTTGCGTGCTGCCGAAGCGCGTTCGGTAGACAGCCAGTTATTGAAAGTCGTGTTACCTTCGGGCGAAGCCCAAGAGCGTATGGCTATACGTTTTATATGTTCTGAGCCTACGGAATCGAGTGCCGTTCGAAATGCGGCGATGGCATCGGAGTTGCCCATGTATTGAGAGTCGATGGTAGTTTTACTGATGCGGAAGTTGATGATACACGTCAGGCTGTCTGCGTTCTCCGGAGCGGCACACCATGCCTTAGATCCTGCTAACAATATGGCACACCATAAAATGCGTTTATTTTTGTTGATCCATTCGTTAAAACTACTCATATACTTAATGTCTAGTTTTACTTTTTGCGATAGTTTTATTCTATGTGCTATTTCTCTCTTTGCCCTATTTTTCTCGTGGAAAATTCGTTTTTTTTAGCCGGGCGCAAAGATAAAAATTAAGTTTTTATATAAACAAATGTCTTACGGTTTGAAATGTGAAATGATTATAAAAAAGTTGTCGAGCCTTAATTACCCCCCCCATTTTTGTGATTATAATTGTTGTTTTATAGGCTTGGTTTTCGGCTTTATCACTTTGCTGTAAGCTATTCTTTGAAAGTATATTGCGATGTATTTTTTTGGAGTATTGCGGAATATTCATTTTCTTTGCATATAACGAATAATAAAACGCAGAACTATGGCTATTATTGCAAATCCTATTTACGATTCGGTATTCAAATTCCTGTTAGAGGATAACCGCGTGGCGCGTATTCTGCTATCGGCTCTTCTGAAGAGGGAGGTGAGAGATGTGCAGATGCGACGTAACGAGTATAGCAATCTGCAGCAAACTCGTATCTCTATTTTCCGCATAGATTTCTCGGCTAAGATAGTGGACGACGAGGGTAAGGAGCAACTTGTACTTATAGAACTGCAGAAGACGTGGCTGGCTACAGAAACATTGCGCTTCCGCCAGTATCTGGGTACACATTATCTTGATAAGACTAATGTTAAGGAAGAGACGAACGGAAAGTTTGGTCTGCCTATTATCTCTATTTATATATTGGGACATAAGTTGGGCGACTTGCAGGAGCCTGTGGTATATGTGCGCCGTCATTATCTGGACTATGACGACCGTCGCATAGAAAAAGGTGTGCCAGACCCGTTTATAGAGAGCCTTACTCACGATAGTATTATAGTGCAGATACCTTATCTTAAAGGTCGCGCCCGTAATCATCTTGAGCGTATGCTTTCTGTATTCGATCAGGATTATCGCATTTCGGATGATGACCATCTGCTAAATATCAACGAGGAAGGAATGAAGGGCGATGAGTTGCTTTTAGTTCATCGCTTGGTGCTTGCTGCAACAAGGCCTGAGGTGCGCCGCGATATGGCGGTAGAAGATGAAATCCTTTCAGAAATAGAGGCTCGTGATACAACTATCATGATGAAAGATAAAGTCATTGAGCAGAAGAACAAGGACATTGAGCAGAAGAACAAGGACATTGAGCAGAAGAACAAGGACATCGAGCAGAAGAACAAGGACATCGAGCAGAAGAATAAGGACATCGAGCAGAAGAACAAGGACATCGAGCAGAAAGACAAGACTATAGAGCAACTTATTGAGCAGAAAGATAGCTTGCTTCGCGGTATGGTAAGAAACCTTGCGGATAAAGGAATATCAGTAGCTGATATAGCCTCTATCGTTTCTATAAGCGAAAGCGAAGTAGAGAAACTGCTTTAATAATTTGATATAAAAGAGATATCCCACTATTGGTGTACTTTATGAGTCATCAATAGTGGGATATTCTTTTATGCTATTACTGAGTGAGATTACTTCAGCTTCTCCAGAGCCTGACGGGTTTTGTCTAGTTCCTTGTCAGGGTCGCCGGTCAGTTTTAGATATTCTTCTAAGTTTTGAAGTAACTTGATGGCAAGGTCTTTTCGGCCAAGTTCAACGAGTTTTTCTGATGCTGGAATGGCGATGTTGGTGCCACGGTCTAACGCATAGAAGAAATTTAGCCACTCAATGTATTTTTGCTTCAGTTGCTCCGATTGCGGTGCGTGGATGTCCCAGTAATAGCCGGCGGCGTTATAGAGGGTAGTAGAGAGCAACTTGTTCTTCACTCCGCTAAATAGCTTCATAAAGCTTCGGCTTTGCTCTATATCGTGCTTCTTCTCCGCACTGACGGTATCAGATTTTAGAAGGTCGGAATAATACTTCTCTTCGGCATCCGAACGAGCTATGAGTGAGTCGGTAGGGTTTTCTGCCATCTTTTTTTGCAGATAGGGGAGGAATACCTTCTCGAATTCTGGATTGTACTTGTTGCGCATGTAGAACGACATCTTTAGTTGCTCTGATGCCAGATACGACATGCCACCACCCATAGATGCGCCTACACCGTTATCATCGTTGGTTGGGTCGAAGGCGATAAGTTTATCCTTTATTGTCATAAGTTGCTCGAACTCTGCTTTTTTGTTGCCTTCGGTGCTCTGCGCTATGAATGTGCTCATCGCCTTCATTATGGCTTTGTTAAGTTGCATTCCCGTTTTCTTGTCCATACCGCTCAGTATAGAAACCAAACGGTTGATAAGCGGAAGGTCGTACACTGTGAGGTTCTGAATCCATGTAAGGTTCTCTTTCTGCGTAAGCTCATTGTCTGGCAATATGTTTAGCAAGTCGTTTAACGGCTGTCCGCCCTTCTCGCCAAATTCGCTTCGTGCTTGGCAGTATCTTTTCAGGAACTCTACATCGTTCTTTCCTGACTTATATTCGGCATCCATCTTCTCTATCTGAGGCAATAGCGAATAGTTTTTTACCGCCTTTGCGCCTTCGCGTAGTAAACTGCGTACTGTCTGTACACCCATAAAGCTTGATACCAGTTTCCCTTCGCCAGTAACAAACAGACAAGTAGGGTATGCAGAAACATTGAACTGCGAAGCTATCTTTACACCTTCACCCTTCTCGGCATCTACCTTATAGTTTACGAAGTGTTCGTTGAAGTAGTCGCCTGCCTCTTTCTGGGTGAAAATCTCTTTCGCCATCTTTTTGCAAGGACCGCACCATGAGGTATACACATCTATGAATACCGGACAATTCTTCTCCTTGGCCAACTTCAGCACATCGTTCCATGTGCCCTCATTGAATACTATGCCTTGCGCTTTAACCATCAGGGCACAGAGTAATAAACAGGGTATTAAAATAAGTCTTTTCATATCCTTTTTATTTGCAGAGTTTAGCTACTTCTTGCTCTAACGCTTCACCGCGAGCCTTTGTAGATACTATTTTTCCTTCCTTGTCTATCAAGAACATGGCAGGCACGCCCGTTACTTTATATAACTGTGCTACCGGACATTTCCATCCTTTCAAAGCTGATACGTGCAGCCAGTTGAGCTGATGCTTCTCTATAGCCTGAGTCCATTTGTCTTTCTTATCATCTACCGATACGGATAGAACCTCGAAGCCTTTGTCGTGATACTTGGCATACACTTTTTTGATGTTTGGGGCCTCGCGCAGACAAGGTCCGCACCATGAAGCCCAAAAGTCGATGAGTACACACTTGCCTCTAAGCGACGATAGGGTGATAGGTTTTCCATCGGGTGTGTTCAGAGTGAAATTAGGAGCTATACGTCCTACACCGATAGCAGAATATCCGGCGATGGTAGCCTTCAGTTCTTTACCTAAATTGGACTGCTTTACGCGGTTACTCAACTTATTATACCCAGCCTTAATCTCTGCCAACGGTCTGTCCTTGGCGAAATGTTTGTTAAGGATGATGGCACTTACGTAACTATCAGTGTTTTCGTTTACTATCTTTTCGAATACTTCTTTAGTATGGTCTTTTGCCGAAGTAAACAGATAACCTATACTGTCTGCCAAAGCTTTATTCTCTGGAGCGTTTACATCCTTGCCTTGCCCCATAAACGAAATGGCGAGCATGGTATACATCTCTTGTGTTAGGGCGTTGTTCATCTCTGCCAGTAACTGCTGGTCTTTGTCGCCTGTCACCTTTATGTCTCCCGTCTTTATTTGTTTGCCCATAAACTCTTGGGTCGTGGTGGTGTAGCTTACTTTTATGGGATTCTCGTCGAGTAAGAACGCCTGATGCTTTCTTCCTATGAAGATGCTTAGCGGCTTAATGGAGTCAAGTTTACCCGTCAGTTTAAACTGTCCGTTCTCTATAATGGTAGAGTCGGCGTAGAAGATATCTTTTTTGCTTCTCAGTTCGCCTATATACACCTTCTTACCATCCATATCGGCAGCTGTACCTTCTATCAGATAGTTTTGTGCCCCCAGCGAGCCGCATCCTAATGCGGCTACAGCAAGGGCGAATATTGCTTTTTTCATACGTCAATTTCTTTTAAAGTACTCTTCCATTTCCTTACGCTTCTGTGCATCGAGTTCATTGTATTTCTCTGCTTGCTGCTCTGCCAATTTCTTGTTGCCAAGCTTAGAGTTGATAACCGACATGGTTTTATACATGTGATAAGAGAATTGCGGATTCTTATCGTTTTCGGTCAACTTATATTCTTCCAGCTTAGCCAACATCTCTTTCAAGAGCTTCTTGTCGTTGCTCTTGGCAGACATATATTCTATGTAGTTTTGCAGATGGTAAGAGTAGAATCCTGTAAGACCCATATTGGCGCAGTCGGTTATATACTTCCATGCTTCCGGATAATTACCGTCTATTAATAAGCGATGGATAAAGAACTTGGCCTTAGTTTCGTTATATTTATTAAGGCTGGCGCGAGAGATGAAATTTAGCATTTTATCTTCTTGAGCTTTATCGTTTACTAACGGAAGGTATTCACCTTGGTCGTTTTTAGAGAGTCTTATCAAGCGACTTACTTCTGCATGGATAGGACCTTCCAGTTGGCGGTTGATGCGATAGCGGTCGCGGTGAAGTTTATAAGTAAAGCGGTCGGCATTCTGTACAACATAGTTGAAAGCCGGCGAGTTAACATCTTTGATTGTAGGACCAAGTACTTCCCAAACATCGTCTTTATCTAACTCTTTCAGTTCTATGCGAGAAAGATAATCGTTGGCCACCGCCGTAACAGAGTCTTTCAAGAAAGCACCCTGCAGGCTGCTGATGTAAGCTTTGATAAACGTAAAATCGCGTTCGCCTTTCTTGTATCGTTCGCCCAATGAGAAGAGGTCGTTACCTGCCGAAGCGTTTTTGATGCCCTCTATCAGTTTATCGGGTTCTTGATAACCAGCCATCTGCTGCAGCACCTTACCGTCTTGGTCTATAAGCAATAGGGTAGGGAAGCCTATGATATACTTTTTATATTTATTGTAAAGCATCTTACCATCGCCTTTCTCCATATCATATTGCACATTGATGAAGCGAGGGTTGAAGAAATCGCCCACTTTTTCTTGCGGAAACACATCGCGAGCCAACGCCTTACACGGACCGCACCACACGGTGTAGCAATCCATGAAAATCAGCTTGTTTTCTTTCTTGGCCAGTGCCACGATGCTTTCCCAGCTCTCGTTTTTGTGAAACTGTATGCCTTTGTTTTCTTGAGCCGATACGTTGATAAACAGTCCTGCTAAGAACACTATAGACAGGAACAACAAAAGTCTATTTTTCATTTCGTTATTAGGTGTTTTATTAAAAGGCATCACAGGGCCTGGCACATGCCAAGTCCTGTGAACTCCTTTTTTGTGAATGATTTTTATTTATCTTCAGGATAAGCGAAGTCTTCTATCGTGACCTTGTCATCGGGGTACTTAGCGTTTTGCTTAGCTATGAGGTCTTCGTTCTGATATGTCTTCTGATATTCTATCAGCACCTTTGCACGTCGGGCGATGCGCCAATAATACTGAGTGCGCTGGCGGATATAACTACCCGGCTTGTTGCCTATAAAATCAAGATATCCGGCATAATCTTGCGCATCAGACGGAAGCTTGGCTCCCATACTAGCACCGTTAACCATATATCCCAATACCTGAAGTACGTGCAGGTTCTTGGCGGTAGCGTCGCTTGGGTCTATAAAGTCTGGATATACCTTTTGCTCTTTTTCCAATTCAGGGTCGGTGTCTTTAAATCCTGTACCGCCAGGTTTAAGAGGCATAGACGGCAAGTTGAATGCGCAAGCTACTTTCAAGTTGATAAAATCTGTAGGCTGCGGGTTAAGTGATTCAAAGAATATCTTAGCAAACACTGTATTTGTTTCTGTTTTGAATTTAGAAACTCTGTAAGCATCTCCATCTTCGTCGGCATATCCTATAATCATATTGTCCTGATTATTGTTTATAGCAACAATGCAACCAGAATTTTCATCGGCTTTCTTGTAGAGCTGCTTGGTAAGGAAGATGCGGTAGGGCAGACGTTCGGCCAAGAAATCGTCAGAGAAGCCATTGAACAACTGCGTTTTTAGGTTATCTACCATCTCTTCTACAGCGATAGAGTCTTCGCGGTTGCTGATATCGAACTTCTTAAAGCCGTTAGTCAATTTGCTTGACCATAGCCATGTGGGGTCGTTATCGTTAAACTTATACAGTATAGCCGTATTATATTTTTGATACCATTTATAGATTACGGTATCGGCGTGAATAGAACTTTTTGTCAAAGCCAAGTTCGCTTCATATTCTGGACTGATGTCGATAGACGGAGTTAAGTCGTCTTCTCCACACGATGCCAATGATAGGCATCCTATTGCCATGAGCGTATATAAAAGATTCTTTTTCATGATTCGTAAGTTTTAATGTTACTGGGCGTTGATGTCTCTACGTTCGTACTTTTCAATCTTTGTATTGTAATTGGTTTCGCTCTTAGGCAATGCCAATGTATAGTTCTTGTCGCCTTGTTCCAATACGTAAGTCTCTTCGGCTGCATTCGGAGCAGAACGATATTTATGTACCAAGCGAGGCATACCTTCACGACGGAGGTCGAACCAGCGATGCATTTCGTCGAAGCAGAGTTCGCGGCGGCGTTCCTGCCAAGTGAACTTCAGTAAATCGTCAGCTGAGGCGAAGTCGGCAGCTGTCTTTTCTACGTAAGTATCGGCAGTGAAACGCGACTTGCGAAGCTCGTTGAGCAGGCTGATGCCCTTTGCTTCATTTTCGCTACCGCCTTTGCGGATGTAGGCTTCTGCCAAGTTAAGGAAAAGCTCAGCCGAGCGGAATGCTTCTTTGTAGCAGTCTCTGCTGTACATCGAATTGTGTTTTGTGGGGGTGTGGATGTATTTCAGCATAGTTCCGTCTGTCTTGGTAACATCTTGCATAAAGAATGCATACTGACGGTTATCACCTTCTTCGTATTGATTGAACAAGTCTTCGGCATTGGTTTGCGATGTAGCGAACGACGGTCCGTCAATGTAAGCTATGAACGATGAAATGTACTTGTGTGGGTTGTCTAAAGTACCGCCGAAGTTGAATAGTATTTCGGGGTTGCTCTTTTTGATGAAACTATAATGTGGACTAGACTCTGCTTGGGTCTGTATCATCATTTCTTCGGGTGTCAACTTGCCAATGTTGTCAAGCGTCAGTTTGGTAGCGTAAAGCTTCTCGCCGTAAGTAATGGCATCGTCCCAGTTCTCGGTGTATAGAGCCACACGTGTTTTCAGTAGCAACGCAGCTTTCAGTGACATCTGGAAGATGTTTTCGTCTTCAGTGCTCTTGCCAAAGAGTTCTATGGCACGGTCTAAATCCTTATTAATCTGTTCGTACACCTGCTGTACTGTAGAGCGTGTAAACTCTTCGCGTGTTACCTCACTATTCAGGCGGATAGCTACACCCATATCGGTTGCGGCGGTAGCTTTGTTATAAGGCAGTCCGTATAAGTTCACCAGGCAGAAGTAGTTGAACGCACGCAGTGCGTATGCCTGTGCCACACAGTAATTTCGCTCGCTGTCGGAACCAATCATAGTTTCTTCGTTTTCTATGATGGTATTGCACGCCAAGATATTCTCGTATCGGTTTTCGTAAGCGCTTGCTATATCGTAAGTATAATACTCTATATCGCGAGCCCATGTGTAAGCTCCTTTACCTGTAGATAGGGTAATGTTATCGTATGCTCCGGCAAAATTGGGGTCTTCCGACTGTCCGTTCATTACTGTCATGTTGTCGGTCATCAAATCGGTGAAAGCCACATCTTCGGCAAATGTTTTCGGATAACCCTCACCGTTAAGTACAGCTTGAAACTCGGATACCTTTTCCGGTATCAGCAAGTCGCCCGAGTCTTCTTTCAGGTAGTCTGAACAAGCTGAAGCGAATACAGCCGCAAGGGCCAAGCTTCCTATGGTATGTAATTTCAGTTTCATATAGTCTTCTGTTTTAAGTTAGAATGAGATAGTTGCTCCAAGTGAGAAACTTGGCATGATAGGCATATTGGCGTATGCTGTTTCCGGATCAAGTCCCTTCCATTCCTTAGCTGCCCATGTCTTGAGATTGTTGGCCTGCAGGCGTACGGTAGTTTCAGAGATGTTGAGTTTCTTCAGCCAGTTCTTAGGTAGGCGGTAGCTTACCATCAGGTTGCTCAGGCGGAGGAAGTCGCTCTTGGCTACGCGGATGTCGCTGTAGTCGTACATGGTAGACATTGATACTTCGGCTATGCGGTTGTCACCATAGTATCCCACCATATCTACCGGGAAGTTTTTGGTGATGGTAGCGTCGTACAATGCCGGAATGTTGGTGCGGTTTTCGTCGCCCGGCTGTTTCCAGCGGTCGATGAAGTCTTTCGGAAGGTTAGACGATGGGTCGAATGCGCTGTTGGCATCTTGATAGATAGCAGGCAAACGCTTTACGCCTCCCAGCTGATAGCTGAATCCAAGCGATACGGTGAGGTTCTTCTTGTAAGTAAAGCGGGTGTTGAAACCACCGGTTACATCTGGATAGATACTTCCCGATGGAACCAATTCCATCATTTCATAGTCGCCTTCGTATACCTTGCGTCCGTCTTTGGTGTAGAACAACGGATAACCGTTTTCTGCCGACAGGCCTGCGAACTTGAACGAATAGATTGTTCCTAAAGGCTGTCCGATGGCTGCCACGTTTCCGGCAATCATATTCTCGTATACTTCCTTATCGGTAAGGTTTGCATCGTAAGCGTACTTAATTTCGTTGGTGTTATGGTTAAAGTTGAACGATACATTCCAGTCGAAATCTTTCTGTCTCAAGATATCCACGCTGAAGCTACCTTCAAAACCTTTGTTCAGTGCTTCACCGGCGTTCATATACATATAAGAGCGTCCTGTTACGGGCGACACTTTCATATCGGTAATCAAATCGGTTGTCTTCTTGTGATAATAATCAAGCGTCAATGTCAAGCGGCTATCAAAAAAGCGGAAGTCGGCTCCTATGTTGTAGCTTCGAGTCTTTTCCCAACGCAGGTCGGGGTTAGGCAAGCGGTAGATGCTTCCTTCTTGCAAACCTGTGGTACTGTTTATACCATTCATACGTACAATCAAGTTTGGAGTAGCATCGTCCATAATGTTACCCTGGATACCGTAAGATCCACGGAATGAAGCATGATTTACGAAGCTTACGCTCTGCATGAATTTCTCGTTCGACAGAATCCATTTTCCGGCTACAGACCATGTAGGCAACCAGCGGTATTCTGGGTTGCTACCGAATTTGTTAGAACCGTCTGAACGGATATTGGCGTTAAGCACGTAGCGGTTGCCGTAAGTATAGCTGGCAGAACCGATGTAAGAAGCTACCTGAGTAACCTTTTCGGTGATGTTAGGATTGAATCGTCCTTGTTTTACAGCTGTAAGATAACGGTCTGTATAAATAGGAGCGATGCTCTGTCCGTACTGCGGATCCCATCCGTAAGAGAAAGTCGAGATACCGTTGTACTTGTCAGAACGGATTTCGATACCTCCAAAGAGGTTGATGTCATGATCGCCAAAGCGTTCTACATAGCTCAATGTATTACGGAGCATATACGAGCGGCGCGATGTATTATCGGTGCCGTATGTTCCGCCTACAGGCAGAGCCGATGTCTGATACTGTCTGTCGGATGATTTATATGCTCCGTAGTCATATCCGCGGATGTTTGCCACGCTGTAAGAACGATCGGTAGCCCAAGTGTTGAGGCGAGATTCACTCCAATCGTATGAAAGTGTTCCTGTATAAGTCAGCCCTTTAACGATGTGAGCGTTAAGGTTGAATAAACCGCCCATTACGTTGGTCTTGCTGGTCTTTCCAGTCTGGTCAAGTTCGTTAAGAATATTATAGCTGATAGGAGTCAATTTAGTCTTGCTGTAGTAATAATAGTTTCCGTTATCATCGTATGGCGAGAATGCACGCGATGTGTTGTAGGCATACGAGAAAGGACTTACTCCGTTGTAACCATCATTATCAGAGTGGCTTAAGTTTACCTTAACGTCTACATCGAATATCTTGTTGATTTTGAACCATACCTTACTCATGGCTGTGAAACGTTCGCTCTCTGAAGTCTTGGCTATACCCGGACTGTTGTTGTAACTTACAGAAGTATAGTATCTCACCTTATCCGAACCACCGTTTACAGAGAGACTGTGATTCTGGCTTACTGTAGTGCGGAAAATCTCCTTAAACCAGTTGGTATTCATCAATTCGTACTTGCGAACCATCTGTCCGAACTGATCCTGACTGATTTTCTTGCTTAGCAATAGCTGCAATGCACCTTCGTAGCTTTCTTCCATCGGCACGCGCGGATATTGCAAACGAGCATCGTAGATATCTTTAGAAAGCTGAATACGCTCTTGCGAGTTCATCATGTCGAAATCGCCGTAGGTGGGGCGTGTATTGATACTCATGCTACCATCGTAAGTAACTACCGGACGGCTGGCCTTACCTTTTTTGGTAGTGATAACGATGACTCCATTAGCAGCCTTAACACCATAGATGGCTGTAGCCGAAGCATCTTTAAGTACATCGATGCTCTCTATATCCTGCGGGCTGAGGCCTGAGATACCATTACCGATAAGGTATGCAGCATCGGGACTGTTAAGGTCGGAAGCCGAGAACGGAACCGCATCCGATACGATTACACCATCTACTACCCATACCGGACCCTTATTACCATTGATGGTAGAGTTACCACGAATACGGATGGTAGGAGTGCTGCTAGGTTCGCCCGACTGCGACATTACCATCACACCCGAAACCTTACCTTGCAACATCTGGTCGATGTTCATGGCATTAGGCACAATCACATCTTCCGCCTTTACAGAAGTGATGGCGCTGGCCGACTCACGGCGTTTCATTATCTGATAACCGGTAACTACCACTTCGTCTAAGACTTTGTCGTCTTCCTTCATGGTAACGAGCGGCAACTTCTTAGTCTCTTCTCCTTTCTGGATAGTGACTTTAAATGTATTCGATGCCATACCCACGAAAGTAGCTTTCAGTTCGTGCGTTTTGCCTTCTCCCTGAAGTATCAGGCTGAAGTTACCATCCGCATCGGTCACAGTTCGCTGTGTGCTTCCTACAACGTAAATATGTACTCCGGGTAGCGGATTTTTTCCTGTATCTACCACTTTCCCGATAACTTTACAGATGCCGGCTTTGATTCGTCCCTCACGGCTCTTGTCTACACGCTGGTTGTTTTGCGCCGAAACTGCCGGAGCAAACAATACAGCCGCCAAGAGCAAAAGAAATAATCTGACGGTGAAACATGCTTTTGATTGATAAGCATGACGATTGCTTTTAGATTTCATAATTATATCAGGTATTGATTTGTATCGCAAAAATATGTAAATGTGTGAAATAAGCAAGCAAAAAGATATCTATATTTTTATTTATGTGAAAAATGGTTTTAAAAGCAAAAGAGGATTGTAAAAAGGTTGTGAAAATTATTACTCTGTAATTTTATTTACAAATACATCATGGTATATTGTTATCAAGTGCCTTCTGAATATTATAGATAGGCTTTTTATCTATAGTTTTAAGGTAAAACATACAGCGTTATTGTAGTGATTGTGCCAATAAATTGGAAACTTTTCAGTGAAGGTTAGTTTTCTTTAGTCTGGAGTTTCAATTTGAAAGATATATGGTTTTACTGCTTGCATCTTGCGAATAGAGTTGTTTCTTGTAGAGACATGACAAACCAATACATTTACTATCGTTTACCAGATTTTGTTATCTTCTGCCGGTTACTGTGTACTGGACGATTGTAAAATATGCATACGTTAAATAAGCTTTGTAACCCATGAGGAAAAATAATGCGAGAAGTAGATTAACCATTCGCATATTGCAGACCTGCGAATCGCATTCTTTCACTTGACTCATCGAATTCTTTTAAAATTTCATCGCATTGTTTTTCTACCCCATCCAGAAGGTGCTGTAGGGTCGATTTTTTAGAATGACATACAGGCTTGAAGCGTTCTGATAAGAGATTGTGGTTTTGCGGCGTGTGGTAAACAATGTAAACCTATCTATTGTTGGTAATACCTAAAAGATATGCGAGATGTTAATGGATATAATGGATAGCTTGCGTACTTTCACTTGATTATTCGCATGTTTTTTTATTTTCTCGTATGCTTTGGGACTGGACATGTTGCTAATTGGATATAAACAACTAATGGTTTAGGCCTATTTTAGAGATTTATTTCGTACTTTTGTAACAAACAATAAAATGCATTTAGCAATGAGGAATTGAATTGGTTCAAAGCTTTACTTGCAGAAAATGCCCAATACATAGCTAAGTGCGCAACTTGGTAAAGGCAAAACTACCGTTTGGAATGGTGTGTTAAAACTTGTCAGTCCGATTTGAAAACCTAATTGGGATGTCTGATTTGATGAGGCTTACTTAAATGAATTTTGCGAAATGTGAATTAAAATATTCAAAAAATAGAATGACAAAGAACTCATATACAGTATTAGATTTGTTTTGTGGTTGTGGAGGATTGTCTCTTGGCTTTGAGAAAGCTGGATTTGATGTTTTACTCGGGGTTGATATTTGGAAAGATGCACTCAAAACGTTCCAATTCAATCATCATAAAAGTAATACGTTATGTGCAGATATGTCAACATTGACTGGTGAGGAATTAAAATCTCATCTCGGTACGGATAATGTTGATGTTATTATAGGTGGTCCACCGTGTCAGGGGTTTTCCATTGCTGGAAAACGTATTGTGGATGATGAAAGAAATAAATTGTACAAAGGTTTTGTTCGTATGGTTGATTATTTCAAACCACGTGCATTTGTAATGGAAAATGTTCCCAACATACTGTCAATTGGTGATGGTATTGTAAAGCAGTCTATACTCGATAATTTTCAAGAATTGGGATATACGGTTGAAACAAAAGTACTTTTGGCATCCGACTATGGAGTGCCTCAAAATCGTAAGCGTGCATTTTTTGTAGGTTTGCTTAAGGGGACTTTTGATTTCAATATTCCAACGGTAGAGCATAAAGTCACTACTGAGGAAGCACTGAGTGACTTGACTGAAAATTCCATTACTGATAACTCGGAATATCCTATTGCTCCTAATTGCCCATATCAGACCTTTATGCGCAAAGATAGTAAAGGGGTGTGGAATCATGACGTTACAATTCATAACGATCAAACAAGGAAAATCATTTCTTTGGTTCCAGATGGTGGTAACTATAAAGACTTACCCAAGGAACTTCAGGATACTAGAAAGGTTCATATAGCATGGACACGTTTGAATAGTAAAAAGCCTAGTATTACTATAGATACGGGACATCGGCATCATTTTCATTACAAATGGAATAGGGTTCCTACGGTTCGTGAGAGTGCACGTATACAGTCATTTCCTGATGATTTTATCTTCTTGTGCAGCAAAACGAGTCAGTATAAACAAGTTGGTAATGCTGTTCCGCCAATAATGGCACAGGCAATTGCAGAACAATTAAAATCATATCTATGGCAGATAAAATAAAATATTATGATGTTCCTAACGAATATTGGTATAGAATCCATTTCGTTAGACCACGTTTCAAAAGTAATATAGAGAATGTATTGCTTTATATGGCAAACGAGTGTTGCCGTATACCTAAATGCTCTTGTGATGAATATAATACGCGATATTTTAATGCCATAAAGATGTTTCCAGGAAATATTGATATGACTAAGAAAACGCTTGATAATTGGCGAACAGAAATTCCGGCCCTTTTTGGATTTTATAAGGAAGACAAGGAAAAAGGAATTACAGAAACATCTCAAATGGCTGTGTTCTTGCACGAAAACCAAGACCTGACACAGTTTTTGCGTCTTTTTTTATATTCATTTCAATTCCCTGGTGGTCACATGAAGGCTGCTGATGTTAGAGATGTTATAAAAAATAATATAAAGTTTAAACCTGCACGTACCATTATTCAAGTCTTGATGGCAGGAAACGAGATTTTGAGCCGAAATAATAACTCGAAAGAGATGTCTATGTCTGCAGAAGAAGCCACATATTGTATATTCAATGATGTTAGAGTTACAAATGGCTCGGTTTCAGCAAAGAAAATAGCCCAAAGAATTTTGGATAACCGTAAAAATAAGATTAAATACTACAATCCGGAAGACAAAAATGTTCTTTCATTAGCAGGAAAACCTCGTACAAAAGGAGATGTTACGCGTTATGCAAAGGATATATTGGATTATATGGAACTTGCAAATTTGCTTACAATATCAAATGGTTATTATTATCTGAAAGGAAATGAAGTAGCGGCTATCCAAAAATTTAAGGATGATAAAACTTGGTTCAATGGATACGATTCGTTCTACAAAAGAAATAACATTGAAACTAAGGAATTGAATCAAATTGAACCACAATGGTTTGAATATGTCAACGATTCAATGAAACCGGATTTGTTCAAGACGGATCTTAACGTAATATTTGAACAAAAAGGACAAATAGACGTTGTATTTGATGATCGTATTAAAGAAGTGGTCACATCTGATAATAAAACAATGAAGGATGTTGGCAATCTGGGGGAAGCTATAATTTGTGGACATGAAAAGATGCGTCTGAAACTTAAAGGGTATGAGAGATTTATACGGCTTATACAAATTGTTGACAGCCCTTCATATCATCCTGGGTTTGACATTGATAGTTATGAGGCAGATGGTACTGAGGATCATAGATATATCGAAGTGAAGACGACAATTAGCAAGAGGAAAATTCAACTATATGGTTTTCATATGTCACCAAATGAGTGGCGTGTTGCAGGCACGATAAAGGAACACTATTACGTATATCGTTTAATGTTAAGTGAGCAAGACAAAATATTATACGTTTTAAGAAATCCTGTCTCTTTATACAAGACTGACAAAATAGAGGCCGAACCACGTAATGGCATGGAAATATCTTTCTCAACTGAAACATTCAAACCAACGGAATTGCTGACATGGAAAGAATAAAAGTTGCATCACTTTTTTGTGGATGTGGTGGCATGGATTTAGGCGTAATAGGCGGTTTCTCTTATCTTGGAAATGAGTATGCAGAGAATCCTTTTGACATTGTGTATTCTATTGATAATGATAAGTATTGCACAAAGATATACAACGAGAATTTTACTTATAAGTGTATTGTTAAGGATGTTCGTGATATAGAAATTGATAAGATGCCTGAATTTGATATGTTGATAGGCGGTTTCCCTTGTCAATCATTTTCTATCTCGGCGCAAAATCCGCCTCGACTTGGATATAAGGATGAAAGAGGTATGTTATTCTTTGAAATGGTGAAGATACTAAAAGAACGACAGCCGCGTTTCTTTATTGCAGAAAATGTAAAGGGATTGTTATCTGCAAACAAAGGACAAGCATTTCCTATGATAATCAAAGAGTTTGAAAATGCGGGATACAAAGTTGCTCATAAACTATTGAATGCATTTGAATATGGTGTCCCTCAGAAACGTGAACGTGTCATTATTGTGGGTTTTAGAGATGAGGCAGATTTCGGAAAGTTTAGATATCCTACAAAGGTTAAAGTTTCTGAACGTAAAGTTCTTGGGGATGTCATTATTGAAGGGGATAACCACGATGAAAGATTATTTTTTAGTGATAGGGCTGTGGCAGGTATGATGGCTGTCCGTGAAAAGATGAATAAGGGACGAGCTATGTCTCTTGGAGAACCATGTAATACAGTCAGTGCTCACTTGGCTAAAGTCAGTCTCAATAGTACTGACCCTGTTTTTATGGTCGGTGAACGTTATAGACGGTTTTCTACTCGCGAGGCTGCTCGCATACAGTCTTTTCCTGATACGTTCAAATTAGATTCTGTTTCGCAGATTCGCCAATATAAGGCAATAGGTAATGCTGTTCCACCAGTCATGATGTGGTACGTTATACAATCTTTGAAGAAAGTTTTAGTAGTTCATGCTGCTGATTTTGAAGGGATTAAAGAAATATATCCAAAGAGTATTGTTGAAAATTCATCTCCGGATATTGATAGCAGTGAAATTGAATGTAATAAACATGTTCTTATTAGTTTGGTGAAAACAGACAACATGGAGCAGTATTTGGATCGCTCGGCAAAAGTTTATTATACAGGTAAGAAATTCCCATCAACGGTGGCACTAAATAAATTGTATTATTTTATGCCATACATGAAACGAAAGGGGGTAAGGGATTTGTACTTGATAAATATTGCTAGAGTAGGCACAAAGAAGGAGGTGCATCCTGAATGTGATGATAATGACTTTCGATTAGTTTTGGAAATTCAGTTTGTTAAACAGATATTCGATGAGTATAAGCCGATACATCTTGATATATGGCAGGCATTTACGGATACAACAATAGAAGATTTGAAGACCAAGATATAGGCAAATGTTGGTTCAAATCTGACGCATTTCGGGTACGTAAATAGAACTGTGTCAACCCTTTAGCTTGTCATTCGTTTAGCTCAAGATTGTTTTAAATGTATCTGATTTTCAGATATTTATCCGAAAGTAAAATTTGAGGTTATCAGGCTTGTTAGGGATTGACACAGTTTGAATTACGGTCTCCGCATTTCTAGAGATGGTCATTCTTAAACCAAAGAAAAAAGCGCTTCAACATACCTAAGCATGTAGAAGTGCTTTTTAATACCTGCGTGTGGCAGGCGGGAGATTTATAGTATATTACGATTATTTCTTCTTGATAGTTTCAAGCATCAGCTGGACAGCCTTTTCTAGCTGACGGTCGATACCCTTGAGCTGTTCTTCTGGAGTATTGTAAACTGCGATGTCTGGCTCTACCTGAGAGTTCTCAGAGTAATTGCCACGCATATCGCGACAGCCTACCTGCGGAATACCGAATACCAATGACGGGTCTATCTGACTTTCCCACCAAACGGCAGTCATGGTTCCAGGAACAGGAGCACCTACCAATTTACCGATACCCAGTTCTTTATATACCCACGGAGTACCGCAAGCGTTACTGTAGTTATCTTCGCAAATCAGCATGCACGATGGTTTCAGCCATTTGTTGAATGGGTCGCTACCGATGTACTGTCCGCGAGAAACGAACTGTTCGTATTCTTTTCCTCCAAGCAAGGTTACTACGTCATCGTGAAGCCATCCACCACCGTTGTGACGAGTATCTACTATCACGGCGTCGGTGTGACGGTAGCGGCCAAGCAATTCGCTATACAACTTATGGAAGCTGTTGCCATCCATAGCCTGAATGTGTACGTAAC
>FR881225.1:32029-45909 GCA_000434735.1 Bacteroides sp. CAG:530
ACCGTTTGACATGCGTTCTACTTCTTTAGCGTTGTGTTCTACCCAGCGGTTGTACAGCAAGCCGTTGATTCCACCCAAGCCTTTGATGGTTTCGTCGAAACGTTTCTTTGTAGCGGGGTCGTATACGGTGAGGCGTATCTTTTCGCCTACCTTGCCTTCCAGCAACGGGAAGTAGTCTTCGCCCTTACGGATAGGAGTACCATCTATTTGCTCAATGATGCAGCCGGCTTTTACATCGGTCTTCTTCAGGCTAAGCGGACTCTTGGCAATGATTTCCTGAATCTTCAAGCCGTCGCCTTCGTAAGAGTTGTCGAAGAATACGCCCAAGTTAGCAGTAGCAGGTGCGGTGCTGTAGTGGTTATATCTACATCCGGTGTGCGATGCGTTAAGCTCGCCCAGCATTTCGCTAAGCATTTCGGCAAAGTCGTACTTGTTGCTGATGTATGGCAAGAAGCGTTCGTAGTTCTTCTTCATGCCTTCCCAGTCGGTTCCGTGAAGGTCGGCCTTGTAGAATTTATCTTTCACCTGACGCCATGCGTGGTCGAAGATGTAAGCTCTTTCTTCCATCGGACGGAAGTCGAACTGTGCCTTGAAATTGATGCCGGTAGTCTTTCCGTCTTTCAACGAAATCTTCTTCAGTGAGTTGCCGCACAGATAAATGTTTTCACCCTTCTTATCAGGATTTATTTGTCCCCATCCGGCATCCTTAACCAAGATACGTGTAGAGTTGTCTTTCAAATCGTGTACCCACAAATCGTAACCATTTTCGAACGAAGCCTGATAGTAGAACTTATCGCCCTTAGGATTAAGATAGCAGTCGCTAAGACGAGAAGAATTAACAGTGAGTCGGCGTATGCGGTCGCGGCAGTTCTCTAAGTCGAACTTCAGCGGTTTTACCTCTTCGTCTTTCTTCTTATCGTCAGCTTTCTTGTCTTTGCCGTCTTTTTTCTTCTTAGCGTCTTCGGCTTTCTTTTCTTTATCTTTTTCTTCTTTCTCGGCTTCTTCTTTTATAGCCAAGTCTTCTTTATTCATGCAGAAGCGGTCGTAAGCCTCTACGTCGAAGAACATTATGTAGGCATCGCTTTCGGCACCCCAGCTACCGTGGCTACGATATCCGGCGCGGTCGCTTTCCCATACCATTGCTTTACCGCCAAGTACCCAACGTGCGTTAGAGTCGGTATAGCCACTCTGAGTAAGGTTGTGCATTTCGCCCTTACCGTCGGCATTTAGCAACACCACGTCTTTATTGTTCCATCCGCCAATACCGATGTAGTCCGAAAGAATCCACTTGCTATCTGGACTCCACTGGAACCACTGGTCGCCATCGCTATAAGAGTACTGATACTTCTTATCCATTACGGTACGTACATTGCGAGTCTTCAGGTTGATTACACAGATAGCGGTACGCTCTTGTAAAAAGGCAACTTCTTTACCGTCGGGGCTATACTGAGGCTCGAACGAGGTAAGGTTGGTTTTGGTGAGACGTTCTTCTTTTATATTAGTAGCGTAGGTAAACATCTTGTCTTCCTTATCTACCAACGATGACTGATAAATCTGCCATACACCATCGCGCTCTGAAGCGTAGACGATGCTGCGTCCGTCGGGCGAGAAGTGAACGTTACGTTCCTGCTGCGGAGTATTGGTGATGCGGCGTGTAGTGCTATACTCGGTAGAAGTAACGTATACATCGCCATGTAGAATGAAAGCTACCTCTTTACCATCGGGCGAAGGAGAGATTTCTGTAGCTCCGCTGCTCAGTGTCTGCTTAATTAGTTCGCGGCTTTCGTTATCTGCCGATACATTGATTTTTACTTTGCTAGACTTTCCGTTCTTGCCAAGGGTATATATTTCTCCGTTCCATCCGTAGCACAGAGTACCGTCGTTTGCTACTGTGAGGAAGCGCACCGGGTGGGTGGTGTGGTGAGTAATCTGCTTAGCCTGTGCATTATCTATAGTACGACTGAATACGTTGAATGAGCCGTTTTGTTCGCTCAGGTAGTAGAATGATTTGCCATCGGGAGCCCATACCGGGTTACGGTCTTCGCCTTCGAAAGTGGTAAGCTTCTTGAAGCTGCGTTCGCCTTTATTGGTCATCAGCCAGATATCTCTTGAGATAGAAGCGCGTTCGTGTTTTCGCCATTGGTCTTCGTATCCCTTTTTATCTTGATAAAGCCACAGCGAAGCATCTTTAGGGTTGAGGCTTATGCTCTCCATGGTGTACGATGAGAACATCTTAGGACGTCCGCCGTCAATGCTGACTTCGTATACTTGATGGAAAGAACTGTTTGGGAACTGTATGTCTTTAGCGTCTTGCATCTGCGATGCTGCAAACAATATAGTCTTGTTGTCTTTAAAGGCGATAGGAGTTTCCTTTCCAGAGTGAGTAGTTACGCGCTTAGGAGTGCCTCCTTTGCTACTGGTAACGTAGATGTCGAGGCTTCCCATACGGTCGGATGCGAAAGCGATGTGCTGTCCGTCGGGGCTCCATACAGGATAACTGTCGAACCCAGCGTTCGAAGTAATCTGTGTAGCCTGTCCTCCGTTTGTAGGAACAGTAAATAAGTCACCTTTGTAAGCGAATGCGATGGTATTACCATCGGGCGAGATGGCGCAGTATCTCATCCAGAGTGGATTTTCCTGTGCCGACAGTGCAGAAGTGCCCGCAGCCATAGCCAGGGCAAGCATTGCGATGTGTTTTGTTTTCATCATGTTAAGGTTGATAAAAATATTACTGTATAATTATATAAAAGATGCGGGCAAATTTATATAAAATATTTGTGATAAGGTGGTAGTGCGTGATTAAAAGTCTTTATATTGGCATGAATGTCATTTTATCATGCGGAAAAAATGTACTATTGCGTATGGATAGATAAATAATGGATATATGTTTCATATTTATTGTTAATGAAGTAAAAAGCTGACAGTTGTTGGTTTAAAACCGGGTAAATTCCGTAGTTTTGTATTTAGTAATACGAATAAAACTTATTAATCATAAATAAAACAACGGTAATATGAAACCAAGAACATTATTGGTATTTGTTTCTTTGTTGGCTGTTTCTTTATGCGCAAAGGCTAATCCTTTGCGGAAGTATATTGATGAGCTGCAGTCAAACAAATTATCAGATTACGCTACTGTTGTGTTGCTCGATAGCACCAGCGTGTCTGTTTCGCCTACAGGCCAAGGCGTATTTTCTGTAGTAAAAGGTGTAAAAGTTCAAAATTTAAACGGAGTGATGGCCAACCGTATTCTTAAATACGATTACGACCCGCTTACAGCCGCTGCCCGTTTCAAAGTGGTGAAAATCTATCACGAGGATGGCTCTACTACCGATGTAGATGTAAGCAAGGCATGCGATTATACGGCTCCGGCACGTGCTATCTATTGGGGAGCACGTCAGATTATGCTTCAGCTGGACGGACTTGTGCCGGGCGACGTTATTTATTATGAGATAGATAAGAAGGGGTTTACGTATGCGCTTCTTGGCGCTGACGAGGGAGATGATTCTCGCTTTATTCCTCCTATGCGCGGGCAGTTTTATGATATAGTGCCTTTCTGGGCGGCGGAGCCTACAATAAGAAAGGTGTATAGCGTAGGTATTCCCGAAGAAAAAGAGTTGCAGTTTCAGTTTTATCAGGGACAGTGCGCATCGTCTATGCGTTACGATGCTGGGCGTAAGGTGTATACGTTTACCATGGATAATATCATGCCGTTTCAGAAAGAACCGAATATGGTAGACTTGTTCGATGCCGCTCCTAAGCTGATGATGTCTACTACACGCAACTGGAGCGAAAAATCGCGATGGTTTAATAAGGTGAACGAAGATTACGGAAGTTTCAACCCTATACCCGAAGCGCAGAAGAGGGTTGACGAACTGATAAAGGGTAAGAAAACGGAAATGGAGAAAATAGCCGTCCTCACTCATTGGGTAGCCGATAATATACGCTATGCCGGCATTACTATGGGAAAAGGTGAAGGCTTTACTCTTCATAATCTGAAAATGGATTATACCGACCGTTGCGGTGTGTGCAAGGACATTGCCGGCACTCTTGTCTCTTTTCTGCGAATGGCTGGTTTTAAGGCGTATCCCGCTATGACGATGGCTGGAAGCAGGGTAGAAAAGATTCCTGCAGACCATTTTAATCATTGTGTAGCCGTGGTAGAATTGAGCAACGGTACACTGATGCCGCTCGACCCTACATGGGTGCCTTTCTGCCGAGAACTATGGAGTAGTGCCGAACAGCAGCAGAATTACTTGCCGGGTGTACCACAAGGTGTAGATTTGTGCATTACTCCGGTATCGCCTGCCGAAAACCATTATGTACGTATCAATGCCGATAATAAACTGAAAGCCGATGGAACGCTGGTGGGTAAGTTTACAATTTCGGCCGAAGGACAAAGCGATAGCAAGATTCGACGGATATTTACTACCGGATTTCAGAGTGAATGGCAGAATGCCATGGAAAAGCAATTGCTCAACGTATCGCCTAAAGCTGTTATGAAGAGTGTTAATTACGGTAGCTCTCCTAAAGATTATCAGAAGGCGCCGATAAGCATCACATTTACGTACGAAATTCCTGAATATGCTATGATTGGCGATGGTGAGATGATTTTTAAACCGTTCGTTCTGAATAATCTGTATACTCAGGTGCTTTCGTTCCTGAATATAAATACTGATATAGAGGTGCGTAAATATGGTTTCAGAGACGCGTGCTCGCGACTTGTTGAAGTGGCGGAGAAGCTTTCTTTGCCTACCGGATATAATATGGTGTGTACAGAAAAGCAGACTTCCGTTGACGGAAAAGCGGCTGCATTCAGCGGTACGCTTAAACAGAACGGCAATAAGCTTATGGTTGACACCAGATTATCGCTTAACAAGAGAATATATACTGCTGCCGACTGGAAGGAATACAGAGAATCGGTCAATGCGTATAAATCGTATGGAGAGTATATCGTAATCAGAAAATAATGGTGCTTAAATATAACTTGCGAATTATGAAAAGAATAACACTATATATACGTTTAGTATGTTTGCTGTGGATGGTGGCGGTTACGGCTTTTGCTGCACCCGAGGCGAGCTTCAAGAAATTATATAAGACATATACGTTGAATAAAGACGGTAGCATGGTAGAGAGAGTATATAAGGAGCTTGATATTTATACTCATGCTGCCATGAACGGCAAATACGGCGAGAGCTTCATTGTGTATAATCCGGAATTTCAGAAATTGAAGATTAATGAGTCGTATACCATGCAGAAAGATGGTAATAAGGTTGTTACTCCGGAAAACGCTTTCGTAGAGGCATTGCCGTCGTGCGCCGCCAATGCTCCTGCGTATAATCATCTTAAAGAGATGATAGTGGTTCACACAGGACTAGAGCTTGGGGCTAAAATAGTACTCGACTATACCGTAGAGACTAAAGCGGAGATGTGTGGCGAGTTGGATATCTTTTCTATGATAAAGGAACTATCGCCGATAGAAGACTTCAGACTGACGATCAGTGTTCCTGAATCTAAAAAACTTAATTGCGAATTGCTTAATCTCTCGGCTAAACCGTCTGTTTCCGTAGCCAACGGCATGAAGACTGTGTCTTATACTATTAAGAATATTGCTCCAAGACCTTATTCTTATCCTGTCTACAATTCTACTGTAGGCGTTGTGCAGCAAGTGGCAAGCGGAATGATGCCTGCTTTTACAGCTTCTACTTACGAGAATGTTAAAGCGGCTGCCGATGTCTTGAACAAACAATTTAAGGTGGGTGATAGCAAGGTGATAGATAACAAAATCGCAGAGTTCAAGAAAGAGTGTGGAGGCGATAAGGATAAGTTGCGTAAGGCTATCAATAGGTTTATGACTTATTTATATGGAGCGAAGGGATTGAGTGGAGTTTCTTTGCCCGAAGCAGGATACAGACTTCGCCCGGCATCGGAAGTTTTGCTTTCTATGTATGGAACACGTGTAGAATTGGCTAATCTGGATAATGTATTGCATAAGGCAGCCGGATTGGATGCTAATATAAAGATGTGTTTCGTAAAGGCTTCTGATATGAACTGTGTGGGATTGAGCGGCATCGTTTCTGTAGTATCAGACAGCGAGATGAATTCTGCTAATAAATGCTACGCAGATGTACAGCAGTTTATGGCGGTAACAGATTTGAAGGGTGATAAGTCATCTCTCAGAAATGATAATTTGGAGAGCCAATCCAAAGAACTCAAGACTATAGAGGTAAACGATAAAAGCTCGAAGTCGTTGGCCAGAGGCTATGTGGCAGTGTCGATACCTAGTCAATCTGTAGGAAGTGCACTTTATTCTTATTCAGAAAATACTTCGATATCAGAGAATATTATTCTTCCTTGCAAGGTGAGCTGTGTAAAGCTGTATAACGTGAAGGTGCCCGACGGTAAAACATGGATCAAGAAGCAGAATGTTAAGGTATCGAACCAGGTGGGAGAGTTTAGCATTGAGTACAAACAAGAAAATGGTGAGGTGAGGGCTATTTATACTCTTAATGTAAATGAGCAACTTATAACGGTGAAGAATTACAAGCAGTTCTATTCATTGATGAGCGAGTGTAAGGCTCCGAATAATTACGCCATACTATTTAAGTAATGCAGGAAAAGAACGTATAGGGTCATCGAATTTAAAAAAGAATGTGAAAAATTAGCTTACGTCTTCGGAAAACCTTAAATTCGTGACCAAATAAAATACAGACTTTAATAATATGGAATTAGCAGGAAAAGTAATTGCAGTGTTGGAACCCAGAGGTGGTGTTTCTAAGACCGGAAATGAATGGAAAGTACAGGAATACGTTATCGAAACTCACGACCAGTATCCTCGTAGAATGTGTTTCGACGTGTTCGGTGCCGATAAAATACAGCAATTTAATATTCAGATGGGTGAAGAGTTGAACGTTTCGTTCGATATCGACGCTCGTGAGTGGAATGGTCGTTGGTTTAACAGTATCCGTGCATGGAAGGTAGACCGTGTTCCTGTTGGCGGAAGTCAACCAGTACCTCCTATGGGCGCAGCTCCGTTTCCACCGGTTAATGCAGCTCCGGCAAGTTTTGTTGCGCAGGACGAAAAGGATGACCTCCCGTTCTAAAATAGGCTTTGTAATCATTAAACATAAGCATACAAAAAGAGCTTCCGAATGCGATATACAATTCGGAAGCTCTTTTTGTATGCTTATGAGTGAGCGAATTATGAATTCATGCTCATTAGGAACTCTTCGTTGTTTTTGGTGCGCTCCAACTTCTGCTTTAAGTCGGTCATAGCTTCTACCGGGTTCATATCCGACAGATAGTTGCGCAATACCCACATACGATCCAATGTCGGCTTGTCGAGCAACAGATCGTCGCGGCGAGTACTTGAAGCGTTGATGTTTACAGCTGGGAAGATACGCTTGTTGCTCAAGTTTCTGTCGAGTTGCAATTCCATGTTACCTGTACCCTTGAATTCTTCAAAGATTACTTCATCCATCTTAGAACCGGTGTCAATCAATGCAGTAGCGATGATAGTCAGAGAACCTCCGCCCTCAATATTTCTAGCCGCACCGAAGAAACGCTTAGGCTTATGCAATGCGTTTGCATCTACACCACCCGATAATACCTTACCAGATGCCGGAGAAACCGTGTTATATGCACGAGCCAGACGAGTAATAGAGTCAAGGAATATCACTACATCATGTCCACACTCTACCATGCGCTTAGCCTTTTCGAGCACGATGCCGGCAATCTTCACGTGGCGTTCTGCAGGTTCGTCGAAAGTAGAAGCGATAACTTCTGCCTTTACGCTGCGAGCCATATCGGTAACTTCTTCCGGACGCTCATCGATGAGCAACATAATCATATATACTTCCGGGTGATTTTCGGCGATGGCGTTAGCGATATCTTTCATCAAGATAGTCTTACCGGTCTTAGGCTGAGCTACGATAAGCGCACGCTGTCCTTTTCCGATAGGAGAGAAGAGATCTACCACACGAGCCGACAAGTTATCACCATATCCCTTGCAAAGACGGAACTTTTCGTCAGGGAAGAGCGGAGTAAGATGATCGAACGGCACACGGTCGCGAACCAACTCTGGGTTAAGTCCGTTAATCTTTGATACCTTAACCAACGGGAAGTATTTTTCGCCTTCCTTGGGTGGACGTATGGTTCCGTCTACTACGTCGCCAGTCTTCAGTCCGAAGAGCTTTATTTGCGATTGAGATACATAAATATCATCGGGTGATGAAAGATAGTTGTAGTCTGAAGAACGCAAGAATCCGTATCCATCGGGCATTATCTCCAAAACTCCGGTACCTCTAAGTATATCATCGAAGTCGTATGCCTTTTCTACTGGTTTAGCTGGTTCTTGAACGGGAGCCGGAAGTGCGTTTGGCGCAGCTTGTACTGGCTGATTGTTCTGAGGTCTGTTCTGCTGATAGTTGTTTGGGTTCTGTCCCTGATTGTTATTATTGTAATAACCCTGATTATTGTTGTTGTTCTGCGGGCGTCCGTTTTGCTGCTGACGGTTGTTATTGTTATTTCCGTATCGCTGCTGACGGTTATTATAGTTGTTATTCTGTCGGTTATTCTGACGATTGTTACTTTTGTTGGGCTGCTGCATCTGCTGCTGAGTCTGTGCGTTAGCTTGCTGTGCCGGTTGGTTTTCTATCTTCATAGAACCGAATTTACCGAGCAGTTCAGATGGCAACTCCATCTTTTCAGAAGGCAAGTCTTCTATAGGAATAAAATCGTCGTTAGCCTGTGATGCGAAGCTTTCTGCTGGAGTATCGATACTTTCTGTTGCTTCCGGAGCTTTTTCTTCTGTGGCGGCAGCTTCTTTTTCAGCCTTCTCTGCCATCAGTCTTTCTTTCTCCAGAGTAGACTTATTCTTGCTACCCGGCTTTCTGCCTCGCTTAGCCTTTGGCTTTTCTTCGGTAGCCTGAGCTTCTGCTGGTTGTGCTGGTGCTACATTAGCGGCATCTTCCGGAGTGCTTTCGTCCGTCTGTGTTGCGGCATCGGCGGGTTTGGTATCCAGCTTCTGAGCCTTATCCTTTGTGGCGGTGTAAACCTTGTCGCTGTCTTTCTTTACGCTGATGCGTGAACGCTTGCGCGGTTGCCCTTCGCGTTCGGCGTTGGCGGCAGCTTTCTTTCCGGCTTCTACCACGGCTTGTTCGTCCAAAATGCGGTAAACCAGCTTGTCCTTCTTTAAGTCGCTGATTTTAGTCAGACCCAACTCTTTGGCGATTTGTTGCAATTCGGGCAAATCTTTTTCGTTTAATTGAATGATGTTATACATAAGTATAGGTTATATGTTTGAATTAAAGCAGCTGTAGCATACACGCCATGACAAAGATATTGTCATACGATTTATTTGGCATACGCATACCGAATACATGCTATCTGATAACTGCTTGATTAATGTGAATATTTTAGTTGATGTTGAATCGGCAATGCGGATTGTCGATTGTTGGGTAAGAAGTCTGTTATGACGGGGCTTCCTCATGAGGTTTCCCTTCATAACGAATGCAAAAATATATATTTTTATTTTATCTGCAATGAAAATGAAGCGGCTTTTAAAAAAATACTATATATTTGCTATTGCATGATGCCACATGAAACAGTGGCTCGTGTTTCATGAACTTAAGTCATATTAATAAAAAACACTATTGTATTATGGCAAACAATAAAGAAAAACTCTTTTCAGATTTTCCGCATGTGTCCACACAGGAGTGGATGGATAAGATAACGGTGGATTTGAAAGGCGCCGATTTCGAGAAAAAATTGGTGTGGAGAACCAACGAGGGTTTTAAAGTTAAGCCGTTCTATCGGCAGGAAGACTTGGAAGGATTGAAAACTACCGAGGGGCTTCCCGGACAATTCCCATTTATAAGAGGTAATAAAGCTAATGATAATACTTGGTTTATCCGTCAGAATATGCGGGTAACCGATGCTGCCGAAGCAAATAAAAAAGCACTCGACTTATTAAATAGAGGTGTCGATTCTCTTGGCTTCCATGTAGAAGCAAAGGCTCTGAGCGCAGAATTCATAGAGACATTGCTTAAAGATATCTGCTGCGATTGCATAGAACTTAATTTCTCTACTTGCCAACGTCATACTTTAGAGTTGGCAGAACTACTCACCGCTTATTTCGCTAAGAAGGGTTACGACCCAGAACGTATTTACGGTTCGCTCCGTTTCGACCCGATAGGCAAGATGATGCAGAAAGGACGCGATGTAAGTCCGCTTATATCATCGGCACATCAAATAATGAAGGCGATGGAGGCATGGCCTCACTTTAGAACAGTTGCGGTAGATTCTATTCAGTTGAACAATGCCGGAGCTTATATTTATCAGGAATTAGGATATGCCTTGGCTTGGGGTAACGAATATATGCACAGACTGATAGAAGCCGGAGCGTCGGTTGACGAAGCAGCACGAAGCATTAAATTCAATTTCGGTATCAGCTCTAATTACTTTATGGAGATAGCTAAATTCCGTGCCGCACGTATGCTGTGGGCGGATATCGTTAAGGCTTACGGTCCGCAGAGCGATGAATCTTGCAAGATGGCTATCCATGCCGAGACTTCTACTTTCAACCTTACTCTTTTTGACGCTCACGTTAACTTGCTCCGCACGCAGACAGAGGCTATGAGTGCAGCTATAGCTGGCGTAGATTCTATTACCGTTTCTCCTTTTGATAAGGCGTACGAAACTCCAGACGATTTCTCTGAGCGTATAGCTCGTAATCAGCAGTTGCTTTTGAAAGAAGAAGCTCACCTTAACCGTATTGTAGACCCGGCTGGTGGCTCTTATTATATAGAAAACCTTACGGCTTCTATCGCAAAACAGGCATGGGAATTATTCCTGGCTGTAGAAGATGAAGGTGGAATGGTTAGCGCAGTACAGAACGATTCGGTTCAGAAGGCTGTTAACCAGAGCAACAAGGCTCGCCATGAAGCGGTATCTAAGCGTAAAGAGGTATTGCTTGGTACTAACCAGTATCCTAATTTCAGCGAGATGTCGAACGGTAAGACTCCGCTTGAACATCGTTGCGCTTGTGGTGATAATGCTGAAGATACTCCGTTGGTTAAACTCGAAACAGCACGCGCTGCCAGCGAGTTCGAAGACTTACGTTTGCAGACCGAACGTTCAGGCAAGCGTCCTAAGGCGTTTATGCTTACTATCGGTAACTTGGCAATGCGTCAGGCACGCGCACAGTTCTCGTGCAACTTCTTGGCTTGTGCCGGATATCAGGTAATAGATAATCTTGGCTTCCCTAGTGTAGAAGAGGGTATAAAAGCCGCTCTCGAAGCCAATGCCGACATTGTAGTACTCTGCTCTAGCGATGACGAGTATGCAGAATATGCTATACCGGCATATCAGGCTTTAGCCGGCAGAGCAATGTTCATAGTAGCGGGTGCACCAGCATGTATGGAAGATCTGAAGGCCGCTGGCATAGAAAACTTCATCCACGTGCGTTGCAATGTGCTTGACACACTGAAAGAGTATAACCACAAGTTAGGAATCAACTAAAGGAAGCAAGATGATGAAACCGAATTTCAAATCAATAGATATATATGCCGGATTCCATCAGCAGAATGGAATGGAATGGCAAAAAGAGAACGGCATCACAGCCAACTGGAAGACGCCTGAGCAAATTCAGGTGAAGCCGGTCTATACTAAAGAAGATCTTGAGGGTATGGAACACCTGGACTATGTGGCAGGTATTCCGCCTTATCTGCGCGGTCCGTATTCTATGATGTATACCTTCCGTCCGTGGACTATCCGTCAGTACGCCGGATTCTCTACCGCCGAAGAGTCTAACGCATTCTATCGCCGTAACTTGGCTTCTGGTCAGAAAGGTCTGTCGGTAGCATTCGACCTTCCTACGCATCGTGGTTACGACCCCGATCATCCGCGTGTAGTGGGCGATGTTGGTAAGGCAGGTGTGTCTATCTGTTCGCTTGAGAACATGAAGGTGCTTTTCGATGGAATTCCATTGAATAAGATGTCTGTATCTATGACTATGAACGGTGCCGTATTGCCTATCATGGCGTTCTATATCAACGCCGGATTAGAGCAGGGTGCTAAGCTTGAAGAAATGGCGGGAACTATTCAGAACGATATCTTGAAAGAGTTCATGGTGCGTAACACTTATATCTATCCGCCTGCATTCTCTATGAAAATCATTTCGGACATATTTGAGTATACTTCGCAGAAGATGCCTAAGTTCAACTCTATCTCTATCTCGGGTTATCACATGCAGGAAGCCGGAGCTACAGCCGATATCGAGTTGGCTTATACCTTGGCCGACGGATTGGAATATCTGCGTGCGGGAGTAGCCGCTGGTATCGATATCGATGCTTTCGCTCCGCGTCTGTCGTTCTTCTGGGCTATCGGTATGAATCACTTTATGGAAATAGCCAAAATGCGTGCCGCACGTATGTTGTGGGCTAAGATAGTGAAGCAGTTTAACCCGAAGAATCCTAAGTCGCTTGCACTGCGTACCCACTCTCAGACTTCGGGATGGTCGCTTACAGAGCAAGACCCGTTCAATAACGTAGGTCGTACTTGTATCGAGGCTATGGCTGCCGCATTAGGTCATACTCAGTCTCTTCATACCAACGCTCTCGATGAGGCTATCGCATTGCCTACCGATTTCTCTGCACGTATCGCACGTAATACTCAGATTTATATACAAGAAGAAACTCAGGTATGTAAGAACGTTGACCCATGGGGAGGTTCTTATTACGTAGAAGCATTGACAGACGAATTGGTTCATCGCGCATGGGAACACATTCAGGAAGTAGAGAAACTTGGCGGTATGGCTAAGGCTATCGAAACAGGTATTCCTAAGATGCGTATCGAAGAAGCTGCAGCGCGTACTCAGGCTCGCATTGACTCGGGTGAGCAGACTATCGTTGGTATTAACAAGTATAGACTGGAGAAAGAAGAACCTATCGACATCCTCGAAGTTGATAATACAGCCGTTCGTCAGGAACAGATTGAAAATCTGCGTCGCCTGAAAGAAGGACGTAACCAGGAAGAGGTGGACAAGGCACTGAAGGCTATCACCGAATGCGTACGTACCGGAAAAGGCAACTTGCTTGAGTTGGCGGTAGAAGCGGCTCACGTACGCGCTACATTGGGTGAAATATCCGATGCTTGCGAAGAGGTAGTAGGACGTTATAAAGCAGTAATCAGAACTATATCAGGAGTGTATTCGTCAGAAAGTAAAAAAGACTCAGACTTTGCAAGAGCTTGCAGTCTGACAGAAGAATTCGCTAAGAAAGAAGGTCGTCGTCCGCGTGTCATGATAGCGAAAATGGGACAAGACGGTCACGACCGTGGTGCTAAGGTAGTAGCTACAGGTTATGCCGACTGTGGTTTCGACGTGGATATGGGACCGTTGTTCCAGACTCCGGAAGAGGCTGCTCGCGAAGCTGTAGAAAACGACGTGCATGCAGTAGGCGTGTCGTCATTGGCTGCCGGACATAAGACTCTTATTCCGCAGATTATCGGTGAATTGAAGAAACTTGGCCGTGAGGATATCCTTGTATTTGCCGGCGGTGTAATTCCGGCTCAGGATTATGATTTCTTGTATCGTGCAGGAGTCGTAGCGATATTCGGTCCGGGTACTTCGGTAGCTAAATCGGCTTGTAAAGTAATGGAATTGTTGCTTGAAACAATAGAATAACAGTTTTTGAGGTTTAAATTAGGGGAGCGGCATTTTTAATAAATGTCGCTCTTTTTTTGTCATTGCGTCACACAAATCATAATTCTTGCCAAACTTCGGCGTCTGTGAGGTGTCATGAAATTCTTTAATGAAGTCGTCTTACTTCGGTCGAGGTAAGCGTTCATATCGGTCGCAGGGCTGACGCATTACTTAATTTCTT
>FR881226.1:0-1988 GCA_000434735.1 Bacteroides sp. CAG:530
GATTTTATTTCGAACTCACGTTAATTAAATACATGATAACACTGATTTTGCTATAACAGACGCTTGTAGATTAGTTTTGCAGTGGTTAAATCAATATAACACAGCATGAACAGCTCATTCAGAAATTCTATTACTGCATTGCTTCTGGTTGCCGCGTCTGCCGGAGCTTTTGCCGATAATAATAAGGTAATGTCGCCCGACGGCAGATTGGTGGTTCCTCTCCGATGATGAGGCATAAAAAAAGAAAAGGGCTATCTACAAATACGGCCCTTTTCAGTACGAACTAACTTAAATTTAATATAATAAAGACACGGATTTAATACATATAAATCTTGTAACCCTTCATGCTGTCTGGTGCGCCTTGCTCCATGCGTGGCAAATACTCAAGAGCTGTGACTGTTTGCTCTGCACCAAGGTCGATGACGAGTAGATGCGGTGCTGTTGCGTCTTTTTCTGTCTGCCAGTAGGTAGATTCCTGAAGGTCGAACGCCTTGTCGCCAGTATGATTTCCCTGAAGGTTCTCTGAATTAGCGTATTTCACATTCCATTGGTTGCGCGATAAACGCTTGCCATCCTTGTCGAGCAGATAGAGTTCGGCTATAGCTACCGACTTTCCGTCGTGCATTGTCTGGCATTCGATGGCAATATAACGACCTGTAGCCGGTTTGGCGAAGTTTATTGTCTGCCATCCGTTGCCCGGCTTTGTTTCGCCTTTTGCTATAGGAGTTGTCGAGTTAAGGTCGGGCTTATCTCCGATATTATTGTGTTTGGCCGATTTCTCCAGTTGCAACTTGTCGAGTTCGGGCTTAGTTTGTCCCCATACTACAGGTTCCTTAGGACCAACAACATCGAGCACTACGATTTCATTTTCGCCCTTCTTCAGCCAGCAACCAGGACAATAGAGAGTCTGCTGCGGACCGATGCTCCAGAATCGGCCTAACGCATGACCGTTTACATACACTTGTCCCTTGCCCCATGTCTCCATGTTTAGGAATGTATCTCCTGTTTTCTTCAGATTAAATGTAGCGCGATAGTAGCCGATAGCCGAAGGAGTGTTTTCAGCAAGAGCCACGTCAGTATGCGGAGTGGTCATGGCGCGGTGAGCTGTCTGATAATCATCGGCAATGCGACGCATACTCCAATCCTTAAGGTTCCATGTTAGCTCGTCGCCGTCCACTTCTGTTGTAAGCGTTACGTCGCCAACTAATCCCTTAAAGTCTTTTATGGCACGACCGAAATTGATACGTCCCATGCCCTCTACCAGCAATGTCAGTACATCACCTTTCTGTGTGGCAGGCAGCGGAAGAGAACGTTCGTTCTTTACTCGGTCTATCTTTCCTATATACTCACCGTTTATGAATACCTGCACAAAATCGTGTCCGTTTATGTGAAGCATCGCTCCGTCGGCTACTTGGGGTATGGCTGTATTATAAATCATAGATCCATAGCCCATATTCATTTCCTCGAATGTCTTTGGTTCGCGGCTGTTAGCGGTGCTGTCTGTTCCTATATATATAGGAGCCACGTTATGCAGCTTCAGTTTTGGGATGCTGATAATTTCGGCTATCTTTTTAGGAACAGCGGGTAGCTTACTGTCGGAATATTTGGCTAAGGTATTGCGCAGCAACCAATATTTCTCAGTCGGTTCGCCATACTCGTTGATAGGCGCATCGTAATCGTACGAAGTTACGTCGGGGGCGAGGCCCGGAGAGTTGGCGCCTGCCCAATGGCCGAACGAAGTTCCGCCGTGAGTCATATACAGCGAGAACGAAATACCCTTTGACAACATCTCATCTATACCAGCCACCATATCCTTGGCGGGACGTGTTTCATGGCGTGCTCCCCATTTGTCGAACCATCCGCTCCAGAATTCAGAGCACATAAGTGGCGCGTTGGGTCGAAGCTCGCGCAAGCGTCTGAATTGATCGTCTATCTTAGCTCCGGTACCGAAGTTCATGGTCCATATAAGGTCATCGAGGCCATTCTTC
>FR881226.1:2044-21274 GCA_000434735.1 Bacteroides sp. CAG:530
TTGAAAGAGTGTTGTTTTAGATGCCTTGTCGTTATTGTCGGCATCCCAATACTTGCGTAGCGTATCGCGTATCTGCGCTATGTAAGCCTTGTCTTCACCGTAGCTGCCATATTCATTTTCTACCTGAACCATGATGATGGGGCCTCCATGCTGTATGGTGAGAGGGGCGAGCTGTTCGGCTACTTTCTTTTCAAAGCGGTCTACACACTCCATGAAGTACGGGTCCTGCTCACGCAGACGTATGTCTTTTTTCTTTAGCAACCACCAGGGCAGACCGCCCATTTCCCATTCAGCACAAACGTACGGACCGGGGCGTACTATTACATACATGCCGTTCTTCTTGGCGAGGCGGCAGAATTCTGCCACATCGTTCTGTCCCGTAAAGTCGAACACGCCTTCGTGCTGCTCGTGTATGTTCCAAAAGATGTAGATACAGATGGTGTTCATGCCCAGAGCTTTGCACATTTTGATGCGATGTTCCCAATATGGGCGTGGAATACGTGGGTAATGAATTTCCGCTGCCTTGACAACAAATGGTTTCCCGTTTAGCAAAAAAGTTTTGTCGCCTGTTGTGAATGTATTATTTGTAGTGTTTTGTATTGCCTTGTAGCTTGGCGCTGCAGAATAACTCACTGTCGCCATTGACGACATGAATGCGATTCCTGCGAAGATCTTTGTTATAGGTCTCATAATTATTTATTGTTAAAGTGTTTAGTGAGTTTTTTATATTCTTTCGGTGTTATTTGCATTACTGTTCCATGACGTGGGGTGAACACTCCGCTAGTCTTAGCGTGGAAGTCGAAAAGTACTCAAACAGATATTTGTTGCGGGCGCTTGCTGTTGCTATTGCCGAGAATAAAAATACGGCAATGAATACGTTTTTTAATAAATTCATCTTCTGCATCTATTTTAGATTTTAGGTTTTGTTTTGGGCAAAATTAGTCCATAGAATACAAAATGATGGACGATTATCATTCAAAAAGGGATGTTTTTCGACCAAAATAGCGTTTTTTTGCATATGAAAACAAAAAAAAGCATCCGGATAGTTACTGACTGTCTGGATGCTTTATGATGAATAAGTACGTATCTACTTATTTTTTGTATTTGGCCTTTATCTCTGGCAGAGCTTTCTGAATGTCGCTGATGCGTCGTGCGTCACTGGGGTGAGTACTCATTATTTCTGGAACCTGTGCGCCTCCTCCGGCCGACATCTTTTTCCAGAAGTTGATAGCTACGTCCGGGTTATATCCAGCCATAGTCATAAATATAAGTCCCATGTAGTCGGCTTCCGATTCATGTTTACGCGAAAATGGGAGAACTACTCCATATTGCGCTCCTATGCCATATACTTTATTGGCCATGTTCTGTATGGCCGCGCTTTTCTGCGAAAGACTCTGACTTAGAATCTGCGCTCCGTATTGCGCCAGCATTTCCTGACTGATACGCTCGTTGCTGTGGCGAGCTACGGCATGAGCTACTTCGTGACCTATAACTACCGCAAGTTCATCGTCAGAAGAAACCAACTTCATCAATCCTTCGTATACCACAATCTTGCCACCGGGCATACAGAATGCGTTTATTTCATTGTTCTTTACCAAGTTGAACTCCCAAGAGAATTCATTCAGCATAGACGACAGTCCGTTACTACGTAGATACTGTTCGGTAGCCGCCGCAATCTTTTTTCCTACACGTACCACCATTGCTGTTTGTTTGGCGTTAGTAGATTTAGCAGCAGTCTTTATATAGCTGTTGTACTGAGTAAGGCTGGAAGACAGCACTTCCTGATCGGAAACCAATAACATCTGTTTTCGTCCGGTTACGGGTACGGAGCCACAGCCTGCCAATAATAGCAAGCCTGCGGTCAGTGCGATAATTTGTCGTTTCATCTTAATTGCTTATTTGTATAGTTCTTCATTGTAGTTGAATAAATAAGGAGCGTCTTTCAGTAGCGCATGATGCTTGTCTTTTTCCGACAGTATTATTTTTTCTGCCGGAATACGCCAGTCTATTCCTAATTCAGGGTCGTCCCATGCGATGGCACCTTCGCTATGCGGAGCATAAAAGTTATCGCATTTGTATTGGAATATAGCTTCGGGCGAAAGAACACTGAATCCGTGGGCGAAACCACGCGGAATGAAGAGTTGCAGATGATTCTGTTCTGTCAGTTCTACCGCTACATGCTGGCCGAAAGTAGGAGAGCCCTTGCGGATATCTACGGCGATATCGAGTACCGCTCCTTTTATTACTCTCACTAATTTACTCTGTGTGTATGGCGCTTTCTGAAAATGGAGACCACGTAGCACTCCATAGCTCGACTTGCTTTCGTTGTCTTGTACAAACTTTATCGGTCGTACTTGCTCGTTAAAGTCGCGCTCAGAAAACGACTCGAAGAAATAACCTCTCTCATCCGTAAAAATGCGAGGCTTAATTATTACTACGCCTTCTATGTTAGTTTTTATAACTTCCATTTAATTCGTTTCGTATTTTCAATTATTTTGTTCCAGTTCGTCTATGACTTTAAGCAGATATTGTCCGTACGGGTTCTTAATCATCGGCTTAGCCAGTTCTCTCATCTTTTCGGCGGTAATCCATCCTTTACGGTATGCTATGCCTTCAAGACAAGCCACCTTTAGGCCTTGTCGTTTCTCTATCACCTCTATATATGTGCTGGCTTCGGCCAAAGAATCGTGAGTCCCGGTGTCGAGCCATGCAAATCCGCGTCCTAAAGTCTGCACCTTCAGCTCATTGTCGTCTAAGAAAGTCTGGTTTACCGTTGTTATTTCGAGTTCGCCGCGTGCCGATGGCTTGATGCTCTTGGCTATGTCTACCACTTTGTTAGGGTAGAAGTACAATCCGGTAACAGCGTAATTCGATTTAGGTTTCAGCGGTTTTTCTTCTATTGAAACGCAGTTGCCTTGTTTGTCGAACTCTGCTACACCATATCGTTCTGGGTCGCTCACCCAATATCCGAACACCGTAGCCTTATGCTCTTCTTCGGCAGTGCGTACCGCCTCTTTCAGCATTGCGGTAAATCCGTTGCCATGGAAAATATTATCGCCCAATACTAAGCAGACACAATCATCGCCTATGAACTTTTCGCCAATGATGAAAGCTTGAGCCAATCCGTCGGGCGAAGGCTGCTCAGCATATTCAAAGTTTACTCCGAAGTCGCTACCGTCGCCCAGCAGTCGGCGGAAGCTGGGCAAATCATGAGGCGTAGATATAATAAGGATATCACGTATGCCCGAAAGCATCAGTACGGATATCGGGTAATAAATCATCGGTTTGTCAAAAATAGGAAGAAGCTGTTTAGATACTCCCTTTGTGATGGGGTACAGCCGTGTGCCGGAGCCTCCGGCTAATACGATTCCTTTCATGATACGTCTGTTTTAGTTATGGTTACTTTATTCCTCTTGCCTTATATATACGGTCTTTGGCATCGTTTATCAGCTTCAGTTTTTCTTCGGCTGCTTTTCGGATATCTTCGCCCAGTGTAGCTACACGGTCGGGGTGATGCTGGAGGGCCAACTGTCGGTATGCTGCTTTAACCTCTGCGTCGGTTGCCGTAGGAGATATCTGCAGCACAGCGTACGCATCGTCCAGACTGTCGTTAGTGAGATGCAGCATAGAGTTGAGTTCTTTCTCCGGAATATGCAATGCCAGGCAAATCTCTTTCAGAGCATCAATTTCTTCGGGCGAAAGAGTTCCGTCGCTGTAGGCTATCTCTACTAGGAAATTCAGCAATTGCAAACATTCGCCGTAGTTCAGGTTGGTGTGTATTTGCTCACAGCATTCACGAATTGTATTTTTGAAAGCGTACGGATTTTGTGCGTCCATTTGCTTACGCTGCTCAAATAGGTTGAGTAGTATCTGTTCGCCTTCTCTTACTGACTGCTCTCCGAAGTTATTTCTGAGAAAGCGACGCACGTACTCCATTTCGCTGTGCATAATCTTTCCGTCAGCACGGATGATGTATGATGCCAAAACCAGCAGGGAAAACAAGAAACTGTTTCGCTGACCGCTATATGCATTGTCGTATGTCTGTTGGTCATTATTTATATCTTGCTGATTGTCTTGCTTAGAAGTTGCGTTGTCAAAAAGAGAGCCTAATGCATATCCGGCCAAAGCTCCAAGCGGACCCATGCTCATGAAGCCCACTATTCCTCCTATCCATTTACCTAATCCCATATTCTTATATATATGTTTGTTTTTATCGGGAGGTAAAGGTAGTAAAAAAACTAAGAACAAAGCAAAAAGATTTGGCAGTGATATTAGTTGGGCTTTGCTACTTATTGTCATTTAGCTTAAATAGTAGGCTTTTCGGCAATAAAAATGAACGAATACATTTTTATTGCATCCGAATTGATTTATCTTTGCAAAAGGTAAGCGGCATTTGGGCATAATTTAAGCAAGCTTGATGATTGCAATGTTCCATTCGCATTGTTTTTGTAAAAAAGAAGAAATATGAATTATGATTTGGTAACCATATTAGGACCTACAGCTTCGGGAAAGACTCCGTTGGCGGTGGCTTTGGCATATCGACTTAACGCTGAGATTATCAGTGGAGACAGCCGTCAGGTGTATCGGCGTATGGACTTGGGTACAGGTAAGGATTTGGCCGACTATGTAGTGGACGGAAAACGGATACCTTATCATTTAATAGATATCGTAGAGCCCGGATATAAATATAATGTGTTCGAGTTTCAGCGAGATTTCCTTCAGGCGTACGATGATATACGGCAGAGAGGAGTTCTTCCGATACTGTGCGGTGGAACCGGAATGTATATCGAATCGGTTCTGAAAGGATATAAGTTGTTGCCAGTGCCGGAGAATCCGGAGTTGAGAGCTTCTTTGGCAGATAAGTCGCTCGATGAGCTTACAACTATATTGGTGGGATATAAAAAGCTTCATAACTCTACAGATGTAGATACCGTGAAGCGTGCCATCCGTGCCATAGAGATAGAAGAGTACTACAGACAGCAACCGGTATCGGCACGAGAGTTCCCGGCTATCAATAGCTTGGTGATAGGAGTGGATATAGATCGCGACCTTCGCCGCACAAAGATAACCCGCCGATTGAAACAACGATTAGACGAAGGTATGGTAGACGAGGTGAGAGCTTTGCTCGATGCCGGAATACCTGCCGAAGACTTGATATACTATGGACTGGAATATAAGTATCTTACCCTGTATGCGGTAGGTCAACTTACGTATGATGAAATGTTTCACCAGTTAGAGATAGCTATCCATCAGTTTGCCAAAAGGCAGATGACATGGTTCCGTGGCATGGAGCGCCGTGGCTTTAACATACACTGGATAGATGCCTCTTTGCCGATGGAACAGAAAGTGGAAGAGATTGTCGGATTAATTAAAGGATAGAATGACATGGCAGTAGAACCAAACCGTTGGGCGGTGATTTATAATCCGAAGGCCGGAACCAAAAACGCTCAGAAACGCTGGAAAAGCATTCGCGATTATATGGATGAAAAAGGCGTACAGTACGACTATGTGCAGTCTGAAGGCTATGGGTCGGTAGAACGACTATCGCGTACTATGGCTAATAACGGCTATCGCACGATAGTGGTGGTAGGCGGTGACGGAGCGATGAATGATGCGCTGAATGGTATCATGTTTTCGGATGCTGAGGATAAGAACAGTATAGCCGTGGGTATTATACCGAATGGTATCGGAAACGATTTCGCCAAATATTGGGGGCTTAATTCGGATGACTATAAAATGGCGGTCGACGTAATCATAAACCGAAGACTGCGTAAGGTGGATGTTGGAATATTCTCTTATTACGACGGCGAAAAACATGTGTCGCGCTATTTCCTCAATGCCGTTTATATCGGCTTGGGAGCACGCATAGTGCGTATCACCAATGAAACCCGTCGTTTCTGGGGGATACCTTTATTGTCTTATTTGGCGTCGCTATTCCTTGTGGCTTTCGAGCGTAAGATGCATCGCATGCATCTTAAAGTAAACGGCGAACATATACGCGGGCGCTTGATGGCGGTAGCTGTAGGTAGTGCCAAAGGCTACGGTTTGACTCCAAGTGCGGTGCCTTACAACGGATGGCTCGATGTCTCTCTGATATATCGTCCGGAGTTGCGTCAGCTTGTGCCTGGCTTGTGGATGTTACAGCAAGGACGCCTGCTAAACCATAAGAATGTGAAGCCGTATCGTACCAGAGAGGTGAAGATACTACGTGCGCAGAATGCTGAAATAAGTCTTGACGGACGAGTGTTGTTCGATAAGCATTTTCCCATAGACATAACAGTGGCTCAAGAAGCACTGACTTTGATAATCCCTGATTGAACGAATAAATTTATACCTTATATATTATATGATACAATCTATAGCAGACTTGAAAAAGAGTGAAAACTTCTTTTTGTTGGCTGGACCGTGTGTGATAGAAGGCGAGGATATGGCATTGCGCATAGCCGAGCGTGTGGTTAAAATGACGGATAAACTTAATATCCCTTATATATTTAAAGGTTCCTACCGTAAGGCGAACCGATCGCGTCTGGATTCATTTACCGGAATAGGAGATGAAAAGGCTTTGAAGATACTTGCTAAAGTTCGCGATACTTTCGGTGTGCCTGTTGTTACTGATATACATGCTGCCGATGAAGCTGCGATGGCGGCAGAATATGTAGACGTGTTGCAGATTCCGGCATTCTTGTGTCGTCAGACCGATATCCTTGTAGCGGCTGCCAAGACCGGAAAGATTGTGAATATAAAAAAAGGTCAGTTCCTGTCACCGGGTGCTATGCGCTTTGCAGCCGATAAAGTGGCGGAAGCGGGAAACAAGGAAGTAATGCTTACTGAAAGAGGGGTTACATTCGGCTATCACGACTTGATAGTTGACTATCGCGGCATTCCCGAAATGCAGACTTTCGGTTATCCGGTAATTCTGGATGTAACGCATTCGCTTCAGCAGCCCAACCAGTCGTCGGGTGTTACAGGCGGTATGCCTCAGCTTATTGAAACAGTGGCTAAAGCCGGAGTAGCGGTAGGTGTTGACGGATTGTTTATGGAAACCCACGAAGAGCCGTCGGTAGCCAAGAGCGATGGCGCCAATATGCTGAAGCTCGATTTACTTGAGGATCTTTTGGTGAAATTGGTGCGCATTCGTCAGAGCATCCTGTAAGATTAATTATGTTATTCTTTTATTTGTTTTAATAAAAGAATATCTTTGCAGCAATTTTGAAAGAATAAAGACGTTAAAAAAACTAAGATATGCTTACAATTAAACAAATTACAGATGATACCGAGAAGGTGATTCGTGGATTGGAAAAGAAGCATTTTGCAAATGCAAAAGAAACAATAGAACAAGTTTTGCAGCTTGATAGTAAGAGACGCAACGCTCAGGGTCAGCTTGACAAGAACCTGGCAGAAGTTAACGCTACGTCGAAGACTATCGGTATGCTGATGAAAGAAGGCAAGAAAGAAGAAGCCGAAGCAGCTAAGGCTCGTGTAGCAGAAATCAAGGAAGCTAGCAAGAGTCTGCAGGCTGAAATGGATAAGGCTGCCGAAGAAACTCAGGCTATCCTTTATACTGTGCCTAACGTGCCTTACGATGAAGTACCCGAAGGCGTTGGCGCAGAAGATAACGAGGTTGTTAAGATGGGAGGAATGGAAACAGAACTTCCTAAAAACGCTTTGCCTCACTGGGAATTGGCCAAGAAATATGATTTGATTGATTTTGACCTGGGTGTTAAGATTACAGGCGCAGGTTTCCCTGTATATAAAGGTAAAGGTGCACGCTTGCAGAGAGCGTTGATTAATTTCTTCCTCGATGAGGCTCGTGCTTCAGGTTATGAAGAAGTTATGCCTCCTACAGTAGTTAATGCTGCTTCAGGTTACGGTACAGGTCAGCTTCCTGATAAAGAAGGACAGATGTATCATTGCAACCTCGATGACTTGTACTTGATTCCTACTGCCGAAGTTCCTGTTACTAATATCTACCGCGATGTTATCTTGGACGAAAAGCAGTTGCCTATTAAGAACTGCGCATACACTCAGTGTTTCCGCCGCGAAGCAGGTTCTTACGGAAAAGACGTACGTGGTTTGAACCGTTTGCACGAATTCTCTAAGGTAGAATTGGTTCGCATTGATAAGCCCGAACATTCTAAGCAGTCACATAAGGAAATGCTTGATCATGTAGAATGCTTGCTTCAGAAACTTGAATTGCCGTATCGTATCCTTCGTTTGTGCGGTGGCGATATGAGTTTCACAGCTGCCCTTTGCTTCGACTTCGAAGTTTATTCAGAAGCTCAGAAGCGTTGGTTGGAAGTCAGCTCAGTTTCTAACTTCGACACTTATCAGGCTAACCGTCTGAAATGCCGTTATCGTAACGCTGACAAGAAGACTGAACTTTGTCATACATTGAATGGTTCTGCTTTGGCTTTGCCGCGTATAGTAGCAGCGTTGCTCGAAAATAACCAGACAGAAAACGGAATCCGCATTCCTAAGGCATTGGTTCCTTACTGTGGATTCGACATGATAGACTGATTCAAGAATAAATAATTGAAATCTTTATAGAAAAGCATCCGGATTTGTTACCATTTCCGGATGCTTTTTTTGTGCGTTTTGCGTTAACATTTCCGCATAAATATCAGAGCGCTTCTGTAATCGTGCCGAAAAACTTTTGCAGCAGTACCGAAAACTTATCGCATTAATTCATTCACATAGTAAAAAATAATGCTCTATGACATGTTTTTGAACATATAAATTGTGCTTTAGGGCTTTTTGGGAGTAAAAAATGAAAAAAAGAGGCAATAAATTTTTCTTTGTTTATTTAATTATTAATTTTGAGGTGAAAACAAAATAACATTTATTGAATATTATTAATAAAAACCTTAATATAACAGCTATGAGTTATTTACGATTTGACAAAACGCTGATGACGAATTTGGAAGAGGCTGTTCCGAGAGAAATTCTTCGTACAAATCGATCGGGAGCGTACCATTGTTCCACAATTGTGGATTGTAATACTCGCAAATACCATGGTTTGTTGGTTATTCCAATCCCAGAGATGGATGACGACAACCATGTATTGTTGTCTTCACTTGATGAAACTGTGATACAGCATGGAGCCGAATTTAATATGGGTGTCCATAAGTATCATGGTGACAACTTCAGCCCGAGAGGACATAAATATATCCGCGAGTATGAGTGCGATAAATTGCCTACTACTATCTACCGTGTAGGTGGTGTTGTGCTGAAAAAAGAAACGTTGTTCGTACATCATGAAAATAGAATCTTGATTCGATACACATTGTTGCAAGCTCATTCTACAACAACTCTTCGTTTCCGTCCGTATTTGGCATTCCGTAGTGTACGCCAGTATACTCACGAAAATTCTCAAGCTAGCCGCCACTATGATGTTGTAAGAAACGGTATCAAGACTTGCATGTATCCGGGATATCCCGAATTATTTATGCAGCTCAGCGAAAAAAATGATTTCCATTTTGTTCCAGACTGGTATAGAGGCATTGAATATCCTAAAGAGCAAGAAAGAGGATATGACTTTAATGAAGACCTCTACGTACCGGGATATTTTGAATTAGAAATCACAAAAGAAAAACCTATCGTATTCTCTGCCGGTGTATCTGAAATCTTAACTGATAATCTTAATCAGTTGTTCGAAGAAGAAGCTGCAAGACGTGTTCCTCGTAACAATTTTAAAAACTGCTTGGTAAATGCGGCTCATCAGTTCCTTAACAAACAAGATGGTGAATATTACATTTTGGCCGGTTATCCTTGGTTTAAATGTCGCGCTCGCGATATGTTCATCTCTCTGCCGGGCTTGATGCTTGCTACAGGCGAGACTGATAAGTTCGACTTAGTGATGTCTACAGCCGTTAAAGCTATCTATGCTTTCATGAAGGGCGAATCTTCAGACTTGAAAATCTACGAAATAGAACATCCCGATGTGCTCTTATGGGCAGTTTGGACTATCCAGCAGTTCGCTAAAGAAGTTTCAAGAAAAGACGCTTTCGAAAAATACGGTCAACTTCTTAAAGATATAATGGATTATTTGGTAAGCGGAAAACATCCTAACTTGCAGGTTCGCGAAAACGGATTGGTTTATTCTGAAGGCCGTAATAAAGCCATTACATGGATGAACGCTACAGTAAACGGTCGCCCAGTTACTCCGCGTACAGGATATATCGTAGAATTTAATACTTTATGGTATAACGCTCTTCGCTTTGTAGGCGAATTGCTCGGCGAAAACGGCGACGCTGAATTCAGTGCTCGTTTGTCTGAAGTAGCCGACAAGGCAGGCAAGGCATTCGTTGAAACATTCCTCAATGAATACGGATATTTGCTCGACTATGTAGCCGACGGCAATATGATGGACTGGAGTGTACGTCCTAACATGATTTTCGTCGCAGCGTTCGATTACTCTCCGCTTGATGCTAAACAGAAGAAGGGAGTTGTCGATATCGTGACTAAAGAATTGCTTACTCCTAAAGGCTTGCGTTCATTGAGTCCTAAGAGCGGTGGTTATAATCCTAACTACGTAGGACCTCAGTTGCAGCGCGACTACGCTTACCATCAGGGTACAGCATGGCCTTGGCTCGAAGGATTCTACCTTGAAGCATATCTTCGTATATACAAGCGCAGCGCATTCTCGTTCGTAGAAAGACAGATGATTAGCTACGAAGACGAAATGACCTTGCATTGCTTGGGTACTATTCCTGAACTGTTCGACGGTAACCCTCCGTTTACGGGCAGAGGTGCCATATCATTCGCAATGAATGTTGCACAGATTTTAAGAACAATCCACCTTTTGGATAAATATGACAATCAATAAACAGGAGGAAGTACTATGAAAGTTTTAATGTTTGGATGGGAATTTCCTCCTCATATCCTAGGAGGATTAGGTACTGCTAGTTACGGACTTACTAAAGGTTTGGCTCAGCAGCCAGATATGGAGATAACATTCTGTCTTCCGAAACCTTGGGGCGACGAAGATCAGAGTTTTATGAAGATTATCGGTATGAACAATGTGCCTATCGTATGGCGCGACGTTCAGTGGGACTATGTAAACAGCCGCATCGGTAAATTGATGGATCCTCAGCTCTATTTCGATTTGCGCGATCATATCTATGCCGATTTCAATTACATGCACACCAATGATTTGGGTTGTATGGAATTCTCGGGCCGTTACCCTGATAACCTTCATGAAGAAATCAACAATTATTCTATTGTAGCAGGTGTAGTAGCACGTCAGCAGCAGTTTGATATCATTCACTCTCACGACTGGTTGACTTATCCGGCAGGTATTCACGCTAAGCAGGTATCTGGCAAACCTCTGGTTATCCACGTACACGCTACCGACTTCGACCGTAGCCGCGGTAATGTAAATCCTACAGTTTACTCTATCGAGAAGAACGGTATGGACCACGCCGATTGCATTATGTGCGTGAGCGAGCTTACACGTCAAACAGTTATCAATAAGTATTATCAAGACCCGCGCAAGGTATTTACCATGCACAATGCCGTATCTCCATTGCCACAAGAGATACAAGACATCGTTCCGCGTAAAAACCCGAAAGAAAAGATCGTTACTTTCTTAGGACGTATCACCATGCAGAAGGGACCTGAATACTTTGTAGAAGCTGCGGCAATGGTGCTTAAGCGTACACGTAATATACGTTTCGTAATGGCTGGTAGCGGAGATATGATGAATGCCATGATTCGTTTGGCTGCCGAACGAGGAATAGCCGACCGCTTCCATTTCCCGGGATTCATGAAAGGTAAGCAGGTATACGAAGTATTGAAGGCCAGTGACGTGTATATCATGCCGTCAGTATCAGAGCCGTTCGGTATTTCTCCGTTGGAAGCAATGCAGTGCAGCGTTCCTACGATTATATCTAAGCAGTCTGGTTGTGCTGAAATCCTTGATAAATGTATCAAAACAGACTATTGGGATATTCACGCTATGGCCGACGCCATTCATGCTATCTGTACATATCCGGCACTCTATGAATACTTGCGCGATGAAGGCAAGAAAGAGGTCGATGGTATAGTATGGGAAAAGGTAGGCGTGAAGATACGTAACCTTTATGAGCAGGTATTAAACAATTATGGTAAATAATAAAATAACTGATATATATGAAAACAATCTGTCTTTACTTTGAAATACATCAGATTACTCATTTGAAACGTTATCGTTTCTTCGAAATAGGCTCCGATCACTATTATTATGATGATTATGCCAACGAACAGGGTATTAACGAGGTAGCTGAACGCTCTTACATCCCCGTGCTCAATACATTGATTGACATGGCTAAGAATAACGGAGGTGCGTTTAAGGTAGCTTTGTCTATTTCGGGTGTTGCATTAGAGCAACTCGAAATCCACGCTCCGGCTGTTATCGAATTGTTGCACGAGTTGAACGCTACCGGTTGCTGCGAATTTATTTGCGAACCATATTCTCACGGCTTGTCTTCATTGGCTAACGAAGATTGCTTCCGCGAAGATGTAGAAAACATGCGCAAGAAGGTTAAAGATTACTTCGGACAGGATCCAAAGATTTTCCGTAACTCAAGTTTGATTTACGATAATGAAATTGGTGGCATGGTAGCAAGCATGGGATTTAAGGGTATGTTGGTAGAAGGTGCTAAGCACGTGTTGGGATGGAAGAGCCCGCACTACTTGTACCACTGCGCTGAAAACCCTGACTTGAAATTGTTGATGCGCGACTTTAAGTTGTCGGATGATATCAGCTTGCGTTTCTCTAACTCAGAATGGAGCGAATATCCGTTGTTTGCCGATAAGTATATCGACTGGATTGCATCAATGCCAGAAAACGAGCAGGTTATCAATATCTTTATGGAGTTGTCTTCTATCGGTATGTCTCAGCCGTTGTCGTCTAACATCCTTGAATTCATCAAGGCATTGCCGGCATGTGCAAAACAGAGAGGCGTTACATTCTCTACTCCTTCAGAACTTGTTACCAAGCTGAAATCTGTAGATATGGTAGACGTTCCTTATCCTATGTCATGGGTAGACGAAGAACGCGATATCAGTCCGTGGTTAGGAAACGTATTGCAGCGCGAAGCATTCAATAAGTTGTACAGCGTAGCAGAACGTGTTCATATTTGCACAGACCGTCGTATCAAGCAAGACTGGTACTATCTGCAGGCAAGTAACAACTTCCGTTTCATGACTACTAAGGAAACAGGAGTTGGCTTTAACAGAGGTATCTATGATTCTCCGTACGATGCTTTCACTAACTATATGAACATCTTGGGCGACTTCTTGGGAAGAGTAAATGCAATGTATCCAGTAGATATGGATAACGAAGAACTCGGTTCTCTGCTTACTACTATCAAGAACCAGGGCGAAGAATTGACTCAGCTTACAGAAGAAGTTGAAAAATTGCAAGGCGAGTTGAAGAAAGCAGAAGGCAAGAAACCTGCTGCAAAGAAGCCCGCTGCAAAGAAGACAACCACTAAGAAAGAAAAGTAATATAGGCTTATAAACGAAGTGTTCGGCACAGATTCAGATTCTCTGCCGAACATTCGTATAAAAAGACGCCGCATAATTTCAATTGCATCGCTATGATGCGTTAGTTGAAATTATGCGGCGTCTTTTTTGTGTTTTGTTGTTGAAGTGTAGCCTTACTTTTCAAAAATATTGAATCAGGGTGGTTTGTCAGTATAAATTTTTATCTTTGTAACATGTTCCTATAATATGAACCACACGAACACCTCTCCATGATATATAGTAATGGGAATAGTCCCAAGAATTAAATCATTTTATTATGGTAGAAAAGTTCAAAGAGTTCCTTGTTAATTCTAACATGGCAAAGAACACCGTTTCGGCATATATTTATGCTGTGAACGATTTCAATTCCCGACATAAGGAATTGACAAAGAAAGAGCTGTTGCTCTACAAAACCTATCTAATTGAGACGTTTAAACCAAAGACAGTGAATCTTCGCATTCAGGCTTTGAATAGGTATCTGGAGTTTATTCATAAACCAAAACTACGTCTTAAATCCGTTAAAGTTCAGCAACGAACCTATCTGGAGAATGTAATCAGTAATGCTGATTATACATTCTTGAAGAATAAGTTGAGGAAGGAGAATAATATGGAATGGTACTTTGTTGTACGTTTTCTTGCTGCAACAGGTGCCAGAGTTAGTGAACTTGTTCAACTGAAGATTGAGCATGTAAATATCGGTTATTATGATATTTACACAAAGGGCGGAAAGATAAGACGCTTGTTTATTCCAAAGAAACTTCGTGAGGAAACATTGGTGTGGCTAAATAAAAAAGAGAGGGATAGCGGATATTTGTTCCTTAATCGTTTTGGCGAGAGAATAACTACACGTGGCATTGCTCAACAGTTGAAGAACATTGCAGTAAGATATGGTCTAAACCAAAAAGTTATATATCCACATTCTTTCCGTCATAGGTATGCCAAGAATTTCTTGGAAAAGTTCAATGATATATCTCTTTTAGCTGACTTGATGGGGCATGAGAGTATTGAAACGACTCGCATATACCTTAGAAGGACGGCAAGCGAACAGCAAGATATTGTCGATAAAATTATCACATGGTAATAAATAAATGAGAGTCCTACTGAACATAAGTTACAAACCTATGCTCCAGTAGGACTCTTTATCTTATTGTTTCTCAATGTTGGCTTGGCTATCACTTAATTACCATAATGTTACTTTCCCGATTCCTGCCATTTCAAAGCTTGCAGAAATACTCCGTAAAGTGGTATGTTGGTGATGTTCTCTTGTTTGCGGTATGGCAGCATGGAGTAACGTATGGCAGATATGTCTGTATGTTCCATGAGGAAATTATGCAGCGAGTTTGCTTTGATACTTGTGCCTGCCTTTACTTCTATTGGTAGTAGAGCACCGTCTCTTTGGAGTAGAAAGTCCATCTCCATGCGAGATGTGTCCGAACTGTAGTAATATATATGAGTGATGCCTGATGCCAGTAACTGTTGAAGTACATACTGTTCTGTGAACGCTCCTTTATATTCCGTAAAAACGTTATCGCCAAGCAGAACATCCTTTGCGGCTGTATCAGCCATTGCCCCCATCAGTCCGCAATCGCATAGATATAGTTTGAATGCCGACAAGTCTTCATAAAACTTCAGCGGCAACTCTGGCTTTGTTACTTTAGTTATCTTATACACTAATCCGGCATCTACTAGCCATTGTATTGCTAATTCAAATTCTTTGGCTCTGCCGCCTTTTTTCAACACTCCATAGACGAACTTTTTATTTTCTTTCGATAGCTGGCCGAGGATAGATTGCCATACCATATCGATGCGTGGAACTTCTTGTGTTGGAGCGTGCTTGGAGAAGTCGCTGGCATAGTTAGATAGAATTTCGTTCTGAATAGTACGTACTTGGTTTAGCAATTTGTTTTCTACATACGATTTCACTACTTCAGGCATTCCACCAACGTAATAGTATTGGCGTAGATAGTCTTTCAGCTTTTCGTGAAACGCATTCATTAACTCGTAGTCCTCGCTGTGCATCAATTTGAGTAGTTGGTCTTCTCCCATCGCCATAAGGAATTCTTCAAAATCCATAGGGAATAAACGCATTGTTTGTACCTTGCCTACAGGAAAGGATACTCCTGCGTGCAGGGCAACACCCAACAGAGAACCTGCCACAACGATGTGATATTCTGGAGCGTCTTCGCAAAAATACTTCAAGGCTTCTAATGCCTGTGGAAACGCTTGTACTTCATCTAGGAATATAAGCGTTTTGCCTGGTATTATATCAACTCCAGTCAAAGCACTTAATCCTCTAATAATTCTTGAAGTATCAAAGTCGCCTGAATAGATAGCATGCAGATTCTCATTTCTATCACAACTTATATAGGCGAGATTTTCAAATTCTTTCCGACCGAATTCTTTTAGGATATAAGTCTTTCCGCATTGTCTTACTCCGTTAAGGATTAATGGCTTATGACGCTCTTGGTTCTTCCAGCTTATAAGCTGGGTATATATCTTTCTTTTCATGGCTTTACACTTTTCGACACATAAAAATGCCTGATGCTTACACTTTTCGACATATGTATATAGTGAAATATTACACTTTCTGACACATGATACTATCGCAAAGCTACACTTTTCGACACATAAAACCAAATATTCTACTTCTTTTTATAATATCTGTAGTTTAGTAGTATATGTCTCTAGTTCTCTGCTTAACCTAGAGCTGAACACATTACACAGCACACTACCATGTTATATACTTTTACTCTAATTCAGTAAAACCGTTTTTGCCCATCTGCGAATTAAACGCGAGTTGCTATTATCAAAATAGCCCTCAGAGGTGTTTTGGGAGGGGGTGAGAAACGATATGCGAGTTACGAAAAAAAGAATACGAGAAAAAATGAAAAGAATGCGATGTTACAACTTGCAATTCGCATATTGCAGGTTGTAACATCGCATTCTTTTCGCTGCTTTTATAGCTTGTTTTTTATGTATACCTATTTTACCGTAATCTAAAACCATACGGTAACTTACAGCCCGGCTTCAACCTACTTTCTGCATAATTTGCAGTAATCGCAGTAGGTACATTTGTCCTCTTCTTCTGTTTGGCAGAAAGGAATGTCGGGGTTGAAAATATCTTCAAGCAATGCCTGTAGCCGCTCTCTGTACTCCGGCTCGTAGAAAGTGTCGATGATATTTGCTCTTATCTATTGATTTGGCTTGTTCTTAGTTATTAATAAATCAAAAAAAACTTACATTATAAATCTGAAATTCAAATCTTTCAATATCTTTGTCTTTGGTGATTATTGGAATTGATACATCACTATTAAATGTTGACTGCTATGAGAAATTATTTTGTGAAGATACTTTTATCTTTTATAGGAATAAGCTATGCCATGTTTGTGAATGCTCAAGACAGCATAGTAGGTAGAATATTGGATGAGCAAGAACAGGGGCTTGATGCAGCTGTAGTAATGCTGGCGTCTTTGCCAGACAATGTCTTGATAGAAACTACGATAACAGATAGTGATGGAAAATTCTGTTTCCCCGTACACAAAGGCGAGTTTCTTCTGTGCGTACGGACATTGGGATATAAGGAGATTAAGAAGAATATTTCTATTGAAGGTCCACTGACACTTCCAGATATTAGGTTGGAGCCAGATGAGATTTCGTTGCAAGATATAGTGGTAACAGCACGAAAATCTCGTCCTATGACAACTTCGTCAAACGGAAAGATTCAGATTGATATTGCCCAATCATATCTTACCGATATAGGAAACGCTTTAGATGTACTTAAGCATTCTCCTGGTATTTCTGTAAACAATAAAGGTGGCATTTCTTTGGCTTCACTTGGAGGAACAGCTATATATGTTAACGGTAGAAAACTCATGTTGCAGGGAGATGAGCTGTCAACTTACCTCCGTTCTATGTCTTCCGAAAAAATATCACGAATAGAAATATCTCATAATCCTAATGCAAGTTTTGGTTCTGAGGGTGCAGGCGGTATCATAAACATTATCCTGAAAGCATCTGAAAAGTCTGGCTTTTTTGTAACTACATCACATGGTATTGGCTATTGGAAAAATGTGAAAAAAAATTCTGATATCGCTTTGAAAAATGTGAAACAAAATTCTGATATCGCTTTGTCTTATAATACAAATAAATGGCAATTAGGCCTGAACTATAATCATAGCTTGGGATACCATTCTATGAATTATGGTTACGAAAAAGTTCAGAATGGAGATAAAAACATATCAGAAACGTCAGATACCGACAAACGCAATACTTATTCGGTAGGAATGGACTTTTCTTGGTTGCTCAATCAAAAGAATAAACTTTTCATCAACAGTACCGTAAATTTGCTTGCAGGCCCCGGAGAGACTCAGACAATAACTCAGATATATCAAGGAACAAACCAGCTTGACAATATCCTTAAGGCACGCAATAATTATGTAGAGCAGAAGAATCTTCAATACAACAACAGCGTGAATTATTTGTATCAGCCATCATCAAAGGCGCAATTTTCATTTTCGGCTGACTGGACGCACTTTGATGGCAAAGCCAGGTGTGAGCAGCCTAATGAGTATTACTCGGTAGACAATACGCCATTACGTTCTGATTTCTTCTATTCAGAACCAGACAAAGACATTGATATCTATGCGCTTTTGTCAGACTTTAAATTCACCCCGAATGCCCAGAATGAAATCCTTGCAGGTATCAAGACAACACTCATAAAGAGTGATAACACATTTATTTTTAAGAAGAACGGGGATATAGACACACAGCGTTCAAATAGTTTCTGCTACAAAGAGAAAAACCTTGAAGCCTATGCGCAATACACTTATACGTGGGATAAATTGGAATTGAGTGCAGGATTGCGTATGGAGTATATGTACACCTATAACAAACTCAATTCGCAGACTAGTCAAGATGCGGAGACAAACAGCCAGAACCATTTCCGATTATTCCCTAACCTGAGTGCATCATATACCATTAACGATAAGAACAAGATAGCATTGCTATACAGTAGAAGACAAGATAAACCACGGTATGAGGATCTAAATCCATTTGAATATTTGCTTGATGAATTGTCTTATTGGAAAGGTAATCCGTTTCTTAAACCTCAGGTAAGCAATAAGATTATGCTGTCATATACATGGAGTAATCTGTCTTTGAATCTCTATTATAACAAACTCGATGACTATTTTACATCACTTACAGATGTATATGGAAACAATAAGACCATCATGACAACGAAAAATATAGGAACACAACAACAGGTAGGATTTGATGCCGTTTTTTCAAAACGTCTTACTCCGTGGTGGGAGTTGTCTGCAACCGCGGGATTCTACTACTTCATGAATAAATTAGATTATGAAACATACAAACATGAATACAAGCGTCCGTCTTGTTTCTTATCGGCGTCTAATAGTGTTCTACTTCCACTTGGCATAAATCTTGAGATATCTGGACGATACTATTCAAAACGTCAGGGTGGTAGCTATGAGGTCAGCAGACCGATTGGAAGTATGGATATAGACCTTAGCAAGAGTTGGCACGACGGACGTATGCGTCTGTCATTGCTAATGACAGATGTCTTCCATACCGAACGTTGGGATAGTTATGGCATAAAAGATGCTTTGAATCTCTCATCTTGGGGATACGGAGAAAGTCGTAAAGTCATGTTGCGATTTAGCTATAGCTTTGGAAAACAAAAATTTGAGAAAGTAGACAAAAATA
>FR881227.1 GCA_000434735.1 Bacteroides sp. CAG:530
TATTATCAAAAAGTGGTAAGATTACCACTTTTCGTCACTAAAGATGCCTTGTTAAGTGCGGTTGATCATGGTTCTATTATCAAAAAGTGGTAAAATTACCACTTTTCGTCACTATAGTGGTGAAATTCTCATCTTTCTCATTGAGGATGTAAACAAACACACTATCTTTTCGTACAATTCCTTAAAGCATTGGCATGTGAATTGTGATTTATATATAGATTTGCGTTATGCAACGTAAACAAGTAGATTATAAATCAATATTCTCCATTTCTCATTTTTGCCCACCTCCGTAATTGTTTGGTCAGATTTGTTTAATTCATTGTAATGACAGGCCTCGCTGTAAATGTTCCGGAGGGTGAAGGTCTTAGACAGCTTACGCTGTAGTAAAATCTCTCCGGGCAATAGTGAAAACAAATACAAATGAATAGAATATCCTTTAAGTTAAAATTTAGACCGTCAGTAAATCCAAATAAAGAAGGTTCGCTTTTTATTCAAATGATTTATCAGCGTAAGGTTCGTAGAATTAAAACTGATTATTTAATATTCAACAATGAATGGGATGATAATACCGATAGTGTTATACTTCCATCTTCTGTTTCTCCACGTTATACTCATCTGAATTATCTGAAAACAAATATTGAATGGGAAATGTTGCGATTGAAAAAGGCAGCCGCTGAATTGGAAAAAAGTAATATGCAATGTAATGTAGATGAAATGTTTTGTATGTTATTTCCTACTATTCCTAATGGTTTGAGCGTATTTGCTTTTATACATTCATTGGTTCAGCACAAAAGGAAACTTGGTAAAATCCGTTCCAGTGAAACTTATCAGGCTACACTTAATAGTTTTATGATTTTCAGAGAAGGTAGAGACATGAGTTTTGAAATGATTGACTCGGAATTGATGGAATTGTATGAGGCGGCTTTGCGCAGTAGGGGATTGTTGCGCAATACTACATCTTTTTATATGCGCATATTACGTACTGTTTATAAAATACTCCCCGTATTTGCAACCAGTTATTTCTCAATAGTTTGTGAGTAATAAGTCAGAAATATGGTCGTAAACTTTAATGGTACATTCTAAAGGGTGAAGATTTAACGCTTTTATTGTTTCTTAACTCGGTTGGAGTGGCAATTTGGGCATTTTCTTCTCTTTTCAGTGCTATTTTCTTTCCGTTATTCCACTTCTATTTGAGCTTACCCCTAAGCCTCTGCAAAGGTACGATATTTTGTCGGATATTCGTTCACTCCATTACCATTTGTAAATTCATTTTATGTGCCGTATAGCAATGCATCAAAACCAACTATGCAGAAAGGAGGCGAGGGAATGGGAAAATGAAATCTATTATTTTGGAAGGAGTGCAGTCTTCCGATTGCCCTATTTTTTTCGACTAAAATTCGTCCTCTCTAAAATAAAAATTAATGGCTCTCAAATCAAGAACTCTTGTTTGAGTTGATATTTCTATTATTTCGTCAGTCGTTTGTCTCCGTTGCCGGATGCTGTATTAAGCCAAGCCGATGAATGAGGAAAGGTTTTGGGGATGTTTACTCTCCGCAGGAGGAAGAAACTGCTCCAAACGATTATCGCTTGACCTTTCCATATTCAATGAGGCTGGCTACCTTTGCATCCGACTTAAGGGGATAAAACGGCTGCATTATTAGAGATGTTTGAGCAAAAATGATATGATGCGCCATCTTTTGGTTACCACTACCTTTGATCTCTTACGAGCAATCGCTTCCGTAATTTGTTTGGCAACCTTTTCCGGTGGCATAACCCAAAACAGACCTTCTCCCTTTGCCATATCAGTATCAACCAATCCCGGACGTATTTCCGTCACACATATACCTGTCTTTTTTGATTTTTTGCGAAGAGCCTGCGTATAATTGATTTGATATGCTTTGGTTGCAGAATAAGCTGGCGCAGCAGGTTCTCCTGCAAGTCCACCTATTGAGGTAATCGTGACTAAATGTCCTTTGTCTTGTTGCTTAAAATGATTGTAAATGCAATCAACAGCAGCAGTCCATCCCACGACATTAGTGCGGATAGCTCCTAACTCTTTTTCAAATAGCAATTCAGTGTTTATATCTCCTGTTCCTGCACAGACAATCGCCAAGTCTTCTTTTGAAGTTCCTTAAAGATTTCGTCTATACATTTGGCCGCACTCTCGGTATCGGTTATATCCATTTCGTAAATTGACGTATTATTTGCACGCTCTTGATACATTTGTTCAAGAAGGTGCTTTCTCCGTCCCAATATCACTACGTGATTATCTTCTATGGCATAAAGTTTCCACAATTCCTTACCTATGCCTGAAGTTGCTCCGATTATTATGATGTTCATAAGTTGTTTATTTGAATATAACGTAAAACATATTTAGCTTATAATTTTGTGTAACGGTTATTCTAATTGATAGTTGATTGTTGAGTCAAGTTCGTAGCGGATGACAACTGTTGCAATGTCAGCTTCGGGGTATTTGATAATAGGCAGTGAGGTCTTTATATAGGAGGATACCGAAGTTTTTCTGGGCAATGGACCTGCCGGATGGCTTTTCGTATACAAAAGCAATGTATTGCATTTCCGGAGTTTCGGAGTCGTTGTCTATGAAATCGAATTGCTGACAGCCTATTATCTGATGGCCGGGGAGAAGCAGTTTGTATGAGTCGGGCAATTCTTCTGAGTTTATATTTTTTCTGATTAGGATGCCTCGCTTTTGAGTTTTCATATCCGAGTCAAGGATGAACCATTTGCCGGGAGATAGAGCTATATAGACTTGTAAGCCTCCAAATTTGTAGGCATCATCAGTTTTCAAATCATTTTCGATGGCGGTCTTGTTGTTAGCCTGAATAGCATAAGTAAAGTTGGGATTTATCTTGCCGCAGTATTTCTCAAAGTACCAGTTGGGGATGAAGTGCTGCGGAAGGTTCTCATATTCTTTGCGCTCTTTCGAGAGAATTTCTAAAAGTTCGTATTCAGTCCATGCTGGTTCGCCCATTTCGTGGTCAAGGTAGCTGGTCTTGCTGATGCGAAGTTGGTACTCGTTGCCTTCTTCGTAGTCAAAATTACCTATCGAACCGAGGGCTTCCCACTCATTAGAGTTTTCGGTTTTAACCGCATATACATCGGTCATGGTATTATTACCGCAAGAGGTCACCACTCCGGGGAGTTTCGTGGAGGCGACTGTAACAGTGAGTTCCTGATAGTCTGTTATTTTTCTGCCATCATCATCTTTGTTGCAAGATGTGAAGGTAACGAGAGTGAGGAGGGCGACTATCAGGAGAAAAATAGGATTCTTAGTTTTCATAATTATATCTATAATCGTTTTATAAGGAAAATAAGTAAAATTTTAAATCCTTATATTGGTATTTTATTGATTCAACTTTTGCTATGAAATGATTTTAATAATCCAATAATATCGGAACTTGATGTTCTTCGGCAAAACAGACTGCCTGATACAACATTGAATAGGCACATTGTGCCAGTTCTTTGGTGCGGTATTTCTCTTTTTGTGTTTTGTTCGCCCGGCGAATGAAACCAAAAATGCGTTTAGGTTCTTTTTGTTTTATCGGGACATAGTATTTGTCGTTTCTCCAGGAAAGGATGGTGGCTTCATCAGCTTTCCAAATTTGTCGGTTCAGTTCTTCCAATTCCTGTTTTAAGAGTGAAACCGTGGAGATTGAGCCTTCATTGCCTGTAGGATATGTTGTTACGAAAATAGCGTTGTCTGGAATTGGTAGCCAAAGAGCTACATCAGAAAGCAAAGAGTTGGCTATTTTCTTTGACATTGCTTCTTTGACTGTTGAATCTTCAAAGGCATTCCAACCGCTTTCTACATACTCTGGTAGAGGGAGGTTCAGGAAGTGGCAAGCCTGCAACATCACCAACGCACCGAAAGCTTCCCAATCGGGTTTATCGGTATAATAGTCGCTTTCCGCTGTTTCGTCCCATAAAGGTGTGGGAAATGGCGGGTCTATGTTCGCTGCAATACTATTTGCCCACTCAATGACAGCTTCTTGAATTTGCACAATTTCTGCATTATCTTCTATGGGTTTTATTTCAGTTCCACAACCGTCAGTCATTACGCATTTCTGTCCGTTTTCTTCTGCTAATTGTTGTACGATGGTTTTCCAGTTACGACTGTAGTAGCGAGTCAATTTTCCTGCATATATGTCTAAGCCCATATCCTATATGTATTAAGATAGTTTATATTCATTGATTATCTGCTTCCAATTCTTTTTCAATCTCTTCGATAGTTGGCAAACTGCCTCGGAAGTCTTTGGGCAAGGCTTGTCCCAATTCATAATCGGAGATTCCGATAGGCTTCTGAATATCACGCAGGGCGTATTCAGCCTTGATGCGGTCTTTCGTCTTGCAGAGCAGCAGTCCGATGGTTCTATTATCTCCTTCACGGCAAAGAATATCATCTACCGCAGAACAGTAGAAGTTCAACTTGCCAATATATTCCGGCATGAACTCCGTATCTTTCAACTCAATCACCAGATAGCGGTGTAAAAAAGCATTGTACATCAAGATGTCAATGTAGTAATCATCCCCCGAAACCTCAATATGGTATTGCCGCCCCATAAAAGCAAAGCCTGCACCCATTTCCACGAGGAATTTCTCAACATGATTGACCAAACCGATTTCCACATCACGCTCGTTGTATTGCTCTGTGAAAGTAAGCATATCAAAGATGTACGGGTCTTTGAGCATTGATTTCACATCGTTTGCCTCCGGTATAGGCAGTGTTTCAGTGAAATTGTTTGCCAACGCTCCATGCTTACCGTAATCATCAAGTTTGATGGCTTCTTGCAGATAGCGTTTTGACCAATGAGAGGTAATGCTCTGTACCATGTACCAATAACGTGCGCGAATGTCCTTGACTTGCTGCAAAAGTATAAGGTTATGCGCCCACCCCAAATGTTTTATGGGTAGAGTGAAATTGTACTGTCCTAATTGCGCAACCACTGGTTGCGCAATTGAAGAATCAGTATCTTTCACCATCGTAAGCTCTTGATTATATTCATTGAAGAACTGTATCATACACTGCATATTGCGTACAGAGAATCCCTTTATTTCGGAATAGTCGTTCTTCAAATCAACGGACAACCTTTGCAATGTCTTCTTGCCCCAGCCATCGGTGTCTTGGCTCTGCTGTAGCATTCCACCAATGTCCCAATACATCCGAAGCATCTCTTCATTGACCGCATAAATTGCCCGTTGCTGGGCAATCTGCACTCTTTGCTTGATTTTACGAAGCAATGTTGCATAACCACAGAAATTATCCGTCAAGTTTTCAACAACTTGTATGTTTGTATTCTTTGCCATACTTTTCTTTAATTCATGTACAAAGTTACTCTTTTTTATTCGGTTATACGTCAAAATCTTACAACTATCATCATGAGTATGCCATTATGGGCTATCTTCTTATCGAGAAGCCCCTCTTTTGCTGATAGTCGTAATGCCCATCCACCACATTATCCACTTCCCGTTTGGCTTTGATTTGCTCCCGGCTATCCAAATCTCCCTTTTGCTTGGCTGTGAGGTTCAGGAAATCCCCAGCTGTACGGTGCGATTGCCTATCGCCCCCGAACAGGTTAAGCGCATCCTTGATGTCCGATACCTGTTCGGTGTCAAAACGTGGCTTGTAATAATCCTTTGCCAAATGGATGATGCCGTTTACAGCCTTGCGGAAGATGTCATTTGAATTGAAGCTTTCGTTCGATGCGAACGGCAGCGTATGGAGCAATTGGTATTTTGTAGATAGTGAGACTGGTAAACGTTATTCACTGACTGAGAATATCACATTATAATATAATGTAAAAAGTGGTTCTGACCGTTTCTATCTGGAAAGAGCTAATTGAATACAGTAAGGTGTAATTTATAAGGAAAAGGCTGTCGGTCCCTGTGGATTGATGGCCTTTTTTTAGTACGCTCGGCATGAGCATTGTCTA
>FR881228.1:0-8267 GCA_000434735.1 Bacteroides sp. CAG:530
TGCGAGTGCAAAAGTAGAGTATTTTTCTTAAACCCGCAAATATTATGGCATAAAATTTATACATTATTTTACAACAACCTATTATTCAATATGATACAATTTATAAAAAACATCACGCAATGTACTAAGACCAATCAGACAGAACACCTGCAACCAATTTCAAACATTACCAAGACTGACTTGGGATACTTTTTTAAGGCAAGACAGCCCTTCTCTGTATATTTACATCTATATAAGACCAACATACCACCACATATACCGCTATTTTTTCAGAAGATAAAAACACATTTTGGTAAAACACTTAAGCAAGCTTTATGTTCCGTTCTCAATTTGCACTATCTTTGTCTTTATATAAAATAGGCTGCACTTCGGATATTGAAGCAAGGCTTCAGCCCGACTTGCACATAACACTAAATATATCAAACTATATGAATATCAACATCAAAGACTGCAAAGAAGAATTTATAGAGTTACTCCGCTCTACAGAACGCGAAGGAGTAGAAGATGTGATAGAGGGATTGGAAGAAATGGGATTCTTCACAGCGCCGGCCTCAGCCGGACATCACCTGAATACTGAAGGCGGATTAGTACTGCACTCAATTAATACATGCAAAGCCGCATTAGCCGTTTGGGAGGGCATGAAGAAGATAGAACCCACGTTGGAGAAAGAAGTAGAACGAGACAGCGTAATCATTGCCAGCCTGCTACACGATGTATGCAAAGCGGATATATACCAACGCACGGTAAAGAAGAAGAAAAACGCATTAGGAATATGGGAAGACAATGAAGGATATAAGGTATCTTACAAGAACTTCCCGATGGGTCACGGAGAGAAATCTGTAATCTTACTACTGTGCAACGGCATAGAAATGACCGATGCCGAAATGCTTGCCATACGTTGGCATATGGGCGCCTGGGGCATCAACATGAACAGCTACGAAGACCAACGCTGTTATGACACCGCCAAAATGCTCTACCCTCTGGTTACCATCATACAAACCGCAGACGGACTGGCTGCTGGAATTATGGAACGCTCTGGCGAAGAAATGGACGAGCTATAAAACAATCCGGTCCACCCGAATGAAATGCGCAGACATAACACTCAAGTGGACCGGATATTATTTCTTCCTACAAGATATATCAATATACAAGCTCTACATTATCAACCCAGAATGTATTTCCAGGCGATCCGATAAACGCACCACCCAGACTCGACGTAAACTGAAGAATCATATGAGTAGGAGTCTCGTCGGCTGCAGCCCAACCGTTCTCTTTTATCATTACACTTTTACCTTTGCTGTTACGGGCATAATAATCACCTACTCCAAGTCTCATTATCTCAGCGTCGTAATAGCTAGTGCGACTTATATCACCATAATGAATCTCGTAAGTAGCCTTATTCTTCCAATCTGTAGACTTATTATAACGCACCACAGCCGTGCCTATTCGTTTCGCTATAATATTACCCTCGCTATCTTCATGACGCTTTTGCAACACGCAGGTCATAATAGCGCAATCCTGACCTTTCACCACCGACTTACGGCTAAAACCGTTCTGCTTGATACGGTCTGGCTGTCCAGACATCTTAACCTTATAGTCAAAACGCACAGCTTTAGGACGCTGATTAAACGGAACGCCTACATTTAGCGCCTTTTCGCCATCTTTAGTACCGGTAATAGGCTCCTTCATATCACCCAAAAACAGAGAACCCGAAGCCAACACGGTAATGTTTACCATGCCCAGCACCTTCACCTTTTCGATATGGGTCTCCAACTTTGCGCAATATCCATCCCCTCTCTTCTCTGGATAAACGCTGGTATTAGTCTTAACTATACCTACAACTTTAGCCATTACATTAGAATTAGCCCAAGGCGAACCACCTTTATTGATATAGGCTTCATTCCCATCTATTACCTGCGTAGGACCCAGTTCATAAAGCAATTTCGTATTACCACCGATAATACCCGACTCGTGTATCTTACGAGTCACCCAATGGTCCATATCACCATATTTGATAGAAACTACTTTTTCTTGCGCAAATGCGCCAAAAAACAAAACCAAACCTACTGCCGTTGTTATCAGTCTTCTTTTCATTTTTACCATATTCATTTTAGAGCGACAAAGTTATAAAAAAAGAAAGAATAGACCTTTGCACAACTTTCTTTCTCATGCTAATAGAATACAAAATACGAAGAATCAGACAAAAAGAAATGTGGAGACACATCACTAATAGTGACGCATCCCCACATTATGTATATATCAAATGATATAATTAGTGTACGCTATACAGCAACCAAGCACCCTGGAAATCCTGACGGTTAGGATATTTAGCCTTGAAAGCATCGCGTGCTCTTGCAGCCTCGCTACGAGAATCGAATGATTCTACGATAACACGGTACATATTCTTTTCAGCATTGTAAACAACCTTTGCATTGTATCCATCATTATCCATCTTAGTTTTCAAACCGTCAGCATTAGCCTTTACGCCAAAGCTACCGCATACCACGCTGTATGCCTTAAGTCCGTCGCCAGATACCAACTGTACTTTTTCTTCACGTACAGGAGTATTATCCGCAGCAGGAGCTACAGGTGCAACCGGAGCTACAGGAGCTACTGTTTCTACAGGAGCAGCTTTAGTTGTAGCGTCTGCCAATTCTTGTTGCTTAGCCTGTTCGTACGCTTTTTTATAAGCACTTTCGCTAGATTTACATGAAGAGAATGCTAATGCTACGCATAATCCCATTCCCAAAACAATCATTTTCTTCATATTGTCTTTATTTATTTAAGTTTATATTTCATATAAATATATTACGTGCAAAAGTAGCAATATTATAACACGCTACACTATTAATTTCTGTTAATTCTCGACACATCTTCTATTTTACAGCCTTTTTTCTATTAAAAATTATTGAAATACTCGATATTTTTAATAGCTTTGTGAAAGCATAACATAAAAAACAAGACATTATGAAAGCATTAAATGTAGTAGCCGCTTTTTTAGGTGGTATAGTAGTAGGTGCTGCTGCCGGTGTATTGTTTGCTCCCGAAAAAGGAGCCGACACTCGTAAAAAAATTGCTGATTTATTGCGTGAAAAAGGCATCCGCCTAAACCGCGCAGAAATGGACGATTTGGTAGACCAGATTGCTGCTGAAGTTAAAGATGCAGAATAATCTTACACTATCCTCCATCCGACAGGCACGGACTACAACCCAAAGTATGTAATCCGCGCCTGTTATTCATTTATCCCATTACCTATTTATAAAGAATAAATTCATCCTATGTTTGCAAACGACAAAAGCATTGATACACTGGAAGAACTTTTTAAAGAAACTAAAAAGTATCTGCAACTGCAAGGGGAATACGTAAAATTAGACTTGGTACACAAGCTTACCATACTGCTGTCTACCTTGATGCTGATTTTAGTAATAGCCATTCTAGGAGCTATGGGGTTGTTTTACTTGTCATTCATGCTGATATACGCTATCGATTCTACCATACATAGCCTTACAGCAAGCTACGCCATCGTGGGTGCTTCGCTGTTATTAGCAGCTTTCATAGTATATAAAATGCGCCAAAAACTAATCTTCCGCCCCACCGTAAACTTCTTGGCCAAATTATTCCTCGAAGATCACCAACAATAACACACTGCTACCATGATGAATACTGAACAACCCAAACAACCCTCTAATGTTACATACACATTAGAAGATATAATAGCACGAAAGCAAGCTAAGAGAAAAGAGATTCTGCAATCGAAAGAGTGCTTACAGACCCTGGCGCAAGATTTATTTGCGCCGAACGAAAGCAAAAACAAATTAGACGGCTTGATGCAACATGTAAACATGGGCATAGCCGCCTACGACGGTATCATGACCGGAATAAAGATATTACGCCGCATAAGAGGGTTCTTCGACAGAAAAAGACGCACGCGCAATTAGCGGATATAGTTTACCTCGGGATGAATTTCGATTCCGAACTTGTCTTTTACCGATTTAACCACTGCTTCAGCCAAATTCATTACTTCAGCGGCTGTAGCTCCACCCAAGTTGACAAGCACCAATGCCTGACGCGGATGAACTCCCGCATGTCCTAAGCTACGTCCTTTCCAGCCACAACGGTCAATCATCCAACCGGCAGGAACTTTTACCAAGCCTTCTCCAACCGGATAATGAGGCACATCAGGATAAGCCTCTTTAAGCGCATCGAACTGAGCACTCGATATTACCGGATTCATAAAGAAACTACCGGCATTACCTGTCACTTCAGGGTCGGGCAATTTTTCAAGTCGGATACGCACTATGGCGTTACGAAGGTTTTCAAGAGTAAGTTCACACCCCTCTTTCTCCAGCTCCGCACGGATATTTCCATAATCAAGCTTCCAGTCGGGCTGTTTTTTCAATCGATACGTAACGTGCGTCACTATATACTTACCCTTCAACTGATTCTTGAAGATACTCTGACGATAGCTGTACTCACACTCACCAGCAGAGAAACTGCGAATACATCCGGTAGAAACCTCTACGGTATCAACCTTTACTATCAAGTCTTTCGCCTCAACGCCATACGCGCCGATGTTCTGCACAGCCGAAGCCCCTACCTCACCAGGAATAAGAGACAAGTTTTCGGCTCCATACCATTGATGGTCTACCGCATAAGCCACGAAATCATCCCATACCACACCAGCACCTACACGCACATCGAGAGTGTTTTCATCTTCGCACACTACCGACACACCCTTAATGGCAGAATGCAATATCACGCCGTCAAAATCGCCAGTAAAGAGCAAATTGCTTCCACGGCCTATATGCAGCCATTTTCCCATCTCGCCTTGACGAGACTTCAAGAAGTCTTGCAACTCTTCTACCGAGCCATATTCAACAAAACGTGACGCCTTTACATCCATACCAAACGTGTTATGATGCAAAAGAGGGTAATCGAATAATTCCTTCATATCCTTATTATTGGTTATATCAATCGCTTAAATCTTCAAATTTTACAAGTTTCCACAAGCCATTACGTCGCTCAAAATACAACGTATTACTAAATCCATTGCCAAAACCCTTGAACTCTATGATTTTAGAATTAGAGTCTACCTCCTCACGCTGTCCGTAATGCACATTGGTTAGCTTACCCTGCAACAATGGCGGACGGAACGAAAACCATTGCTCGTCATCGAGCGTAGCCTCTAATATTTGAAACTCATCCTCGGGGTCGATTGTCACGAAAGCCAAAGGCTCTTGCAAACGACTCTTCTGAAATACACTGTCGGAAGAAAAGCGTTCGTAGAAATCAAAGAAATCTTCGATATTCGCATCCGACTTTACGTGAGCAAGCTTCTCCTTGTTCACAGCCTCCAGATACCAGCTTTCTTTTATCTTCTCAAAATAATAACGCTTAACCGTACGAGGCTTCAGATAAATCATGTCTACCTGAACACTCTGCACATCGAGGTCTTTCTCCTTCTCCATATCGGCTTCCTTATCGAAGATGACCGTATAAAACTGGTCACGGCTGAACAACGGGTCGTATTCCCAGTCCTCTCGTTTTGTACGAATCACCTTGTCGCCCTTGTAAGAAGAAATAGGAGAAACGATTCGCTTACGCTGAAAGCGCGAATCGGACGCAAAATTATAGAAGAAATCGGCAAAGCACTCGTCGGCGGTGGCCGGAATTATTTCTTCTACCGGGGGCAACGTGTCTATTGCTACACTGTCATGATGTATGTTTACAGAATCAATTTCTTCTGTAAGCTTTTCAAAAGGATTAACCTTCTTTTTACCCCCAACACAAGATGCTATCAGCAAAACAAGCAGACAACACCCAAAAAAACTTCGTTTCATCTTTAGTTTAGTACCTCATGAAAAATCATCGCAAAAATACTTCTTTTTTCATTTCGATAGGTCATAAAACAGCGGTTTCTTTCCGACTTGTCTTTTTTATTAGGTGAAAAGATAGATATTCGGTTAAAATCAGTACCTTTGCGGTCAATAAAACAAACAGAGAAAGAAATATAAATTGAGATATGTTAGCAAAAATAGAAGAATTGCTGAAGCAAGCCGATGAGCTTAAAGCCTCTACCGCCGAGGAATTGGAAGCTTTGCGAATCAAGTATTTGAGCAAAAAAGGTGCCATCAACGCACTTATGGCCGATTTCAGAAACGTGCCCGCCGAACAGAAAAAGGAAGTCGGCATGAAGCTGAACGAACTGAAAAACAAAATTCAAGAACGCATTTCTGCACTGAAAGAATCGTTCGACAGCCAAGATAACGGAGCGGCAGAATTGGATTTAACCCGTACCGCTTATCCCGTTAAATTAGGAACCCGTCATCCGCTGAGCATCGTGCGCAACGAAATCATCAACATTTTCAGCCGTATGGGATTCACCATTGCCGACGGACCTGAAGTTGAAGACGATTGGCATGTGTTCTCTTCAATGAACTTCCCCGAAGATCATCCTGCACGCGATATGCAAGATACTTTTTTCATCGAAAGTCATCCCGACATCTTGCTGCGTACACATACATCGTCTGTACAGAGCCGTGTTATGGAGGTTAGCCAACCGCCTATCCGCGTTATCTGCCCGGGACGTGTTTACCGTAACGAAGCTATCAGCTACCGTGCACACTGCTTCTTCCATCAGGTAGAAGGACTTTATGTTGACAAGAACGTATCGTTTACCGACTTGAAACAGGTATTGTTGCAGTTTGCAAAAGAAATGTTCGGTCCAGAAACTAAGATTCGTCTCCGTCCGTCTTACTTCCCGTTCACTGAGCCTAGCGCAGAAATGGATATCAGCTGCGATATCTGCGGTGGCGAAGGATGTCCGTTCTGTAAATACACCGGATGGGTTGAGATTTTGGGATGTGGTATGGTAGACCCTGCCGTTCTCGAAGCCAACGGAATTGACAGCAAAGTTTATACCGGATACGCTTTCGGTATGGGTGTAGAACGTATCACTAACTTGAAATACAAGGTTAAAGACTTGCGTATGTTCTCTGAGAACGATACTCGTTTCCTTGAAGAATTTGAATCTGCAAACTAATTTTTCCCGCTTCGGGTAAGTCTTTACCAATAAGAGAAATGATAAAAAAAGTAGCCGACCGGTTCATCATGAATCAGTCGGCTACTTTTTTTTATTTGGTCATAGCAAAACGTACATTACTCAGAAACAACCCCAAGATGTAACAACGCTTTCTTTACCCCGTCTTCGTCCACCGTAGCTGTAACATAGTCGGCAGCGGCTTTTACCGTACCCAAAGCACCGCCCATAGCTACCCCGCAACCTGCGGCACGAAGCATTGATATATCATTTCCACCATCACCAAAAGCGGCTGTCTGCGAAATCTCAAAACCGTAATAAGAACAAAACCGCTCTATACCTGCCGCTTTACTTGTGCCTGCCACATTAAGATCTGTAAAAAGCGGATTCCATCGCGAAGGCGACAATCCAGGAACCCGACGAAGCACCTCACGCTCCACCTGCTCATCGCAGTAAATACACATCTGGCAGCAAGGAGTCTCTTTGAACTTCTGTTCCAAATCGACTACCAACGGAACCGGGTGGGCAACCAATTGTGCCAGGTCGGTCACGGCTTTATCGAGTTTATTGACATATACTCCATCGTTTGTTTCTATCCCTAACACGAAATCATATTTATCGGCCATCTCCTTCACCTTCATGAAATCATCGAACGGAATTTGGCTGCACGATACCGGAGTTCCGTCGCGCAAAACACATTCGGCACCGTTAAGAGCTACTATCGCATCAAAAGGAAGTCCCTCTAATTCGTGCAAGTCGGTATACGGTCGGCCCGTAGCTATAATGATTTTAATACCAGATGCATGTGCCTGACGTAAAGCCTCAACAGCGGACTGAGGTACTCGATGAGTATCAAAACTAACCAGCGTTCCGTCTACATCGAAGAATAGTGCTTTTATTTCCATAATTAGTTTCTATGTTCTTTTCGCAAATATAGTAATATTACCGCACATAATAATGCACCAGTTTAATACGAAAAAAAGATTGCGAGAAGACAATCAACCATTCGCATATTGCAAGGTGACAATTCGCATATTGCAGACATGTTATTCGTATTCTTTTATATTTTTACCACAAGCTTCCCCCCTTCAGAACACCTTCCGAATCCGATTTTAAAAGTTTGCGCTATTACGCTACATACGGACAAAAGAAAAGGAGGCAATCACCTACGTGATTACCTCCTTTATACTTTCTTGGTTGGTTAAGATTATGCTTCAGCAGGAAGTA
>FR881228.1:8286-13542 GCA_000434735.1 Bacteroides sp. CAG:530
CAGCAGGAAGTACAGAAACATAGCTTCTGTCTTCGCGACCTTTCTTGAAACATACAGTACCATCTACCAATGCGTAAAGAGTGTGGTCTGAACCCATACCTACGTTTTCACCCGGATTGTGAACAGTTCCTCTTTGACGAACAATGATGTTACCAGCCTTGCAAGCTGAACCACCGAATATCTTTACGCCTAATCTCTTACTTGCTGACTCACGGCCGTTCTTAGAACTACCTACACCTTTTTTATGTGCCATTTCTTTCTTTCTTTTTTAAATGATTAAGCAATAACTTGTTTGATAGTCAATTCAGTAAACTGCTGGCGATGACCATTCAGTTTTCTGTAACCTTTTCTTCTCTTCTTGTGGAATACCAATACTTTGTCACCTTTTACCAAGTGAGAAACTACTTCGCATACCACTTTTGCACCTTCTACGGTAGGAGCACCTACTGTTACAGTACCGTTGTTGTCTACCAACAAAACTTTGTCAAATTCAACAGTTGCACCATTTTCTGCATTCTGGATGTGCTGAACGAACAATTTCTTGCCTTCTTCAGCTTTGAACTGCTGACCGTTAATTTCTACAATTACGTACATTTTATTTTTTATAATTAAACGGGTTTCTTCCGCAAGGTGAACCGAACTCTTCGATTACTTTTCTACCTCCACGGACTCAAATCGGCTGCAAAAGTATATGTTTTTATTCATATACACAATTAATTACGCTATTTTTCGACCAAACACGTCAAATCTTTAGCGATTTTAACATGTGGATATGCCGCCAATTCTTCTTTTGTTGTCATACCATGCAAAACTCCGGCAAAATCTACTCCCGCCGCCTTAGCGGTTTCGGCATCTACTGTGCTGTCACCAATATATAATGTGTCAGCAGCATCTGCCTTTAAATGCCCAAGCGCAAAGAGCAAACCTTCGGGCGAAGGCTTAGGTGTGCGCACATCCTCGCCTCCTACTATAATATCCAGGAAATCGGCAGGAAGTTCTTTCGCCATCAGCTCCATAATGCGGTATCTGTATTTGGTAGATATAATACCCACCTGCGCACCTTCCGCCTTCAGAGCCATAAGAACCTCTTTTGTCTCCGGAAAGAGAACGGTGTTTACAGTCATGTGCGTATCGGCTTCTTTTACATACTCTTTACGATAGCGTGCCAATGTTTCGACATCGGTTACTCCGGTAAGAATAGAAAACGAGTCTTCTAGCGTTTTCCCGATAGTGCGCTTTATGGTATGATTGTCTACATCGGTATATCCGTTGTTATGCAATACATTCTGAAAACAAAGAACGATGCCTTTCGACGAATCGGCCAACGTATAGTCGAAATCAAACAAATAAGTGCGATATTTCTTCATCCTTTTAAGTCTACTTTCTATAATTAATCCATCGGTGTATAGCCCTTTGCCAAACCGCCTTCGCTGGTTTCCTTATAAAGTGAAGGAATATCATGTCCGGTCTGCTTCATAACCTCCACTACACGGTCGAACGAAACGCGATGGCGTCCGTCTGTAAACGCTGAATACGTATTAGCGTCGAGCGCACGGGCTGCGGCGTAAGCATTACGTTCTATACAAGGAATCTGCACCAATCCGCATACAGGGTCGCACGTCATACCCAAGTGGTGCTCCAATCCCATCTCGGCAGCATATTCTATCTGAGCGGGACTACCGCCAAACAACTGACTTGAAGCAGCCGAAGCCATAGAGCACGCTACTCCAACTTCTGCCTGACAGCCGGCTTCCGCTCCAGAGATAGAAGCGTTATACTTAACGATGTTTCCAACCAATCCGGCAGTAGCCAACGCACGCAGAATTCTACGATCGGTAAACTCTCGGCTCTTCTGCAAATGATAAAGCACGGCAGGCACAACTCCACAAGCGCCACAAGTAGGCGCAGTGACGATTTTTCCACCCGACGCATTCTCTTCGCTCACAGCCAAAGCATACGCGAATACCAAACCGCGCGAACGGACTGAATCTTTAAATCCTTTAGCCTTTATATAATAAGAAGAAGCTTTTCTGCGCAAGTTAAGCGGACCGGGCAATGCACCTTCGGCATCAAGTCCACGATGAATGGCAGCCTTCATGGTTTCCCACACTTCCATCAGATAATCCCATATATCCTCACCTTCACACTGCTCTACGTACTCCCAATAGTTGCGTCCGGTATGTTCGCACCAACACAGAATCTGGCTCATGGTGTTCATATCGTATATCTCAGGACTTCCGCTCGACTTATCGTGTCCTTCTTCGGCCAACGCTCCGCCGCCTACGCTGAACACAGTCCATTCGTCGGTTTTATTTTTCCCAGCATCGAACGATTTAAACGTCATTCCGTTAGGGTGATACGGGAAAAACACCTGAGGTCTCCACAATATCTCTACCGGAGCATGAGGCTGAAGTACATCTAAGATGGCAACATCAGTCATATGCCCTTTTCCTGTAGCAGCCAAACTGCCATACAATGTAACCTCGAACGAAGCCGCTTCTGGATGACGAGCCAAGAATTGCTCGGCCGCCTTACGAGGTCCCATAGTATGACTGCTGGAAGGCCCCGTACCGATACGATAGAGTTCTCTGATTGTTTTCATAATTCTTTATTTTACAGATTAAAAAAGTTAGTTCCTATTTAATTATTTCAAATCGACAACCGTAATGCCAGCACCACCGAACTGTACATGCTCATCTCTGAAGTCGGCAACACCAGGAACGGTAGCAAGATACTGACGTATCAGCGTACGCAATATACCAGATCCTGTGCCATGCAAGATGCGTACACGACTAACACCGACCAATATGGCATCGTCAATAAAGTAAGTAACCGCCTGTATAGCCTCATCGCCGCGCATACCTCTCACGTCGATATCCTGCTTAAAGCTGAGTCGCTTCTCGTACATACGGTCTTGCGTTTCGCTACTTACGAATGTAGACTTAGCGATAGTGGTAGTGGGCTTAGGCGCATCACTACGCTCCAGTCGGTCGGTCTTTACATTGGTTTTCATGAGTCCGAACATCACTACTGCGTTCTTTCCGCTTATCTCCATAACCTGACCAACGGTAGTCTGCCCCTTTATACGGACATAATCGCCACTCTGTATAGGGAGCACCTTTGGAACTACAACCGCCGGCTTATTTTCCGCCGGTTTATTCTTGCGCTCCTTCTTTCGTTCCTGTTTCTCGCGTAAGCGCTCCATCTTACGGGCTATTTGCTCTTCGAGAGCCGCCTTGTCTATCTCCTCTACCTGTTGGCGGAAATCGGTTAATTCCTTACGAGCCAATTTTGTACGTTCCTTTTCGGCCTGCGCCTCCTTAATGGTACGTATAGTATACTCAATCTTAGCGTTCGACTCCTGCAACAAATACTCAGCGTCTTCTTTCGCCTTCTTAAGAATCTCCTTACGGCTACGAGTAAGCTCTTCTATCTCTTTTTCGTATCGGGCAATGGTTTCCTCCATAATTTTCTCCCGCTTACGAATATTCTGACGTTTGGTTTCCCAATATCTCTTATCTCTGACAATATCCTGCAGATATTTGTCGCTCTGAATATATTCGCTACCCACAATCTCCGAAGCATCTGCTATTACATCCTCGGGCAAGCCTATCTTACGGGCAATCTCTACCGCAAACGAACTCCCAGGATTTCCGATTTGCAACTGAAACAGAGCCTTCATCTCATGGCGGTCATACAACATAGCTCCATTAACCACCCCTTCATGATTCTCGGCAAAATGCTTCAAGTTCTGATAGTGCGTGGTGATGACTCCGAATGTACCTTTCTGATTGAATCGTTTCAGCACCGCTTCGGCTATAGCTCCACCTATCTGCGGTTCGGTACCTCCACCGAATTCGTCGATAAGAATAAGACTGCGGCCGTTGCACCCCTTCATCATATTCTTCATATTAGTAAGGTGCGAAGAATAGGTACTCAAATCGTCTTCTATGCTCTGCTCATCACCTATATCTATAAATATACTCTCGAATATACCAACGTGGCTACGCTCGTGCATGGGTACTGGCACTCCACACTGAAGCATATATTGCAGCAGTCCCACCGTTTTTAGACACACTGATTTACCACCGGCGTTAGGACCTGAAATCAATAAGATGCGCTTTTCGGGAGTCAGCTCGATATCTAGCGGAACTACCTTCTTGCCATGCTTAGCCAGCGACATCTGCAACAGCGGATGCACAGCCTCGAACCAATCTACTATCTGCCTATCCTCAACATCCGGCTTACACGCTTTAGCCTCTATGCTGAAAACCGCCTTGGCACGGATAAAATCTATCTCTGCCAAGAACTCATACGAAGAAAGAATGGCAGGCACCTGCGGACGTACCATCGCCGAGAACTCGGTAAGGATGCGGATTATCTCTCGTCGCTCCTCTCCTTCTAATTCACGGATACGGTTATTTGCTTCTACCACTTCGGCAGGTTCTATAAAGACCGTCTTACCCGTAGCCGACTCATCGTGCACTATACCTCTTATCTTTCTCTTCATGCCCGGAGCTACCGGAATAACCAGACGTCCGTCGCGCATAGTTGGGGTAACATCCTTATCTACATATCCATCAGACTGTGCGGCACGGAGTATACTGTTCAAGCTTCGCGATATGCTACCCGTAGTAGCTGACAGTTCACGACGAATACGAAGCAACTCGGCCGAAGCGTTGTCTTTCATCTTTCCGAACTTATCGAGAATATTGTTTATTCTGGTAATAAGTTGCGGAAAGGTCATAATATCTCCAGCCAACTCGCTTAGAGCCGGATAAGGAAGGCTGTCGCTCTCACTATCGCCTTCATCATCGGTCTGCTGCAAAAAGCGGATGATATCACGTATAGTCTCAAGCGAGCGTCGCAAATCAAACAGTTCCTGCTCGTCCATATACATACCCTCCACCTTAATACGTCTTAGTGACGGACGGACATCGAAAAAATATTGGCACGGAAAATCATCTTCTTCCTGCAATATACGCATGAACTCCACTACCTGGTCCAACCGACAATTTATTATATTGAAATCACCAGAGAAGTCCATGTCTTCAATTTTCTCAATTCCTAACGAACTAAGACATTTGCCTTTCAGTAGCTGTCTGACATGGTCAAATCCGATTTTCTGTTCAAAGTTCAATGGATATATCATAGTTGTTATTTTGACGACAAAGTTACGATAATGAAAAAAAGATGCAAAAAAAGTTCTATAATATTTGCAGATATAAAAAAAAGCCGTACCTTTGCATCGCTTTA
>FR881229.1:0-11557 GCA_000434735.1 Bacteroides sp. CAG:530
GTTGTTCCTACAGAATTGCCGGGTGTTGATCCTAAGATTCTTGATCCTCGCGATACTTACGCTGACGCTGCTCAGTGGGAAGAAAAAGCTAAAGACTTGGCTGGTCGTTTCATCAAGAACTTCGTTAAGTTCACTGGAAACGAAGCTGGTAAGGCTTTGGTTGAAGCAGGTCCGAAATTGTAATCAGAACCTCATGAATTATTATCCTATAGCCTCATAACCGAGGCTTAGGACAATATAACAAAATTAGAGGACGTGTCATTAATTCTGGCGCGTCCTCTTTATTTTTTCAACATTCACCAATCTGAGAGTCTAAAGCTACAGAAACCGGAACAAGCCAAAGCCGTATTCCCTCATGGCACCGCTCCTACAACAATTTTGCAGCAAACGCATTGTCGGATATTGCCGCCTATTGTTTCTTTGAGAAAAAACCGCCCCCGATGCAAGTCTTATCAATGACGGACAACTGGAGATTTTCTGATATCACATCGTATATTTACTTCGGATAATGCCACGTTTTGGCATAAGCTTTCCCGATATTTGCAGCACGGATGTAAAACGGATAAAACAGGACACTTATGGCAAAAGACTTGTTTAATAGATACCTTTGGCTGGTAGATACCATCTATCGGGCAGGAACGATAACATTGAACGAAATCAACCGCAAATGGCTGCAGTGTGAAATGAGCGGTGGAGAAGCAATTCCCCTGCGTACCTTTCATCACCATAGACAAGCCATAGAAAAGTTGTTCGACATAAACATCGCATGCAACAGACGCAATGGATGTATTTATTACATAGAAGATGCCGAAGAACTGGAACGGGAAGGCGTTAGGAAATGGTTGCTCGATACGTTTGCCATCGGTACGGCTTTGGACGGAATGCATCGGTTGAAAGACAAGATATTGTTGGAAGAATATCCTTCGGGACGGTACTTGTTGCCAGTCATAGAGGCGATAGACAACTGCATGACATTGGAAATAACCTATCAAGGCCATTGGCAAGACCACCCATGCACTTTTCAGATAGAACCATATTGTCTCAAGGCCTTTGGAAGACGTTGGTACGTGGCGGCACGCAGCCCGTATTACAACAAGGTCTTGGTCTATTCCCTCGACCGCATTTTAGAATTGGAGCAAACAAGGGATGTATTTGAATATCCGTCAGAATTCAGCCCGAAAGCCTACTTTGATGGCTGCTTCGGAGTAATAACAGACGAAGAATATAGTGTGGAAACCATCCGGGTGAAAGTCTATGGAAACCAATGCAAGTACTTCCGTCACCTCCCGTTGCACCACTCCCAAAAGGAAAGCGTAACGTGCGATGGCTATTCCGTTTTCGACTATGAGTTACGCCCCACCTACGACTTTTGTCAAGCCATCCTTTCACATGGGAATTTCGTGGAAGTACTAGAACCTTTGTGGCTTAGGGAACAGATAAAGGAGATGATTCGCAAGGCATATCAGTTGTATCAATGAGCGTTGTCACAGAGAATTAGTGTAAAAGCAGTTCGGCAATATTTCCTCTGAAAATCTATGAAATCTAAGAAATATTTCTTAGATTTGTTGGCATAAACCATAAAAACAAGGAACAGAAACAGAAAAAAGATTTTCAGACATATTGATTGAACATTAGAACGTATTATCCCATTCGCTTAAATCTCGCAAGTTTAAAATGAATCTCTGGATAGTAGGTTTCAGCAATGTTCACACCCAGATAGGGCGTGGACTGCTTTTACCTTATTTTGAGATTCCGGCAATGCGAGAGCCTAAGCGAAGAAATGAGGAGAAAAGTAGGTTTCGCGCTCTTTTTTTATGCCCGTACATTAATTTCAAATTATATAAAGCTATGGAAAAGGTATCATTATTAATGAGAGACTCTTCGGAGGGAGATTCACAGAAAGAAACCATGATGGATTTCATCCTTTCATGGACACTACGCAGAACTATGCAGCAATACAGCAACGAGAAGCCCCATCTTTACCAGAATTGCAGGTATATCCTTGGCAATCTGATAGGTGTTGAGATGACAGACGATGTGCAAGTTGTCAGTGTGGAAACATGGAAGCAGCATAAGCGCATAGACCTTTGGGTAAATGTGCGGTTGGTGCGCAATGGCAAGGAAGAGCTTCATGCCGTCTTAATAGAAAACAAGGCATACACCTCTACCCACGATGACCAGTTGGCAAGATACAAGACCATCTTCGACCAAGAATGCGATGAATACATACCAGAAGCTAAGCGGCATTACGTGTTAATCACAGCCTTGGATGAAAAACCAGAAGCGTTGCAAAACGAATGTGATAAGAACAAATACGAATTGCGCTGCTTGTCCGATTTGAACGATTGGAAACAGCCTGATACGGAAAGCGATTTGTTTAATGAATTTTGGTTAAGGTATTGGTAATTATGAGAAAGTTTTTGTTTATATGCGCATTGCTTTGTATGGGAATATACGATGTAAATGCGCAAGATAAAGATATTGTCTTGGAAAAACAGGCTGATTCTATTCAGATTGCTCAAGAAGAATCAGAAAATGGAGAAAACGATTCTTTATGTATGGTTCAAGCATCTCAAACAGAACGGCCAAAAGTGAAACAAGAAAGTTCACAAGTCTCAAAAAAAGTAGTATCTAAAGGAAAACAAGAAAAAGGAAATCCTCAAATTCAGAATGAAGAAAAGACTTCCCAAAAACAAATGGATGGCAACGCTACTTTAATCGTTTTGGCTGTGGCAATCGTTTGTTTATTCTTGAAATGGCGGTTTTCTGGACGATGCAGAAAATGCGGAAAGTTCCGTGCCATGAAAGAATACGACAGGGATTTTTTAGGTACGGTGAAAACAAAGCAGGAAAAATCTGGCGATAGTTATAGAACTGTATACGTACGAAGGTATAAGATATATAGGCAATGTAAATATTGCGGTTATAAAGATTCTATATTTAAGGATAAAGACGAACGATAAAAAGGATTAGATATGGAAAAGGAAACAAAGAAATGCCCCTATTGTGGAGAAGAGATATTGACCGTAGCCAAAAAATGTAGATATTGTGGTGAGTGGCTAGAAGAAAAGCCGCCCGTAGCAAAGAAAATGATTACTTGTCCCGTTTGTGCGGAACAGGTAGAAGAAGGAGCTGCCGTTTGTCCTTATTGCCACGAACCGTTAACTTCGGAAGTGCAAAAGGAGGGAAATAGACCTATGCCGCATCGTGTAGTAGAGAAACAAGAATCGGCAGATGAGCTTTCGTGGAAAGAAAGTACTTTCTTGTCTCACTATTTTACGGAAGTTGTAACACGACATTATGCCGATTTCAAAGGTGTGGCCACACGGAAGCAATATTGGCTATATACCCTGTTTTATAGTATTATACTTGTCGCTTTGTCATGCATTGACTTGCTGTTAGGGATAGATTTTAAACTATTTGAAGAAAGTTTTGGCTATGGTTGGTTGTTTGCGTTGGCTTCATTGGCTCTTTGCGTTCCTCCATTGGCGATAGCCGTGCGCCGCTTGCACGATACAGGAAAAAACGGATGGTGGCTATTGATTGCCCTTGTACCCATAGTCGGAGTAATTTGGTTGCTCTGTTTGTTGTGTAAAAAGGGGAATGCAACCAATCCCTCCATTCCTTTAACTTCTACAGATAAGACAACCCTTGGCTTGTTAATTGTGACGGTAGCCGCTTTGTTTGTTTTTGCTGGATTAAAACCTTTTGGTCACTTCCAAACATCTCAATCTTCTAATGACAATATGTATTTTGATGGAGACACAATGGGGGTAGATACATTAGATGATGCAGGATATTTAACAGACGAGCAAGATATAAATTATGTGGAAATCAAAAGGCAAATTATACACGACTTTTCTTGTTTTTTTGCCATTTATCATTTCTGTGATGCAATGAAAACGGCCATAAGCAAATGGCACAATGGCGATTGGGAGGAATATAATTTGCCCTTAATTTCTGATGCTGAATATCAATGGTTGATAAAACAATTTGATTTTTCAAATTTCTCTCATTTGTTGCGAGCTTATGCGATAAATAGTAATGGTAATTATCGTGAAGATTACGGTGATATTATTGAGAACGATCTTGTGCATAAGGCTGTAGAATGCTTGGAAAAGCGTGAAGTCGTTTTAAGTACCCAATGGTTTGATAGTTTTGATAAATTTCTAATTTATGACCCAATGCAGAATGTACAGGTCGTGGAATTTCACGACTTAGGGAATAAAACATATCAAGTCCGTTTTGACACTCATTTGAATCCGTATTCTGTATATGATATCAGCTATGCTAATGGATTAACTATCGTAGCTCATTAATTTTATAATAATGAAAAACAATAACTTATTCATGCCGGTTTCTTTATTATTCTTCATTTGTGTACTTTGTTCTTCATGCAACGATATGAAACTTGCAAAAGAAGCAAGTGGGAAATGGGAATGTATCAACATTATCGGAGAAGATGGCATCAAAGAGAAAACATATTATGAATTTGGGACTGTAGAGGGTAATACACCAGGAGGAAGTTTGAAAGAAACTACTTACTTTACCCAAAGTGAAGACTATGGGGATGGAAAATGTAATGTGAAATACAAAAGCATTATTCAAGGCACATGGGAAATAATAGCTGGAGATATTTATTTTACCTATGACTTGTCTACACTGAAAGTTTCATTCGAAGGCGTTGACTATCCTGATATGGATAAATTTTCTGAATCTATTGCACAAGGTTTTATAAAAAACTACGGGCAGTCGCTCATTCAAGAGGATATAAATGAAATGAAAGAAGAACTTTATAGTTGGTATTCGGAAAATGACAATAATGAAGATTGTTACCGAAACGTGAAAATAAAAGGTAATAATATGTCATTTAAAGCCCAAGATGCAGTTGTAAAGTTGGTAAGAATAAAATAAAATTTAAGATATGGAAATAGAAAAGAAACAATGTCCGTATTGTGGCGAAGAAATACAGGCAAATGCAAAAAAATGTAGGTATTGTGGAGAGTGGTTGGAAGAACCAGCTGCAAAGACAGGAGGCAAAACCGTAGTGGAAACGCACATTCAAGAGACTTCTCCCATAGATGGGAAAATAGAAGTAAACCATTTGGAAACTCCCGTTAAGGATTTTGTTGAAATTCTCTTTTGGGTAGGGGCTATATCTGCTTTCGTTTCGATGGTTCATCAGTGCGGAGTGCTTGATTTCCCAGGATTAAGGTCGCTCATGGAGGTGGCAATTTATGTGCCCAAATGGCTGGCCGATTTGTTGGGTGGTTTGGTAGATGTGATATTTGCTTATGCCTTGTATGCAGGGATGAAGCGATTGCCTAAACCCATGAGTGGTTTGTTGATGGTCATTTTTATAATAACCATCATTATTTCTTTCTCTACCGTTTGCATGGATTTGGGAGGCGATATGTCAGATGGAGAAGATTCCATGGAGATTGCAGACTTCCTTTGGGGACTTGGAGTCGTTATAATGTTTGTTGTGCCAATAATAATTGTTGGAATCCAATTGGTTCGCTACTTTGGCGGCCTGTTAAACAAATTAGGATGGGCTATACTTTTGTCTGTAGTTGTAGCTGTGGTGGCTGTGGTATTGGAAGACGAATCGGGTGCAGCTAAGGTGATACCATTAGTTCTTGAGTTTTTAGTAACTTGCTATGTGCTGTTTATACAAAATATATTATTTGCAGACGTAAGTGATGATTAAAATGGGTAACTTCCTAAAATAATAATAAAAAAAATAGTGGCTTGCTTCTCGTATGGAGGTAAGCCGCTATTTTTTATATCCACAAATAAGAGTGATTTCTTCTGATTAGCAAAGCTGAAAACATACGAAGAAAAAGTTGACTGGATTAATAAAAATCTCTATTCTCAGCCTAAGAATATATAAACTTAACTTAAGTATATATATTCTTAGGCTGAGTTTTTATATACTTAAGCTAAGTATAGAGAATTGAACAAGAAATCTCAGGTTTTTATTCGCAAGCTTTACAACAATCATAGTCCGCATTTAAAGCCCTGCTACCGACTTTTATACGGAAAACTATTGGGATATAGACATATAACTATAATAAGCCATCCTAACGGCGCTATACGGCAAAAAGAAAGGCTGCACCAAACGGTACAGCCCTTCTCAACATATTTACTAACTTATATTAGTCTTTCAGTTTTGCTTTGATGAAGTCGCGGTTCAAACGAGCGATGTTGCTGATAGAAACGCATTTCGGACATTCAGCTTCACAAGCACGAGTGTTTGTACAGTTACCGAATCCCAGTTCGTCCATCTTAGACAACATTGCCTTAGCACGACGAAGTGCTTCTGGCTTACCCTGAGGCAACAAGTTCAACTGGCTAACCTTTGCAGATACGAACAACATTGCAGAACCATTCTTACATGCAGCTACACAAGCACCGCAACCGATACAAGAAGCAGCATCCATAGCTTCGTCAGCAATTGGCTTCGGAATTAAGATAGCGTTAGCATCCTGAGGAGCTCCGGTACGTACGCTAATAAAACCACCAGCCTGCATAATCTTATCGTAAGCTGTACGGTCTACCATCAAGTCCTTGATAACCGGGAAACCAGCCGAACGCCAAGGTTCTACTGTGATTACATCGCCGTCTTTGAAACGGCGCATGTAGATCTGACAAGTAGTAGCACCTGTAGCAGGTCCGTGAGGATGTCCGTTAATATACAAAGAGCACATACCGCAGATACCTTCACGGCAGTCATGGTCGAATACTATAGGCTCTTTGCCTTCTTCAATCAACTGCTCGTTCAAAATATCCAGCATTTCCAAAAATGAAGTATCACCAGGGATATCTTTCATTTGGAAAGTATCGAAATGACCTTTTTCTTTCGGTCCGTTCTGACGCCAAACTTTCAGCGTGAATGATATATTTTTATCCATTTTACTTAGAATCTTTAATTGTTTAACTTCCCTCGCTATTAGCTCTTATAGTTACGAGTCTGAACTTTAATTGCTTCGTAAACCAACGGTTCTTTCAGCAATACAGGAGCTACTTCGTCGTTTCCTTGGTATTCCCAGCAAGCTACATAGAAGTAGTTTTCATCGTCACGTTTTGCTTCGCCTTCTTCTGTCTGGTATTCTTCACGGAAGTGACCACCACAAGATTCGTTGCGGTTCAAAGCATCGTAAGCAATCAATTCACCCATTGTGATGAAGTCTTGCAAACGGATAGCCTTGTCAAGCTCAACGTTCATACCTTCTTTAGAACCTGGGATAAAGAGCTGAGTTTCGAATTCCTTGCGGATTTCTTTCAACTTAGCAAGACCAGTCTTCAAACCTTCAGCTGTACGGCCCATACCTACGTATTCCCACATTACGCGACCCAACTCCTTGTGGATAGAGTCAACAGACTTCTTACCCTTGATATTCATCAAGTGGTCAATCTTATCCTGAACAGCCTTTTCTGCTTCAGCAAATTCCGGCAAGTCAGTAGAGAAACGAGGAACAGTGATTTGGTCAGCCAAATAGTTCTGGATAGTGTAAGGCAATACGAAGTAACCGTCTGCCAGACCCTGCATCAACGCAGAAGCACCCAAGCGGTTTGCACCGTGATCAGAGAAGTTACATTCACCAATTGCGAACAGACCCTTAACAGAAGTCATCAATTCGTAGTCAACCCAGATACCACCCATTGTATAGTGAATAGCCGGATAAATCATCATCGGGTTGTAGTATTTAACACCGTTGATTTCGTTTGCCAATTCGCCCGGATTAACGTCGGTGATTTCTTCGTACATATCGAAGAGGTTACCATAACGCTGACGAACTACATCGATACCAAGACGTTCGATACTCTCAGAGAAGTCAAGGAATACAGCCAAACCTGTGTTGTTTACGCCGAAGCCCTTATCGCAACGTTCCTTAGCAGCACGTGAAGCAACGTCACGCGGAACCAAGTTACCGAATGCCGGATAACGACGTTCCAAGTAATAGTCGCGGTCTTCTTCAGCGATATCGCTACCCTTCTTAGTTCCAGCCTGAAGAGCTTTAGCGTCTTCAATCTTCTTAGGAACCCAGATACGACCGTCGTTACGCAAAGACTCAGACATCAAAGTCAACTTAGACTGCTTGTCGCCGTGTACAGGGATACAAGTAGGGTGAATCTGAACGTAAGCAGGGTTTGCGAAATATGCTCCCTTACGGTAGCAAGCCATAGCAGCAGTTACGTTACATGCCATAGCGTTTGTAGAAAGGAAGTAAGTGTTACCGTATCCACCAGTAGCGATAACTACTGCGTGAGCGGCGAAACGTTCCAACTTACCTGTTACCAAGTTCTTTGCGATGATACCGCGAGCACGGCCGTCAACAAGAACTACGTCCTCCATTTCGTAACGAGTGTACAATTTAACTGTACCAGCACCTACCTGGCGGCTCAAAGCAGAGTATGCGCCCAGCAACAACTGCTGACCAGTCTGACCTTTAGCGTAGAAAGTACGAGAAACCTGTGCACCACCGAAAGAACGGTTAGCCAATGTACCTCCGTATTCGCGTGCGAAAGGAACACCCTGAGCAACGCACTGGTCGATAATGTTATTTGAAACTTCAGCCAGACGGTAAACGTTAGCTTCACGAGCACGGTAGTCACCACCCTTTACAGTATCGTAGAACAGACGGTAAACAGAGTCGCCGTCATTCTGATAATTCTTTGCAGCATTGATACCACCCTGTGCAGCGATAGAGTGCGCACGGCGTGGAGAGTCCTGAATACAGAAGTTAAGTACACGGAAGCCCATTTCGCCCAACGAAGCAGCAGCCGATGCACCAGCCAAACCAGTACCTACCACGATGATATCCAAACGACGTTTGTTGGCCGGGTTAACCAGTTTCTGGTGAGCTTTATAGTTCGTCCATTTTTCCGCTACCGGTCCTTCAGGAATTCTTGAATCGATTATTTTAGTCATAATGTTTTTTCAATTTAAATCAAAGTTACACTTTTCAATTAGCAATTAGCAGCAAGCTCCGGCAAGGCAAAAGCTCTTTACGAAGAAGGCTACAGCTACCAGGGCAAAGCCTAACACGATGATAGTAGCATAGATGTTTGAAACACATTTCCAACGGTTAATCCAGAGAGTGTTGTTCCAACCCAAAGTCTGCATTGCACTCCAGAATCCGTGAGTCAAGTGGAACCACAAAGCTGCCAACCATACCAAGTACAGTACGAAGTATACCGGGCAAGAGAAAGTCTGCATGATATAGCCATAACCATCGGCTGCATGAAGACCTCCCATCATCGGACGACCGATGATTTCGGCAAACTGCATTTTGTACCAGAAATTGAAGAAGTGAAGAGCCAAGCCCAAAATAACGATGACACCCAGAGCCAACATGTTCTGTGAAGCCCATTCTACGTTTTTAGGTCTAGCGTTTACTGCATAGCGTTCGTTACCGCGTGCTGCACGGTTCTGCATGGTCAACCAGAATGCATAGATGATGTGAATTACGAACAACGCAGCCAAACCTACAGTTGCAACCAGTGCATACCAGTTGGCTCCCAAGAATTCACAAACCAGGTTGTAACCATGTGCCGAGAACAACGCGACAAGGTTCATCGCCATGTGAAATGTCAGAAACAGGACAAGGGCGATACCTGTTACACTCATCACCACTTTCCTTCCAATAGATGAATTACTTAACCACATAAATGATTGAATTTAAATTATTTAATTGTTAGAAATAAAATTCGGAACAACAGGTGCCTAAACACTTCGCAAAATTAGATGTTTTATCGAGATAATACAAACTATTACGGAAATAATTCTTTATTTTATCTCCGTAATAAAAAATGTATTACGCAATCGTTGCTTTCTTCTCTATAATAGTCTTTTGTCATGATTAAACACCTTTAAAAAGCTTGCGGAAGTTAATTTATTTAACATCACACTTACTCCGCAGAGTCACCTCTCACGGAAAGGTTCCGCTTGTTTAACAATCACACCTTGCGCTTCCTTTTCTAAATAATATATTCCCGGTGCTTCTGGCGTAAATAATGTTCCCTCAATATATAAAGGTAAAACATTGTATATGGCAACCCAATAACCGCTGCCCGCAGCCGCTGTTTTTATCACTTGTGCCGACGAGTCGTTTCTTATTACTTTTATACTATTAACATCGAATCTTGCTATTTTATCTTTGTCGCTGGCTGGAAAAACGATATAACAATACAACCCACTTTTCGGACTTACGCCATGACTAATATGTAATGCCATGACTTCACCTTCTATATTTACCAAACGATGCATTTTCATGAAATCGCCCCAACGCCCGATACGCCTTTCAACTTGTGCCTTACAAGTGTCTTCTCCTAGAACTATGTATCCAGTACGGTCATGAAAAAAGCGCAAGTCTTTCTGATGAAAAGCCTCAGTCTCTTCTACATCCGTCCATCCTCTTTTACCTAAAACCGATAGTTTGCCGTTACGTATCCGTTGGTCAATGGAAGTCGTAACATTCAAAGTCGAGTCAGACTGTATGCCGGCACCCAAACAGAATACATAATCGTCGGTAAACAGCCATGACTTATAGGCGGGAAAGCCCCCGCGGTTTTGTTCCATTGTCATCATAACGCAGTCGCGTTTCAGTTCCATAGCAGTCATACCGCAGTTTCCTTTGCTCAGTCCTCCTACTTTATAGCTTTTATTACCTGTCATAATGCCTTTAGACAGTGGTATAGGCCAGGAATCTTCATAAGATGTTATGCCAGGAATCTTACGCCAGTCCCAAAAAGGGAAGACATTAAGATACTCATCACCTTTAATATAATAATAAGTTGCCCCATCGGCCATGTAATATCCTTTTAGATTATCTTCGTTCACGAGTTCTGTCCCTATCACCCTGGTAGAAGCCATTTTTACCGAGGCCATCCAGTCTTTGCTACGATGTATTGTGTAATCAGAATCATAGAAGTGTTTTTGCCCTATCAAATCATTGCCCGATTTAGAAAAACCGCCAATACCCAAATCGGCAGCCGCAAAAGCCGTACTGTATGCCTTATGGATTTGTGCATTATGAAATAACTGCCTGTCCAAAGAACTAACATCCATATACCGATGCCATATAATCCACCGATAGCCTTTTTCAATTAATGAAGTCAGGATATTCATTTGAGTTTCTTGAAACTCATAATCCGTATTCTTAAACAAATGGCAGAAAAAGCTCATGCCAGAGACAAAAGACAATCCGTAGTTGCCAAACTGCTGTTGAGGACCATGCTGATGAAAGCTCCAGTCGCTTTTTATCCCTTCTTTCTGTCCAAGTACAATCTCGGACACTATTACATCTCGCGCCTCTTTTACCAAAGCCTCATCGTTTTGCAACAAAGCCCTTATTAACACATTGCCCGCTAACCAGACTTTATTCTGACCGGTCATCCCGAATTTCGCATTCTGCATTACCTCAATTGCCGCCGATTTTTCGGAATCAGTCAACTGATTTTCAAACAATATAAAAGCTGGCCCCAATGTTTTGGGCACACCGATTTGATTATACCACCAATTCAAGCATTTAGGCTTATTGGTAAACCAATA
>FR881229.1:11596-85529 GCA_000434735.1 Bacteroides sp. CAG:530
CGTCGTGAATAGCTTTTTCTATAACTTTCGACTCATGATATTCCGTACTCGTAGAATAATACAACTTTGCCAATTCCAGAATACGCTCAGCATGCTGTTTAGGTTCCCATCCCGACCGCTTGGTATCTGCATAATTGATATCCGACCAGCTTCCATCTTCATTTTGCAGTTTCAGATACGCCTTTATCTTCACCAAGTCGAAAGGATATTTCTGATGCAGCTCTACTACAGCCTGATCAGAAACCTCCGTCTCTGGCGCTATCTTTATAAAATCGGCCAACAACGAATCAGATTCATTTGCAGGGGATATTAACATTGACCTGTAATTGTCCTTAATCCGTTTTATATTTTCTTGACCAAAAGCCTTAGACGTACAAACCACAAACAGCAAGACGCATCCTACAAGCAACCTAATAAATACATTTTTAACCATATTACGTTTTTAATATTAAATATCAGAGCCCAATTACCTCAAAGCACATTCTCCTTTCTCTCAATAAGCGGTTTTAAAGAAGCGGAGGGAAAGCTATAAAATAAAAGCGAATCTTTTTCCATTTCCGCAAATCGAAATACTGAAAAAAATCCGCTTTCATTATCATGTTGTCTAACGGTCGAAGTCGGCCCAGTTAGTAAGGCGCATATCACCTTGTTTTATAAACACCTGATGCATTCCCAGTGCTGCCGACAAGCTATGACAAGTCTGCCCCTTAGTCGATATTTTCAAATAATCCCATAGCAACTGACGGTAGTCGGGATGAGCACAGTTCTCTATAACTGACTGCGCGCGTTCCATCGGGCTCTTACCACGCAAATCGGCTATACCCTGCTCGGTAATAATAACGTTTACAGAGTGTTCGCTATGGTCGAGATGCGAAACCATCGGAACGATTGAGCTTATACAGCCATTCTTTGCGGTAGAAGGACAAGAGAAGATGGAGATGTAAGCGCTACGCGTAAAGTCGCCCGAACCACCGATACCGTTCATCATCTTGGTTCCGCAGATATGGGTAGAGTTCACATTTCCGTATATATCGGCTTCGATAGCAGTATTCATAGAAATCACACCGATTCTACGTACTACTTCCGGACAGTTGGATATTTCCGACGGACGAAGCACCAGCTTATGACGGAAGAAGTCCATATTATCGTATATATCTTGCAAGCAATCGTTGGTAACGGTAAGCGAGCATGTACTACCGAATTTGATACGACCTTCTTTAAGCAGTTTTATCACCGAATTCTGAATTACCTCGGTATACATTTCAAATGGCGGGATGCTTTGGTCACGGCCCAACGCACTAAGTACTGCGTTCGCAATATTACCTACGCCCGACTGTAACGGAAGGAATGTGCTAGGGATGATGCCCTTGCGCAAATCGGAAGCTAAGAAATCGGCTACATTCTGTCCTATCTTATCTGTAACAGGATCGGGTTCTGTAAATCCGCGAGCCTCATCCGGAAGATTTACCTCTACTACTCCCACAATCTTCGATGGGTCTACCTGTATATACGACAAGCCTATGCGGTCTTCCGGACGTACAATGGGCACCGGACGACGATAAGGCGGGCGCTCCAATTCATATAAGTCGTGAATACCTATCATACGCTTACTATGCGCCGCATTAAGTTCAACGATAATCCTATCTGCCAGACGAGCTATAGTAGGCGAAATACCAACACCAGCGGTAAGGAAAATACGTCCATCGTCTGTTATCTCGCACGCCTCTATAATAGCGGTAGTAACATGACCTAGGAAACCCGAGCGCAATCGCTGTGCCACTTGCGAAAGATGGATATCCGTATAATTAATTTCACCGTTGTTTACCGCTTTTCGGAAATCGGAATTAGTAGTATAAGGAGCGCGGAAATCGATGGCCTTTACCTTAGAAAGAACGCCGTCGCACGAATCTCCAGTAGAAGCACCGGTAATGATACCTATCTTAAAAGGTTCCCCTTTAGAATGTTTCTCTTCTGCTATTTTAGCCAATGCCGCAGTAACAGCTTTCGGGCTACCTGCCGGAGTAAAGCCACTAAGCGCTATAATCTCACCATTATTGATAAGACTAGCAGCTTCGGCGGCTGTCATAAAAGTATAATTCATGGTATTAAGGTTGATTAGTTAATAAGTAATGTGTAGTATCAGATACCGAAATCAATATTTCCGGTTGAATATTTCAGAATATATAAAAGCGCGTCTTGCCTCTTCTGGAGAACGCAAAGATACACGTGTACTATGAGATGGTTTCTCCACCTCTATAGGTTCTTTCTTAGGAGCCGCGCTTACTGCACTTCGCACTCCTTCCGCTTCGGGTTTGAAAGAATATTCTATGCGCTCTTTCTTTTTCTTAGACTTAACCTTCTTTTCGGGAGTAGGAACAGGAATAGCATCTATCACCACCTGACGCAAATCAAATGGTTTAGGAATAGGCGTTACGCCTTTCCCAATCGGATTGAAAGGAGGCTGAACAGACCGTTTTTTCTGCACGGGCTTTTTCTTTTCCTTTTTTTTCTTCTCGGCAAAAGTCTGCCATAAGCCTAAAAACATGAACAGTATAAATGTAAGTATTCCAAATATATCCTCCATAATAAATCTTGCTGTAAAGTATAACATTAAAGACATGAACAGTATAAATGCAAGTATTCCAAATATATCTTCCATAATAAGTCCTGCTGTAAAGTATAACATCAAAGATACTAATAAATATTACATAACATGGATTTTAACCAAGAATCACATATCTTTGCGCACAAATTTATCAATTAATAACATTATGACAAATCAGACTGCGGAAGCGGACTTTAAATCCGCAACCAATCAAGAAAACAAAAAGCTGTTTATCGAAACTTATGGATGCCAAATGAACGTGGCCGACAGCGAAGTTATTGCCTCTATCATGCAGATGGCAGGTTATTCTACATGCGAAACTTTGGAAGAAGCCGACGCTGTATTCATGAACACTTGTTCTATCAGAGACAACGCCGAACAGAAGATCTTCAACAGACTGGAGTTCTTCCATTCTTTGCGTAAGAAACGCAAACATCTTATAGTAGGTGTTTTAGGATGTATGGCAGAGCGAGTAAAGAACGACCTTATAGAAAACCATCATGTAGATTTGGTGGCAGGTCCCGACTCTTATCTTACTCTTCCCGACCTTATCGCATCAGTAGAAACCGGAAATAAGGCTATCAATGTAGAACTGTCTACTACAGAGACTTACCGCGATGTTATCCCATCACGTATCTGCGGGAACCACATTTCAGGATTCGTTTCTATCATGCGTGGATGCAACAACTTCTGCCACTACTGCATTGTTCCTTATACTCGCGGACGAGAAAGAAGTCGCGACGTAGAAAGCATTTTGAACGAAGTACTCGACCTTAAGCAAAAAGGTTATAAAGAAGTAACCTTGCTTGGACAGAATGTAAACTCCTACCGCTTTGAGCGAGACGGGCAGACTGTAACCTTCCCTATGTTGCTTCGCACTGTGGCCGAAGCCGTTCCCGAAATGCGCGTTCGCTTCACTACTTCGCATCCTAAAGACATGAGTGATGAGACTCTGCACGTTATAGCGGAAGTGCCCAACGTATGCAAGCACATTCACCTGCCAGTACAAAGCGGAAGCTCACGCATCCTGAAGCTGATGAACAGAAAGTATACTCGCGAATGGTATTTGGAAAGAGTAGACGCTATACGTCGCATCATCCCCGACTGCGGATTAAGTACAGATATATTCTCTGGCTATCATTCGGAAACCGAAGAAGATCATCAGATGAGTCTCTCGCTGATGCGCGAATGCCAATATGATTCAGCCTTTATGTTTAAGTATTCAGAACGTCCGGGCACATACGCATCGAAACATCTGCCCGATGATATCTCTGAAGAAGTAAAGATTAGACGCTTGAACGAAATGATAGAACTGCAGAACCAGCTATCAGCCGAAAGCAATGCCAAAGATGTAGGAAAGACTTTCCAAGTGTTGGTAGAAGGAGTTTCAAAACGTTCAAAAGAACAGCTGTTTGGCCGTACCGAGCAAAACAAAGTGGTGGTATTCGACAGAGGCACACACCGTATTGGCGACTTCGTTAATGTTAGAATTACAGAATCCAGCTCGGCAACATTAAAAGGCGTGGAAGTAATTGATTGAACAATAGTGATAGAAAATAGCTAATATTTTCATTGGATATTCACTTTATGATAGTATTTTTGCACGCAAACAGCTATGAATTAAACATCTAATTAAATTCTAACTTATATAACACTTAAAAGCAAAGAGCAATGATAAAAAGATTCACGCTTGGTTTATTGTTGATGGTCATTTCTTGCCTGTCGGTAGTTGCACAGATGCAAGACCCAGTACATTTCAAGACCGAATGGAAGAGCATTTCGGCCAACGAGGCTGAAATTATATTCAGTGCTACCATCGACCCTGGATGGCATGTTTACTCTACCGACTTGGGCGACGGCGGACCTACGCAAGCCACCATCAACATCGATAAGATAAGCGGGGCTGCACTTGACGGTAAGTTGAAGCCGGGCTCTAATGAAATAAAGAAGATAGACCCCATCTTCGAAATGGAAGTTAAGTTCTTCGAAAAGACTGCCAAGTTCACTCAGAAAGTAAAACTTACCGGAGGCAAATATAGCGTCAGCGGTTACTTGGAATACGGTGCTTGCAATGACGAGAACTGTCTTCCTCCTACTTCTGTAGATTTCACTTTCAGCGGAGAAGTTCCTGCACAGGCTAAAGCCGCAGATACCAAAGAAAAAGAAGCTCCCAAAAAAGAAGACGCTCCCGTTGAAGCTGTAGCAAAAGCCGATACTACTGTTGAAGCTCCCGCTGCTACAGATTCTACAGCTACCGAAACCACACTGCAAGGAACAACTAATTACTGGACTCCGGTAATCAGCGAACTAAGCAGTTACGGTGAAGGAACAAACGAGGAATCTCACTCATGGATATATATCTTCTTCACCGGCCTCATCGGCGGACTCTTGGCCTTGTTCACTCCGTGTGTTTGGCCTATCATCCCGATGACAGTAAGCTTCTTCTTGAAGCGTACCAAGGATAAGAAGAAAGGCATACGCGACGCTTGGACATACGGTGCCTCTATCGTAGTGATATATGTCACCTTAGGATTGGCTATCACACTAATCTTCGGTGCCAGCGCATTGAACGCATTGTCTACAAACGCTATCTTCAACATCTTGTTCTGCTTAATGCTGGTAGTATTCGCCGCTTCTTTCTTCGGAGCGTTCGAGATTACATTGCCTTCTAAATGGAGTAACGCGGTAGACAGCAAGGCTGAAGCTACAACCGGCTTGCTTAGTATATTCTTGATGGCATTCACCCTTTCGTTGGTTTCTTTCTCTTGCACCGGACCTATCATAGGTTTCTTGCTGGTAGAAGTTTCAACTTCGGGTAGCGTGGTAGCTCCCGCCATCGGAATGTTAGGATTCGCCATCGCTCTTGCTTTGCCTTTCACTCTGTTCGCAATGTTCCCGTCATGGCTAAAGTCAATGCCTAAGTCGGGCGGATGGATGAATGTTATTAAAGTGTCATTAGGATTCCTTGAACTGGCATTCGCCTTGAAATTCCTCTCCGTAGCCGACTTGGCATACGGATGGAGAATCCTCGACCGCGAAACATTCTTGGCTTTATGGATTGTAATCTTCGGCTTGCTGGGTATGTATTTGTTGGGCAAAATCAAATTCCCGCACGATGACGACAATACTAAGGTAGGAGTAGGACGCTTCTTCCTGGCTTTGTTCTCATTGGCATTTGCAGTATACATGATTCCTGGATTGTGGGGAGCACCGCTTAAAGCTGTCAGCGCATTCGCGCCTCCTATGCAAACTCAAGACTTCAACCTCTACAAAAATGAAGTTCACGCTAAGTTCAATGATTTCGACGCCGGTATGGAATATGCACGCCAGAACCATAAGCCTGTCATGATTGACTTTACAGGATACGGATGCGTAAACTGCCGTAAGATGGAGCTAGCCGTATGGACAGACCCGCAAATCAGTCAGATTATGAACGACGACTATGTATTGATAACACTCTACGTAGACGAAAAGACTAGTCTGCCTGAGCCTATCAAGATTACAGAAAACGGCAAGGAACGTACTCTGCGCACTATTGGCGATAAATGGAGCTACTTGCAGCGCTCTAAGTTCGGAGCCAACGCACAGCCGTTCTATGTATTGCTCGACAATGAGGGCAAGCCGCTTAACTCTTCATATTCATACGATGAAGACATAGCTAAATACAAAGATTTCTTGCAGACCGGATTGAAGAATTACAAGAAATAATATATCATCCTAGTAAAATACGGGGTGTGAAAGCATTGCTTCAAGCAAGCGGCTTTCGCACCCCGTATTTTTATCCCTCCTCATACAATACCCATTCGTGTTAAAGATATTTAATGAATAGTCTTATATAACCGATTTGTTTGTTATTTTGCAGCAAATTAGGGAATAAAGTGAATATACTCAAAATAGATACATGTCCGCTTTGCGGCAAAAACCACTTCGAAAAGGTACTATCGTGCACAGACCATTACGCTACCGGTGAATCGTTCGACATTTACCGATGCAAAGACTGTGGATTTATGTTTACCAGAAACGTGCCCGACGAAGCCGAAATAGGAAAGTATTACGAGTCGCCCGACTATGTTTCGCATACCGATACAAACAAAGGTCTGGCATTTCACCTCTATCACTACGTTCGTCGCTATATGCTACGTCGTAAATCACAACTCATTAAGCGTGGATGCGGCTTAAGCCGTGGACGATTGCTCGATATAGGCACAGGCACAGGCTATTTCAGCCACTATATGCAATCGTGCGGCTGGAAAGTATCGGCTATCGAAAAAAGTCCGCAGGCACGAGAGTTCGCAAAAAAGCGTTTCGGACTAGAAGTAATGCCTTCCGAAGCACTGTTTACCCTGCCAGCAGACAGTTTCGACGTAATAACCCTATGGCACGTAATGGAACATCTGCAAAACCTGAACGAAGTATGGGAGAAGCTGTACAGCACATTAGCCGACAGAGGTGCACTGATAATAGCCGTACCAAACCCCAGCTCTTTCGACGCATCTTACTATAAGGAGAACTGGGCGGCATACGATGTACCTCGCCATCTGTGGCACTTCACCCCATCGACCATACAACAAATGGGAGCCAAACACGGATTTGTTTTGGTAGAGCATCACCCTATGCCTTTTGACGCATTTTATGTGTCGTGGCTTTCAGAGAAATATAAAAAATCATCCTTGCCATTCATAAAAGGTATGTGGAAAGGGCTGGAGGCCGGAATAGCTTCGCTCACAAAGAAAGAGAGAAGCAGTTCCATGATTTATATCTTCAGAAAGAAACAATAAACGGAGATCTTTTAAGATACATACAGTATAGCCATGAGTAAAAAAGCAGGGTCTTTCTTTAATATGCAGTTCATCACTTCAAGCATCAGCACCATGTTGGTATTGCTGCTCTTGGGCTTGGTAGTGTTTTTTGTCTTGTCGGCAAACAATCTTTCCGTATACGTAAGAGAAAACATCGCGTTTTCTATCCAACTGAGTGACGACATGAAAGAACCGGCAATTATAGAATTTCAAAAAAAGCTCAACAAAGAGCCGTTCGTAAAACAGACAACTTATATATCGAAAGAACAAGCTCTGAAAGAACACCGCGAAGCTATGGGGACAGACCCTGCCGAATTCTTAGGATATAACCCGTTCAACGCATCTATCGAAGTTAAGCTGAATGCCGATTATGCCAATTCTGACAGCATAGCATGGATAAAAGACGCTATCTTATCTAACAAGCATATTCTGGATGTTGACTATCCGCAAGACTTGCTCGACTCCGTTAATAACAATATCCGAAAAATTAGCTTCGCTTTATTAAGTCTTGCCGCTCTGCTTACGCTCATTTCGTTTGCATTGATAAACAACACTATACAACTTACCATCTACTCGCAACGCTTTCTTATACACACCATGAAACTGGTAGGGGCAAGTTGGACGTTCATACGCCGCCCGTTCATAGCGCGAAACGTATGGATAGGCATATTAGCGGCTACAATGGCCAATGCCGTATTAATAGGCATGGCATACGCCCTTGTAAACTATCAGCCAGACATAATTACCGTAGCTACCCCTAAGGTAATGCTTATCGTAATGGCGGCAGTATTCGTGTTCGGAGTAACCATCACCACACTCTGCGCTTTCATCTCTATCAACAAATATCTGCATATGAAAGCCGGAGAACTTTATTATATATAACAATTCATCAACCAAAAAACGCTATATGGATAAAAGAAACTTTGCATTCGATAAAACAAACTTCATCTTGCTGGGAGCAGGCATGATAGTTATCATCATCGGCTTCTTGCTTATGACAGGCCCCGGCTCTACAGAAACAACGTTCGAACCGGATATTTTCAGCGTACGCCGTATCAGAGTAGCTCCGGTGGTATGCTTCTTTGGCTTCATATTTATGATTTACGGTATACTGAGAAAGCCCAAGACTATTGACGAAACGAAATAATCTAATTTATAACATATAAATATCACAAGCATGACTTGGTTTGAAGCACTTATACTTGGATTGATTCAAGGTTTAACCGAATATTTGCCGGTAAGTAGTAGCGGACATTTAGCCATCGGATCGGCATTGTTCGGCATTGAGGGAGAAGAAAACTTGGCTTTTACTATCATAGTTCACGTAGCCACAGTACTCAGTACATTGGTTATCCTCTGGAAAGAGATAGAATGGATTTTCAAAGGTCTGTTTAAGTTCCAAATGAACGATGAGACTCGATACGTTATCAACATCATCGTATCTATGATTCCTATCGGCATTGTAGGAGTATTCTTTAAAGATAAGGTAGAAGCCATCTTCGGTTCTGGCTTACTGGTTGTAGGCTGCTGCCTGTTGGTTACAGCTTTACTGTTGTCTTTTTCTTACTACTACAAACCTAGTCAGAAAGAGAAAATCTCGCTGAAAGACGCTTTCATTATCGGATTGTCGCAGGCTTGCGCCGTTCTTCCCGGTCTTTCACGCTCGGGCACAACCATCGCTACCGGATTATTGCTGGGCAACAGCAAAGAGAAACTTGCACAGTTCTCATTCCTGATGGTAATACCTCCTATCTTGGGCGAAGCGTTGCTTGATGCCATCAAGATGATGAAAGGCGAAGACATTGCAGGCGACATCCCTGCCATATCACTGATTGTAGGCTTCCTTGCCGCCTTCGTTTCGGGCTGCGTAGCTTGTAAATGGATGATTAACATCGTGAAAAAAGGCAAGCTTATCTATTTTGCCATCTACTGCGCTATAGCCGGAGCCGTTACATTGGCTATCAGCTTACTGAATTAATACACAGAAGAAAGCATATTAAATGAATTTTAAAGAAGGAGAAGTTTTGTACTTCGACAAGCCCTTACGATGGACATCGTTTGCTCTTGTCAATAAAATAAGATACCACATCAGCCGAAAGCTGAAAGTGAAGAAGATAAAAGTGGGACATGCCGGAACACTCGACCCGCTGGCAACCGGAGTGATGATAATCTGTACCGGAAAAGCCACCAAAAGAATTGAGGAATTCCAGTACCACACAAAAGAGTATATCGCAACTATACAACTAGGAGCGACAACTCCGTCGTACGACCTTGAAAAGGAGATAGACGCTACATATCCTACAGAGCACATTACACGTGAGATGGTAGAAGAAACACTGAAAACGTTTATTGGTACCATCGAACAGATACCGCCAGCCTTCTCGGCATGCAAGGTGGACGGAAAGCGAGCATACGAAATGGCACGCAGCGGCGACGAAGTGACGCTGAAGCCAAAGACATTGGTCATAGACGAAATAGAATTACTTGAGTGCGACCTTACTAAGATGGAGATAAAAATCAGAGTGGTATGCAGCAAAGGCACCTATATTCGCGCCTTGGCACGCGACATCGGCGAAGCCTTGAATAGCGGAGCGCATCTTACCGGCCTCATCCGTACACGGGTAGGCGAAATAAAACTGGAAGACTGCATGAAAGTAGACGATTTCGAGTCGTGGCTCGAACAACAGGAAATTGAAATAACAAACGAATAAGATAAAGGATAAATAACATGAAACTGTCACAATTCAAATTCAAATTGCCGGAAGAAAAAATCGCTTTGTACCCGGCAAAGTATAGAGATGAATCACGCTTGATGGTGCTTCACAAAGCTACCGGACAGATAGAACACGTGATGTTTAAAGACATTTTGAACTACTTCGACGACAAGGACATATTTATCTTTAACGATACAAAAGTATTTCCGGCCCGTCTGTATGGTAACAAGGAAAAGACTGGTGCTCGCATCGAAGTATTCCTCCTGCGCGAACTTAACGAAGAGCTTCGCTTGTGGGATGTATTGGTAGACCCTGCACGTAAAATACGTATCGGTAACAAACTCTATTTCGGCGACGACGACTCGATGGTAGCCGAAGTTATAGACAACACTACTTCGCGCGGACGTACGCTGCGATTCCTTTACGACGGTCCGCACGATGAGTTCAAGAAAGCGCTCTATGCGCTTGGCGAACCTCCATTGCCACCGTTCATCCACCGTGCTGCCGAGCCTATCGACGTAGAACGCTTCCAGACTATCTACGCAAAGAACGAAGGAGCGGTAACTGTGCCGGCTGCCGGATTGCACTTCAGCCGTGAATTGATGAAGCGTATGGAAATTAAAGGCGTTGACTTCTCTTTCATTACTATGCACTGTGGTTTGGGCGGATTCAGAGATATCGATGTAGAAGATCTTACCAAGCATAAAATGGACTCTGAACAGATGTTCGTAACTGCCGAGGCTTGCGAAAAGGTAAACAAGGCTAAGGCCGAAGGCCACAAGGTATGTGCGGTAGGCACCAGCGTAATGCGTGCTATAGAAACTGCGGTAGGAGCCGACGGCAACCTGAAAGAATTCGAAGGATGGACTAACAAGTTTATCTTCCCTCCATACGAATTCTCTTTGCCCGATGCCATGATAAGCAATTTCCACATGCCACTGTCTACCATGCTGATGCTGGTATGTTCATACGGAGGATATGAGTTCGTTATGGACGCTTATCAGACTGCACTGAAAGAAGATTATCGTTTCGGTACTTATGGCGATGCCATGCTGATACTCGAAAAATAAGACTTGAAAACACTATATATGTCTAAAGTCTATTTAGGTTTAGGAACTAATTTAGGCAACAAGGAAGAGAATCTCCATGCTGCCGTGCAATTGATAGAAAAGCAGATAGGGAAGGTAATTTCCCTATCTGCTTTTTATGCTACTGCCCCGTGGGGGTTCCACTCTGATAATACGTTTCTTAATGCAGCCGCATGTGTAGAGACTTCTCTCTCTCCTATGGAAGTCCTGACATCTACGCAGCAGATAGAGCGCGATATGGGACGAACAAAGAAATCGGCTGGAGGTGTTTACTCAGACCGCCTCATCGATATCGATATTCTGCTATACGATGATTTGTGCATGTCGCTTCCTAATCTGGTAGTTCCGCATCCGCTGATGCACCAACGCGATTTTGTAATGCGTCCGCTGGCAGAAATCGCTCCCGATTTAATGCACCCTACTCTGCACAAGACTATTAAAGAATTAGCTGCATCGTTAGGATTGCAGTCTTTTACAATGAAAAAACACAAGTTATAGAAAACTATTAACAAAGTCGTCTTACTTCGAACGATACGCACGTTCACATCGGTCGATACGAACGCTCACACCGACCGATACGAACCCTCACATCGGTCGAAGTAAGACAACTTTAATGCAATGAAGCCCGGACATCGCAAAGACATCCGGGCTTTAGTTGTTATAATAATACCTTTCCGGTATTATTCAATCTTCATCATTTTTTCTTATCCCACCAGATTCTACCTTCGGTCTTGTCATAACCGCTACCGTAATCAGCGTCCTCACACAAAGCCTTCACAGCTTCGGTGTAGTTCTGCATGTTTTCGGTATTAGGAGTAGACAACGAGTTACGACGAGGAATAACCAAGTCCGATCCGGCGTTCTTGATTTCCTCCAAGAAAGCGATACCACCTTCCGGATTAGGCTGCGCTTTGAATGCCGGCAAACCTGTACGTTTCCAAGTAGCCCACATTTCTTCAGGCTGCATATAGAGGTTAATCCACTGCTGAGAAATAATCTTCTCAAGCGTAGCAGTCTGGAATTCCGGACGAGCCAAATAAGTTTCTATCTTAGCCTCTGTAATAGGATTATAGTTAGGAGCAGTTTCTGCCACCTGAGCTACTACATACATGTTTGTAGCCCATGTCATATATTGCTCTAACGAAGCCTTTATACCTTCACGATACCATGCCGTAGCATTCTTGCCTGCTACAGAAGCGCCTTTCTTGATTGCGATTTCGGCCAACATGAAGCAAGTTTCCGGATATGTCAATATCGGAGTAAAGCAGTCAATCTTATCTTGATTTACTTCATAATCTACAGATTCAATGGCACGTGCCGGCATATTGCTGTTACCGTTACTACCGCCGTTCTTTACGAAATAACGGCTCTCTACCTGTGAGTTTGCACGAACTTCAACATTAGCTTCTGTGTTATCTTCCTTATGATATTGGAATGTAAGGTATGCATCGTCAGAATATTTACTTGACGCACTGTCTGGATTTGCCGACATACCTACATAACGTTCTGCAAACTTCTTAAAGTCGGCAGCGTCTTTCCAATTAGGATATTCCTTCGCGAACTTGGCAAATTCAGTGTCGTTTGTAGTATTGTTGTTTCCATCACCAAATCCGTTACGACGAACCAAAACCGGCAGACGCGGGTCATCATAAGCCTTCAAATAGTTCACGAATGCGCGAGATGCACAGTAACCGCTTGTAATGCTCTGTATATCATCCACATTGTTATTATAATCATTAGGATGATAATAGATGCACGATTCTTCATTGTTGCTGATAATGTTATCGGCAGAAGTAAGAACTTCGTTGATTACACTGTTATAGAAATCAGCGTCGGCCAATTCAAGACGTTGAGCCATCTTTACACGCAAAGTATTACCGAACTTAATCCATTTGGCTACATCACCTTCATAGAAGAAGTCGTTATTACCAAGCGCATACTGATTATCGTCGGATGCTTTCAGTGCTTCTACAGCTGCTTTTACCTCTGCGTCTATCTTCTTATACATCGGTGTTCCGTCTATAGACTTCTGATACAAGTCGTATCTCGGAGTATGTATTCCTTCAGACTGTGCCTTGAAAGCTTCAGTAAGTGGAGCGGCACCATAAGTATCGAGCACAAGCCACTGTTCATAGTTCAGCAAGATTTTAGCGATAGAAGCTACGTCTCTATAACGTTCTGGCTCTCTCTGCAATGGAATAACATTGTTTATCAGATAATTCAATCGCAATCCAAAGCCTCCGTAGCCATCTCCATTGGTTGAATAATAGAATGAGTATGTGTAAATGCCCGGCTCCGTACGAGTTGTTTTAGACGGAGTGATGTAATATCCGTCGCTCGGTCCGCCCGATGACACCAAATACTGCATATAAACCATAGTGCCACTATACTTAGCGGTAAGATGCGAACGGCTGCAATTGTTAAAGTTCTGAGTTGCACCGGTAAATGCACTACGAGGATCTACGCTACCCAATGATTCCGGATTGGTATTCAGCTCCTGGAAATTATCCAAGCAGCCGGTAAGCATGAACATTGAACAAAGTCCTGCGAATAAGTATTTATATTTCTTCATAATAGTCAAAGTTTAGAATCTAACAGTCAAATTGAAAGCGAATGTACGATAGAAAGGTACACCACCGATATCCATAGGCTGCAACGGGTTATTGCTTGAGATAGAAGCAGGATTCAATCCATCAGTCAACTTGTTGATGATATAGCAGATATTACGTGCAGTAAAGCCCAAACGCAAGTAGTTTGCACCGAACTTATGACAGAACTTTTCTGGTAAACGATAACCTAATGTGATTTCACGCAAGCAGAACCAAGTATTATCCTGAATAGATTCCGGGAAAGCAGGAGCCCCCCAACCGTAGTTCCAAGCATACCATGAACCTGTCATTACAGGTATGATATTCTTCTGTGCGATAGCGTCGGCATATGTCATACCGCCTACATCTACCAAATCGCCTGCAGTACCGTCAGAATTCATGACCGGAGCTTTTGCTCCATCAACAAATACAGCATCGAGCATCAAACCATCGTATACGGTCTCACCTTTATAATTGATACGCTTAATACCGCCATATTCTTCGGCACGGCCCTGAAGGGTAGATTTCAATGAACCTGTAGGAATTGCGTATTTCCACATGTTAGAGAAATAGTTTCCACCAAAGCGTCCATCACCTTGTATATAAAGGTCGAAGTCTTTCCAAGAAAGAGAGGTATTCAAGCTCAATGTGAAATCGGGCTCTACCTTACCTAATATCTGACGTTCTGTTACTCCCTGATCATACAATGTTACCGCTTGATACATTGCTACAGCATTGGGGCTACCATACATAGTAGAATAATCAATCAACATCTTTCCGTTACGCGGGTCACCGCTTTCGCCCTGGAATGTCGCGATTGGTGAGTTGTATGATGAATTCAGATAAGATGTCAGTACACCGAACTTGCCGCCTTCGTATGCCCAGATTTCAGGAGCGCCATCGTAGCCGCCCATCAACTGCCATTCTTTTACATTGTCATTGATTTCTTTAACCTTACCGCGGTTAACTGTCAAGTTACCACCGATAGTCCAACGCCAGTCTTTAGTGCGGATAGGAGTTCCTTCTACCTGAAGTTCAATACCTTGGTTCTGAATATTACCGGCATTAATCATCTGAGAGCTTGCGCCTGATTCTTGTACGGCTCCTACACTCATAATCTGATTGTAAGTGTTGGTCTTATAATAAGCGAAGTCAAAGTTCAAACGTTCGTCGAAGAAACGCAAGTCGGCACCTAACTCGATAGACTGCTGGATTTCCGGTTTTAAGTCGTTGTTAAACAGTTTACCCAAGTTCGGATTGGCTGCCAATACAGTATTGCGGTCGGGGGTATAAATAGAGCTCTGACTGAATACGCCGAAACCGTTGCTGGTAGCGTATGCGCTGGTACCCATACCTACACGGGCAATAGAAGCACGCAACTTACCGAATGAGAACCATTCCGGAAGTTTCTTACGGAATGTATCGGTGAATACCCAAGAAGCATTAGCCGACGGATAGAATACGGTATAGTTATTCTGACCGGTAGTGATATACTTAGGATAAGTAAGAGTAGACAACCAATCGTTACGTCCCGTCAATTCCAAGAATACCTGATCTCTCCAAGACAAGTTAATGATACCTGAAAGACCGAAAGTCTGCTCATTGCGCGGAGTATAAGTGTAACTAGGTTCAATCTTGTTCTTAGAGTTAGAGAAAGAGAATTCACCCGGAGTTACCAAACCACCGTTGGTAGACTTGCTCCAAGAATTGCTTTTAGTGTTTCCATAAACTTCGGCAGCAACAATAGCCGAAACGGTGAATTCTTCTTTTCCGATATTAAACTTATTGTCGGTAGACTGCAACATACCTAATACGTTATAGCTTCCCGATGTGCTACCGCTACGACCATAAGCACCTGAGCCAGAAGGACCATAGTTTTCGCCTGTACCGTAGTCTTTATTCATCGAGTCAATGCCATAATAGTTGTAGTTGGCTTTTACGCTTGCGCCCAACCACGGAGCTATTTTGGCACGCAATGTCAAGTCGGCCAACATAGACTGCTCACTACGTTCGCGTACGCGAGTGTCGCGGTTATGCAAATAAGAACGTAAAGTTCCCCACGGGCTTGTTGTCTCTACAGCTTGTGTTTCGGGGTCACGATACTGATCGATATAAGAAGCTACGTCCATATTTCGCGGCAAGTAATAAGCGGTAATCATACCTACGTTATTACTCCAGTCCCAACCACCTTGGCTACCTCCGTTCAAGGCTTTAGAGAATGCGTATTTCACACCCATTTCTACAGAGAATATTTTATTCAACTCGGTAGTACCCTTGAAAGAGATGTTGTGACGATTGAATTCATTGCGTTTAAATACACCGTTATTAGTAGTATAACCATACGACAAACGGAAAGAAGATTTTTCACCGCCACCGCTGATGGCAACGTTGGTAGTACTGTTCAAACCTGTCTGATAGAACTCTTTCCAGTTATCCGGATGAGCAACGAATGCGGTAGATTCTCCATTAGGCATATACTGATTAATGGTACGTCCATCCATTCTAGGTCCCCAGCTTTGAGATGTTTTTTGCAAAGTACCATCGGGCAAAAAATCACCTTGGTATCCATTGTATGTAGCACCGGCACCAAATTCATTCTGCAATTCTACTGGAGACTTATATACATTTGTCCATTCCACAGTTTGGTTAACTTCTATACCCAATCCTTGCTTTCCGTACTTACCACCCTTAGATACGATTACAATAGCACCGTTGGCACCACGCGAACCGTAAAGAGCTGTAGCGGCAGCACCTTTCAAAACAGTAACACTCTCATAATCGGCAGAGTTCAAGTTCTTCAGCTGAGAACCCCAGTCGGTACCCGACAAGTTTCCGGTCAGCGGTTCCTGAATAATCATACCGTCGACAACGAAAATCGGAGAGTTGTTTTTATCAATAGACTTTGCACCACGAATTGTGATAGAAGAAGAAGAAGTAACACCCGACGCACCACCTACGTTAATCTGCACACCTGCAACTTTTCCTTGGAGGGCATTTACCGGGTTTACCGAGTTAGTACGTTCAATTTCTGTAGGGCTTACACGTGTAGTAGCATAACCCACAGATTTAGCTTGCTTAGGCAATCCCAACGCAGTAACGGTAACTTCGCCAAGCATCTTACTATCGTCTTTCAAAGTTACCTTTAAAGGCTGTCCGTTCCATACTACTTCTTCTGTCTTATAGCCGACAAAAGAAATCTGAATGATAGCTCCTTTCTTAACATTCTTCAAAATGAAATCGCCGTCTACTCCTGTAATGGTACCGTTAGTAGTACCCTTTACAACAACAGAAGCTCCGATAACAGTTTCGCCCGTAGCATCTTTAACGACACCCTTACAAGCAGAACCAACCTGCTGTGCGGCCTCAACCTCATTAGAGGGGGGGGTAGACACCGCATACATCATTCCACTACTCAGAGCAGAAATGACCAGCAGCCCTACTGATCTGAAATGTTTATTCATAATTTCTCTCTTTTAAATTAACACTCATAACCCAGCATTTATGCAAGGTCTTTATTATATATCTTTTTATATTTCTTTGCGTTTCCCAAAATGCCGTTTCTCTAAATATAACGCAAACATATACAAAAAACAATTTAAAACAAAAGTTAATCGTTATTTTTTTTACCTTATAGACATATTTTTTAATAAAATCAGCAATCTGAACACTTTTCAGCACACTTCTGGAAGCTAATAGTATTTGTAAAAACAACACAGCAGTAATCTCTACTATAAAGTCGACAGAAGAAAAATTATCTTATCAATATCGGAATTATACACAATATCGCTTATAATATGATATTATACAATTGATTAATATCAAGTATAAAATGATAAATTATCTGAATACAAATCCATTTTTCTTTAACGTTTTATAAATATGAATCAAAAAATAATGAGTAAAACAATCATTCATTTTCTCATAGCAACAAGTCTCATAACACATCAATAACCGCTTTATTACGGTTGTTAAAATTAGATAAATACAACAATAGGTCATAGTCTTCACGAAATCACTTTTTAGGACATCATCATCAACGAATACAAAAAGAGCCTTTAACGTGCACAGGGCTTTACCGTTTTTTTAATATATTCGCCCCCAATTAGAAAAAGGAGCGTAGCAAGTGAAAAAGAGAGAAGAAGATATTTTAAGAAAAAATTTCGAGAATTTTTTCAGGGAAAACTACGCCCGCTTCTATTACTACGCCCTACGGTTTATTCCTGAAGAAGAGATTTGCAAAGACTTGGTAAGCGACACCTTTTCATTCATGTGGGAAAGGATAGAAAACATGCAAATGGATACTGCATTGACTTATATGTATACCCATCTGCAGCGTCTTTGCATAGACTACCTTAGAAAGCAGGAAAGAACAGAAAACAATAAGCAGTCTTATCTATCCGAAGTAAGAAACTGGAACGGTGCGGAAGAGCGCGAAAAAGAAGAGCGCATAAAAACAATCATGAGGCTCATAGAGCAAATGCCACCGCAAACACGTTCTATAATGGAGCAATGTTATCTTGAAAAGAAAACCTATCGCGAAGTGGCCTTACTTACCGGATTAACCGAAAGCGGTGTGAGAAAACATATCATGAAAGGACTCAATACGATACGCGAGTATTTTTCCGTCAATTATAAAAAAGGAGAAAAAAACAGTAACTAAATCGGGATTTTGAGCGTAGTAATATACAAGAACAAAACAGTCAACCATGAATCAAGAAAAACAATACAATAATCGGCAGACAGAATGCGAAAAGGGAGATGATATCTTACCCATGGAGCAAGAGCTGACTGCTGATATAGAAGAAGCCCTCTTCCGACTTAAATTCGAAGAGCCATCTGTTGATACCGAATGGAACAAATTTAACCAGCGTAATCAGAAGAAAAACACTGGCATCCGAAAAGGACTATATATATTAAGCGGAATAGCCGCTGCAGCCGTAATCATTATAGCCGTACTTCTGATTGGAAATATGCCATCACACAACAACATGCCCCGTAAAGAAATGGCCGTAATCATAGAGTCTATTCCCGAAAGCGTCTCTGAGGAAGAGACGCAAACTGAACAAGATAAAAATCAAGCGGAGCGTATAGTCCCTACTATAAAGCCGAATATAAAATCAGAAAAGGTAATCTATACACATCAGGTAATTAAAAAGGTGCGCCATAATGTGGTATCCATTCCACGAGGACAGGTGTACAAGCTGACATTAAGCGATGGAACCGAAGTATGGATGAACGCATCGAGCTATCTATCCTTCCCTACCCGATTTACCGGACCACGACGCGAAGTAAAACTGGAAGGAGAGGCTTACTTCAAGGTCGCTCACGACGCAAAGCATCCTTTCATCATCAAGACCAGCGGAATGACAACCGAAGTACTCGGTACAGAATTCAACATCAAAGCCTATTCCGGATCGGAAGCCCACGTAACGTTAGTGCGAGGCTCGGTGAAAGTACATCTTCCGCAAGCCGACCAAGAGGTGCTGCTTACCCCTGGCGATGACATCGCCTATAACGGCACAGACTACACCGTGCAGCAAACCGACATCAGCTATTATACACAATGGATGGAAGGCTATTTCTACTACGACAATGTATCGCTCACCGACGTACTAAAAGACTTAGGACGATGGTATAATGTAACAATAGCCTTAGAGCAAGACTCCTTGCTACTGTCGCAACGCCTCCACTTCGTAGCCGACCGAAACGAAAACATAGACAACGCCATAGAGAATCTGAACCATTACCCGTATCTATCGGTATATAAAGACGGAGATAGAATTAACGTATGCCGCAAGCAAGATTATATATCCGAATAGCATACAATCGGCACTTTAACTTTTCACATTGACACCAAAAAGCATAATTAGCGAAACAAAATCAAAGAAAAATCGTTTTTATAGGGACCATAAAGGAAAGTCTTTCGTAGTAACAATAAAAATATAAATTTTCAATATATTAAGCTTATGAAAGACTTCTTGAATCTTAAGAAACCGTTTCGGGGTTTCTTAATGCTGACATTGATGGTCTATGCGCTAAGTAGCATATTTTGCGCTCAACTATCCGCGCAGAATCTTCAACGCAAGATAGACTTCGCTTGTCAGAACGAACCTATGCCTTCTGTATTAAAAAAGGTGGAACAGGCTTCCGGTCTTAAAGTCCTATTTACCTATAACGAAGTGCAGAACTTTAAAGTAACAGTAAAGCTGTCGCAAAAGACTGTAGACCAAATCATGTCGGCTGTAACTTCACAGCTCCCGCTATCGTATAAAATAGAAAAAGGCTACATCTCTGTCTTTACTACCAAACGCCAAGCTAACCAAGGCATCATCTACGGACGCGTGAAAGATGAATCCGGAGAACCTCTTCCTGGAGTAAGCGTATCGACCGATAATCCTACTATCGGCGGAATAACAGACGCTGCCGGAAACTTCAACATAACAATTCCTAAAGGAAAGAAAGTAAAGGCGGTTACTTTCTCCTTTGTAGGTATGCAAAAAGTCAGCGTTCCATTTAACGGAAAGGCTATCAATATTGCCATGAAAGACGATGCAAAAGCTATCGACGAAGTTGTGGTAACAGGTATTTTCGAACGTAAGAAAGAAGGATTTACCGGATCGGCCAACAGAATGTCGGGCGATGATGTACGAAAGCTTACTTCGGGCAACGTGCTTAACGCCATTCAACTTCTGGACCCGGGCTTCCGTATGGGAGACAATATGATTTCAGGTTCAAACCCTAACTCTGTGCCCGATTTCAATATGCGTGGTCAGTCGAGCATGGGCGACTATTCTACAGACGAAACCGTCATTATGCGTGGTGATATAGACACCCGTCCTAACCAGCCTCTATTCGTACTCGACGGTATAATAGATGTAGGCGTTACAAAAATCATCGACCTCGACCCGGCACAAATAGAAAGCATTACCTTGCTGAAAGATGCTGCCGCAATGTCTATCTACGGATCGGAAGCATCGAACGGTGTAGTTGTAGTAGAAACAAAAGCACCGGCTGCCGGAAAACTTAGAGTGACTTATAACGGTAACTACAAAATTGAATATCCTGACCTTACCGACTACGACCTTCTTAATTCGGCAGAAAAGCTTGAGTTGGAAAAACGTGCCGGATATTACGACCCGATAGGCAGTACCGAAAATCAAGTGAACCGATACAATTCTTACCGCTGGAAACTACTTGAAATAGAGCGCGGGGTAAATACATACTGGCTGTCTCAGCCGGTAGAAACCGTATTTGCACAACGCCACGGTATCAACCTTGAAGGAGGAAACGAATCATTACGCTACAAACTGTATGCAGGCGTAAACGACGCTCCCGGTGTGATGAAACAAACAGGCGTATACGGAAAGAGCGCCAGTCTTGATATACGCTACCGCTATAAAGGATTACTCATCAGCAACATCGCTTACGTAGACTACACCAAATCTGACAGAACATCGCCTTATGGTACTTTCAATGAATATACACTGCTGAACCCTTACTATAGAATTACCGACAGCAACGGACAGATTAAGCAATACCTTGAACAGTCTACAGTATCGAGCGACCACAAAACCAGTGCCGGTATGACTGTAGGTAATCCGATGTATAATACACAGTATAACTCACTCGACAGAAACATCGCATTCGAAATACGCGATGCCTTCAGAGCAGAATATACCCCTATTCCTAACCTGCGCTTGGCAATGGACTTCACCGTAAGCCGCAGCACAGCCGACCTTGACGTGTTTAAATCGGCCAACCATACCGATTTCATCACCGTAAGCGACCTTAATAAAAAAGGCTCTTACCGATGGACAAACAGCACATCGAACAGCTACGACTTGGCATTCACCGCAAGCTATAATAAGGTGTGGAACAACAAACATGTATTATCGGCATACGGACGATATAACGTCAAAGAGAAGAAAAGCCACAGTGCCGGAGCATACGCTACCGGATTCCCTAACGATAACATGGACGAAATCTATCTGGGAGCCGCCGTACAGAATGTAACCGGAAGCGAAAGCACAAGCCGCGCCTTCGGCGGTGTAGCGACATTAAGCTATACTTACGACCAGCGTTATGCAGCCGATTTCAATATCCGTATGGATGCTTCTTCTGAATTTGGTAGAAACAACCGCTATGCTCCGTTCTGGTCGGGCGGTGTACGCTGGAATATCGACAAAGAGAAGTTCGTAAAGAAATGGAAGTTGTTCGATGAATTGATTTTCCGTTCTACATACGGTATCACAGGTACGCAAGGATTCTCGCCATACCAAGCCCTACAGATGTACACCTATTCTAATTCGATGCGAATCTATCAAAGCTCGGACGTGGTAGGTACACTACTCTACGGAATGGGTAACCCCGACTTGAAATGGCAGACTACCAAAGCGTTCAACTTAGGTTTAGACTTTAACATGCTTCACCGCATCATCAGCGGACGATTTGAATATTACTATAAACTGACCGAAAACACAGTAATAGATTATTCAATGGCTCCTTCTGTAGGTTTTACCAACATAAAAGACAATATCGGAAATATCAGCAACGAAGGTTATGAGTTTACTCTGCGCTTTATGCCGTACAATAATCTGCATAAGCAAATGAACTTTAACATCGTTGTAAACGGTAGCCACAACAAGAACACCATAAAGAAAATTTCTAATGCCTTGCGCATACGAAACCAAGAGCAACTAAAAGCTGACGCAAGCAACCCGAACAAGTTGTCTCGTCCGTTGCCGCGCTATGAAGAAGGATACTCGCAGACTATGATATGGGCGGTACGCTCACTCGGCATAGACCCGATGACCGGACGCGAAATCTTCTTGAACCGTAACGGAGAAAGAGTAAGCGAATGGAATTCTGCAGACATGGTTCCTGTAGGAGATACAGAAGCCAAAGTAGCCGGAACACTTAGTTCTCACTTTAACTGGAGAGGATTGAGCGTAAGCATCGCCGCACGCTATCGTATAGGTGGACAATATTACAACAAGACGCTGGTAGACAAAGTTGAGAACGCCGACTTGAGTTATAACGTAGACCGCCGCGCCTATACCGACCGTTGGCTAAATCCGGGAGACCAAGCTAAATATAAGGCCGTAACAACCGATATTAACGGCTCGCAGACAAAAGCAAGCGACCGTTTCGTAATGGACAACAATGAATTGGTACTGAATACCATAAACGTACAATACCGTTTTGAGAAGAAACGTGAACCGTTCATTAAGAAACTTGGCCTCAGCAGTGCTACTGTAGGATTGTATATGGAAGACTTGTTCCATTGGTCTACCATCAAACAAGAAAGAGGTATCACTTACCCGATGTCGCGCCAAATATCGATGTCTCTCAATCTAACCTTTTAAGTGAACATTTACCATCATGAAGAAATCTATAATATACATAATATGCTGCATATCGCTTACGATGACTTCGTGTAGCGATTGGCTGGATGTGAAGCCTAAAACAAACATTGAAGAAGAAGACCTCTTTAAGAACGAGCAAGGCTTTAAAGAAGCACTTACCGGTATATACATAAAAATGTGCTCCACCAGCTTGTATGGACGTGAAATGACTTACGGCTTTATGGATATATTGGCACAACGCTATGACAACAGCCAAAACCAGAACGCGGATTACAACGATGCCGACGTATGGTACACCTATCCGTCGACAAAGACCGAGACATATACCAACAACTTCTGGTCAATGGATTATAACCTGATAGCTAACTTGAATAACCTGTTAGCTAACATCGACAATAACGGAGATGTTATCACCACTAGCGGATTACGCGACATAATAAAAGGTGAAGCATTAGGACTCCGTTCGTTCATTTACTTTGACTTGCTGCGCATGTTCGGTCCTATTTATAAAGACAACGCATCATCGCCTTCTATCCCCTATCGTACTACATTCGACAGAAACACAGCAAAACTGCTTCCTGCCAGTGAAGTAATAGACAAAATCATAGAAGACCTGAAAGCAGCCGAAGACCTGCTCGAAAAAGACCCGATGACCATCACATTCCCAACCGGAGGAGTACCGACAGGATTCTTAAGCAACCGTTTTAACCGCATGAACAAATATGCCGTGAAAGCGGAACTCGCAAGAGCTTATCTGTGGAAAGGAGACAAAACCAATGCCGCCATTAAAGCACAAGAAGTGATAGACAACAAACAGTTTGCCCTCATAACAGACAATACGCTCGACAAGCTGGGTTCTACCGAACTGATTTTTGCGCTGAATATGGATTCTGAAACATTCCCCGACCAGATTACCAACGATTTTCAATTGGCAAGCTGGAGCTACTACGTGCTGATGGATATCAACAAGTTCTATTCTATCTTCAGTACTACAACCGACGGAATGAACGACATGCGTGTAAAAGAAGGATGCGGATTCAGCGTCAGCAGCACCGGTGCCGTATCATTGAAGTACGATCAGTCTAACTTGGTATCGCCCGTTTTGAAAAACACGATGCCTCTTATCCGCTTGTCGGAAATGTATTACATATTGGCTGAATGTGCAGACGATATGGAAGAATCGGCTCGACAATTGTCTGTAGTTCGCAGCGCACGCGGTATAGACGAAGTGGAATATCAAACAGAAGAAGACAAAATGTCGAATATAGAAAAAGAATATCGCAAAGAGTTCTACGCAGAAGGACAACTTTGGTTCTTCTACAAACGCCTTGGATATAAGACATTCCTGTCGTGTCCTGTAACATCGATGACAGAAGCGAACTATCGTTTCTCTATCCCCGATGACGAAACAATTTTAGGAAACATAAACTAAAGACTATATGAAAATGAGATATTTCTATTTGATTCTTACGTTCGCTTCTATTTGCTTGGCTTCGTGTAAACAAGAAGAGGTAAAAACATTCTCTTCCGAACGAGGAGTCAATTTCGTGAACTACGATGATTGGAGCAAGACTTACGAAGACGATTACAATAGCTTGAAATTGGAGCATAATTTCCTTGAAGATTACGCTACCCAAGGATGGCAGGTGGCCGATTATACACAGGAAGTAGGTATTCAGCTGGAAGGACAATTCAGCGATAGCCCCATCTCAGTAAAAGTGAAGGTTGAAGCAGTAGACGGTTACGAACTGCCTACACTGACACTTCCTGAAGAATGCGTAATTGAACCGGGAGAGTATCAAACGCACTTTACTCTTACCTGCAAGAAGCCAGAGGCTTACGACAAAGTGTATAAGGCAAAACTGGTATTCGACTATTCGGCTAGCGGATTAGTTGCGGGTACCAAAGAACGTCAGTCGTACGAAATCACCATATCCGACGCAACTATATGGAACGACATGTACGTTTCTAACGAAGCTGAATGGAACTCCAGCTTTTCTAACATCTTAGGAACATACGGTCCGGTAAAAGTACGTTTCTTATTGGTAGCCCTGGGAACATCCGACGAATCGGGTGCTGTAGGATATAATGCAGGTAAAAACTACAGCGGCATCCGTCAGTATTACTACAACCAGAAAAACGGATGGAGCGGTGGATTTAAAGGTGGATGGGTAAGTTGGTATATCGATGATGGTTTATACCTCTACGAAGAAAACTACGGAAAAGCTCCTGCCGAAGCCGACGGAACTCCTGTAACATTTAACTTTTAGCATTAAGAAACAAAGAACATGAAAACTTCAAGATATTTATTTGTGGCATGTGTTAGCGGTTTCCTGTTGTCGTCTTGCTATAAAGACAAAGGAGACTACGTATACAACGAAGACATCCACGATATTTCCGTAAAACTGGAAAGCGTTTACGGAATGAGAAAGAGCGACGGAATAATGACTTGCAACATCGATCCGGAAATAGAGACAGCCGATGGCGACAAGTCGTATTTGGAGTATGTATGGATAAGATACAACGAAAAGAGCGGAGTAGAAGATACTGTCTGCAAAACAGAAAGATGTACCTTCGAACTAGACCCTAACGCTTCCGACTTTTCGTACAAATACAGCCTTCAATTATATGTAACCGACAAGCACACCAATGGAGTAACAATGGTACCGACTTCGTTAGAAATAACAAAACCATACTCTTACTCTTGGATTGTGCTACACGAAACAGACAATCATGCGGAAGTTGGTACAGTAGAATATGTAGGAGGAAAGGCAATGGTCATAGCAAACGCTTATACAGCCGATCGCGGCGAGTCTTTGACAGGTAAACCTGTAAGCTTGGCTGTAGTAAAGAACAGTGTCGATGCCACAAATTTCAAATATCAGTCAGTATCGCAGATTTATGTTACCACTACAAACTTAGAAGAATCAGGGTTGCTGAATCAGACCGATCACTTTAAGCAAATGGCTCCGTGGAATCAGTTGGTTCACACATCGCAAGCCAACGATATCGACTTCGAGAATATGCAGTTCGGAATGGGAGACCCAGGATTGGTAGTTACATCAAACGGTAACATATTCAGAAACAACTACCGTAGTCCTTTCATGTTCGAAATGAAAGTCGATCCGAGTCTTACTGGAGAATGCTACTTCGACAAATGCGAATCGGGTTCTACAATCGGTATAGCATACGACAAGAAAGGACATCGTTTTGTCATGCTGAATTTCAGCAGCAACTGGAGAGGATATGAACAGTCTTCTGTTACATCTGCAGGAACCATATCCGCCATCGGAAACACTGCAGAAAACGCAGCAGACCCCAACAAAGTGCCAGAAGACTATAACTTGATACATTTCATAAACGGATACCGTTACGAACTGACTAACCCCGGAGCGATTCTGAAATATCAGGTATATGCATATTGCTTGTCGCCCGACGGACAATCGCACGTATACGTATTCCGCTATCGCCCCTTGCTGAGCACAAGATATGGAGCTTCTGTTCCATTCTTCTTCTCATTCAAGACTCCACAAGGCGTAACCGAAAGCACCCCAATGACATCAAGCTACGAATATAGCAACATCATATTCTATGCCGTAGGAAACAAAATCTATAAGTTAGACCTGGCTACAGGAGAAAGTGCCTTGATATACAGTCTGGAAGAACAAACCGACCAGATTATCGACCTGAAAATGGCTGTAGAGGGATATACCGACGATGCTTCCGCATTTACCGGTTCAAGCACTTACGGACATCCTTACACCCGCTGTTTAGGAGCTGCCGTAAATACTGCCGACGGAAAAGGCAAGATAGTAGTACTGCAACTTAACAGTGCCGGAAAAGTTGAGAAAGAAGAGAAGAAGTGGCCGAACGAACAATTGTATGAAGGATTCGGTAAAATAAAAGCTATCGATTTCATTTAATAAAGAAAAACGGGACAGACAATGAGAAAATCAATTCTTTTATTGATTTCAGCATTTACGGCAGCATTCATGCTGCCGATAAATGCTTCCGCCCAAGTTCATCTTAAAGGGCAACTGAAAGGTATGGGAACACGCACCGTTCCTATGAATTACGACGGAGCGTCATCTATGTTGGGCGATAGCCGAAACATCATATTGCACACCGATGCCGAAGGACGTTTCGATACAATAGTAGCACTAAAAGAACCGGCTTACTTCAATATAAGCCGTAATACGCTTTATCTTACTCCTGGCGATGACCTGACAGTTTATATCACCACCAATAATAAAGAGGCGAGCTTTAAAGGAAAAGGAGCGGAAGCGAATGAGTACATGAAATATCGTCTTTTTCCGCATGGAGGTTCTTACTTGGAAGGTGGTCAGAACATAAAATACGATTTCAATACCACCCGTTCATTCATCGACAGCTTGGCTACACTACGCTTAGACCAACTGAAATCGCTGCCTCGGGTAAGCGATAAGTTCAAATCGATGGAACAAGCACGAATCACCGCCGACAAACTGATAAGTTTCTTCTACTATCCTATGTATGCCAAGATGATGGCACAAGGACGAAAGAACATAAGCTTTGCCGTAAACAATGTAGACTCTTTTTATACGGCTCTGAACAGCGACGCACAGAAAGCCATGAAATGCATACTAAGCGATGATGCCAACTTAGACGTGGCAGCAGTACGCAGCATATTAGGCAATGTGCAAGAAGGCAGAAAGAGTTGGATGGAAGGTGTAGAGTTAAGCCACAGAGCACAAGAATTGCTCAAAGCATCCGACTTTGTATACAAGCTGCGCCAACATGTTTCAGATTCGCTGCTGACAGCAACAAAAGCTTTTGCCGCACGGATGGCAAACAAGGACCTCGTCAATGAACTGAACGACAAAACAGTTCAAGCCGAAAAACTATTGAAAGGTCCAGCTATCGACTTCAGTTTTACTGACGTAGAAGGAAAGACACACCATCTTTCTGATTTCAAAGGGAAAGTAATCTATATAGATTTCTGGGCTACATGGTGCGGACCGTGTGTCAAAGAGTCGCCCTATTTTGATGCATTGAGTAAAAAGTTCAGCGGAAAAGACATCGTATTCCTGCCCATCTCTACCGACACAAGCCGAAACGCATGGTTACGGTACATAGAGAAAAAGCATAAGGAATTGACTCAATACAACACTACAGACAATAAGATCAAAACCGGATGGGCAATATTTTACATCCCCCGTTTTGTGTTGATAGACAAAGACTTTAACATTGCCGACGCATACGCTCCCAAACCATCGGAAGCCGCAGCGGAAAAGGCTATTAATGATTTGCTGAAATAAAGTCGTCTCACATCGACCGATACGAGCGTTCACAACGACCGATGTGAGCGTGCGTAACGGTCGATGTGAGATAACTTTTATTCAATGAACTCACCGTACTTGGAAGCAACTTTTTTTACTTAAGTCTTTTTCCATAATAAAAATAATAAAAGGTTAATAAAGAGTTTAATACTTATTGTTGATAATCATCTCATCAATCACTTCTTTCGCAACTCCCGATACGTTTTTCTTGGTGGTCAAATCCCACAGTGAAGTGTTCTTTTCCAACAAGTACTGCGTACCTACAATCCAACTCTGAATCCAACCGGTCAATGTGCTCCATACACCCCATCCGGCATCAGCGTTAGATGCCCAATAGCCCCAATTCTGATAGTTGAATGCTCGGAACCAAGCTCCATCTACATTCTTGAACTTATCGCTGCTTACCTGAATACGGATTAAGAAATCACGCATCTGATTTACAGCTTTAATATAAGCCGGGTCTTTTGTAGCCATAGCCGCTTCGCACAAGCCGACAAAAGCGAAGTTGGTTGTGTAGAGCATATCTGCTACAGGGTCACCATTCTTGAAAATCAAAGACGCTTCTGTACGTCCATACGCATCGTTAGAAGGGGTACAGCCAAACATACTCTTTGACTCATCACCCAGTTCTTCGCGAATACCGCCACACGCTACTTGGTTTTTCAGCAACTCTTCAGTCATGAATTGAAGCCATTGCTTATGTTGGTCGGTAGGTTCTACACGATATAACCATGCCAAAGGCAAAATCATACGTGCTCTTTCCTGCTGAATACAATTAGTCCAATTCCAGTCGTTAGGATAACCTGCCATCATGAGCGAAACGCCCTTTTTAACACGGTCTAGCAACGGCTGATACTTGGTCTGTTCATACAGCCACAAGTAGCAAGCCCAGTTCCAAGATTCAAAATGAGGATGCAGGTTCACTAAGTCAGAATTGAAATAGTGTCTCCAGCCATTCTTCTGTAAATCTGGATCTAAGATATTACCGCCACGGAAACCGTTCTTACCAGTAGTACGGAAGTTACCTACTATACATTCTACTATCTGCTTGTCCCAAGAAGTACTGTTCATAATAGAAGAGGCTGCCAACGAACCTAAAATAGAACGGGCATTGTCGTCGCCATAGTAAGTTCCTTTATGAGTATAAGCCCATCCCAACAAGCCGTAAGAAGGCGACTCCGGATTATTTCTTACCGAGTCACGATATTCTCTGAATGAGTAATCCAGCAAGTTTGATGATACCTTTAGATAATCTTGCTTGCCAAGCAAATCGCCGGCTGCCGCAAATGCATAAGAAGACTCTCCCTGCACGTCATCGCGCATCCAATAACGGTATTGCTGTTTTCCATCATAATAAATGCTCGACATATGACCTTCGAGTACACCTAAAGAGCCATCGCCATCGGGCATATCGGCGGGTAATTCAGGACCAACCGGTGCCAAACCATCGCCCATATATTTATCGGCCCAATCCTTTTTCCAAGAAGGATGTACCAAAAGATGAGCGTTGTAGTACCATTTTACACCTTTGGCGATACTCTGCTTTCCAGCATCCTTAGGCAACTGTTCTGTAGCCGAATAAGACGGTGAAACATAGGTAGGCCAAGAAGAGAATGTTACATCTTGCTTTTGCAACAGCCAGTTCATAATGTATTCAAACATAGACTGTACGCGCTGTTCCGGAAGATAACGGCTGGTAGCGAAGTTACTTACGCTTGTAGCGGCCACCATCAGCTGATTGTTCTTCTGATATAGCAACGGATGAACAGGCGTATTAGCCAAACCATACACGGCATTATCGAAACCGGCTACTTTAGCGGCAACCAAATATGTACTGTCGGGTGCTTGGTCGAACTCCTTCAAAATGCATCTGTGAAAACACATCAAAGACATAGCAGGAAGTTGAGGAGTAAGCGAATCGCAAACCACCACTCGTTCAAGCACCATAGTATCTGTCTTTACGCACATGTTTTCTCCAATCTGCTGAGGATAGTCCATGAATACGCGCAAAGCCTTCGACTGAATCAAATTCAAATCTTCACTCGTCACCACCGTTCCCTTCTCAGGATAAGACGGAGCGAGCAACAATACCGGAGACTGCTCTGGGGCTTTCTGAATAGCCTCAGCAACAGATGAACAGAACTGCAGTTGATACCCCTCATCAGTCAATAACTGAGCCAAGTTGCTTTTAGCGTCGCCGTAGCAAACTATCTTCTCTTTCTTTGCTCCGCAAGAGAACAAGAACAGACAAGAAAATAAGATTGATATAATTCCTAATTTATGCATTACTTATTTATTTTTCACTGATAGCTTCTAATGTTTTCCAGCACTGATACAAGCCTCTGGGCACGTGGAAACAGCCTTTCCATTTTCCACCTTTCAAAGGAAGAAGCACTTCGCCGCGACGGTTCAAGTAACCGAACCATTCAGGATGTTCGCTGTCTTTAAAATGTTCCCAAGTATAATTATGTACCTTTTCAAACCAATCCAAGCAACGCTGGTCACCGGTAAGCTGATAACCTTTCAACATAGAAATCAATGTTTCAATGTGTACCCACCATAACTTCTGATCCCATTCCAACTGCTGAGGAGGATTACCCTCACGGTCCATAAAGTAGAAGATACCTTCGTATTCTTTATCCCAACCGTATTCTAACATCTTCAAAGCGGTATCCTTAGCTTTTTCAATAAGTTCCGGACGATTCAAACGCTTGCCTAAGTCCATGATGAACCACATGGCCTCAGTGGCATGGCCAGGAGTAATCTGACGGCCTTCAAAACAATCAACCAACGAATTGTCACCATTCAGATTTTCCACAATGAGACCACCCAGTTCCGGACGAAGGAACACCTCCATTACTTCGTGGATACAAGTATCCATAGTCTTCACCAAGAAATCTTCATCGAGCAGATGCTCAATTTCCAAAGCCAAGTTGCAAAGAATCATCGGCAAGGCGAATCCCTTAAGATTACGAGTGCCCGGATGTAACTTATTCCACTTGCCTTTCGGATTATCTACCTTTGACAAGATAATCTCGAATGTCTTCTTCGCTATTTCCGCATATTCCTGATTGCCAGTAGCCAGACTCAGTTGGCCGAAAGCCATCGTAGCAAAAGTATAAGAGAAAATATTGTAAGGTTCTACCAACGGACGACCTTGGCGGTCGAGTGAGAAATACCAATTGTAATTGCCGTCGTGACCATACTTCTTTAGGAACTCTCCACCCTGAATAGCACAATCCAACCATTCCTGACGCTTTTCTACTTTATTATAAAGCATAGAGAACAGCCAAACCTCACGTCCCTGCAACCAAATGAATTTGTCTGTATCAAAAACACTACCATCTTGACGTAAACAAGTATAATAGCCACCGAACTCGTGGTCTTGCGAATGTTCCAACCAGAAAGGAAGAACATTATCAAATAATTCGTTTTTGTAAAGTTCTGCTAATTTCTTAAAATCCATAGTTCTATTTTTTTATAAGTTTTTTTTTATTTTTTCATCCAATATCGTTCTATCTCTTCTAATGATTTACCGGCAGTTTCCGGTATCAACTTCCATACAATCAGCATATAAGGAACACACATCATAGCAAACAGCAAGAAAGTTCCTGTTGGTGTAAGATTCTGCAACATCCACGGAGTGAGCTGTCCGATGAGGTAAGTACCAATCCATAAAGCAAAACCTGCGATAGACATAGCCAAACCGCGAATCTTTGTAGGATACATCTCGCTGAGCAATACAAATATTACAGCGCAGATAGATACGGCACAACTGAATACGTAAGCCAAGAAGAAGAGCAACAAAACCCATGAAGGAATATGCCAAGCGTCGCCAAATGAGAAATAAAAGGCGATGCAGCACAATGCTATCACCATACCCGATACTCCATAATAAACCAACTTCTTTCTTCCTACCTTATCTATAATCACTAACGCCAAAATTGTAGTAAGTGTATTTACTAAACCAACCATTACCTGATAGAACAATGAGTCTCCACCCGACAATCCGGCATTTTCGAAAATGGAAGGACCGTAATACAATACAGCGTTAACCCCCATAAACTGTCCAAGGATGGCAATGCCTGCACCTATCAAAACCGCCTTACGAATGCCCGGCTGAAGCAACATACGCCAATCGGACTTTGAAGACGACTGAATCATACTCTTAGTTTCGTGCAACTGATAATTAGCTTCTGACACTGAGTGATATATACGTTCTAATACCTTGCTTGCATTTTCGTCACGGCCTCTCACAATCAGCCAACGAGGACTCTCGGGTATAAAGAAAATAATCAAGAAAAACATTAAAGCAGGCACCGTCTCCATTCCTAACATGCCACGCCATACTTCACTAACGAATATCAGGTCCATCCATCCACCCTGAGGATTGGCTACTGCACTTTCAGACCAAGCCAACAACTGATAATTCATCAGATAAGCGCCAAGAAAACCTACCGTAACCGCCAACTGATACAATGAGACCAAGCGTCCACGATACTGGGCTACAGCAACTTCGGATATATAAAGAGGAGATACTACCGATACCACTCCGATACCAATACCACCGATAATACGATAAATTACCAACTGATTAAAATCGGCACAAAAAGCACACCCGATAGCCGACACTGAAAACATCACCGCCGAAAGAATCATGGTTACTTTACGACCCAACCTATCACTAAGCACACCCGACGACAGAACCCCAAGAATAGAACCTATCAAGGCACATCCCACATACCAGCCCTGCTGCAAAGTGTCCAAACCAAAAATCTGTGTTACTTGAGAGGTTGTTCCGGATATGACGGCAGTGTCATACCCGAACAAAAAACCTCCTATAGCTGCTACAACAGATAGGAAAATCAAATAAGAAAAATTTATATTCTGTTTCATACCTATTAAAATGCTATCACTTAATGTCAAAGTATTCCCGATATCTGTCGTATAAATGGCCAGCCTGCAAATAAGCTGATTGCGGGCTCATAAAATGTGAAAATTCAAAAGTTATCGCCTTATCATATCCGGCTCTCTTAGCCGCTTCAAGTTTCATTCTCAGCTTATCGAATTTGATAGGCAAGAATCTGATAGGCATATCGCGGTCAAAGCTCTCAGCGTTTGTCCAACACTTCATGCCATACTTATCCGCTAATTTCTTATTAACTGTAAAGAATGCGTCCAATTCATCGTAGTCGATATGGCCATCCTGAAAAGCGCATGCGTCTACTACATCATGAATGCCGTCAAAGATTTCATTCCACTCACGTTCATGCTCCTGCACTGACACAGCCTCTTCACGAGTCAGCTTTCCGGTTCCCATCACCGCTTTCTTTCCGTCAATCCACGGAGAAATGAAAGTTGGCAGTCCGCCAGACACATCTTTACACTGTTTACCCATAGCATGAAAAGCGCTAATGGCACCCTTTGTAGCACGGCTGATTTCACCGCTTATATACCAACCGCTGAAGCTCTTGTAATGACCATAAGACTCCCATACCTCATCTATCACATATTTATTATCTTCTATCTCCCAACTCAAATCGCCTGTATCCCAATAACGGCCAGAATCGTACAAACCGAAATAGAACTTCATTCCATATTTCTGGGCCAAGCGCAAATACATATCCACCAAATCGACCGACGGCATATAACATCCCTTCTTCAACAAGTATTTAGAAGGATAAGTAATAAACTTACGATAACCTGAACGAATCATAATCACAGTATCGATGCCGATATTTTTCATGTGCTGGAAATCTTGATCCCACTCTTTCTCCCCCCAATTCTGATGAGGGATATCATGAGATATTTCATCCAAAAATGTACCGGTGATTTGCAAGCCTTGAGCCTTAGGAACAATCAACTTACTTTCTATACCTTCTGTCGAACGTACCTTAGCGGTAGTTTTTTTATCCGACAGTGTATCTGCCAACAAAGAAGGAGCCGCTAACATTGAAGCGCCTGCCAAAGTTGCTTTTTTAAAAAAATCACGTCTGCTTTCCATCAGTATCTTTTATTAAGAATTTACGTTAAACAATACAGTATATACAACCGACACACTACTTGCCTATATATACGCTGCAAATATACCTATATTTATTAAATAAAAAAGATATAATAAAAGTTTTTATCAATTTAATAGGGAAATTCTTTCTCAAAAAATAAAATCAGCCCTTTTTAATCCATATTAGAAAGAGAATTAATAGAAATAACGCTTTATATATTGCTATACCTTATTTATATATACGGATAAAATCAACATCTTATTAGAAAAACTAAAAGTCGCATTAAAGGCTTTTTCCTTCTGCGAAAGAAATAAGTAAAATCAGCAACACCTCACAACGTACAATAGAGTACGGACGCTTTGCCGGGTTATACCCTATGCGCCGCAGCTCGTCAAACATTCCCCGCATTCTTAAATACGCCAAGGTTTTTAATTGCATTTAAATTTTATATGAGACATTGATAAATCTGTTTTTGAAATTTTCGCTGATATTGGTCGGATACAAAATGCGACACCATGCAAAAATGTATTATTGAATCTTTCTGCATCACGTAAAAGGCAATACCTACGCAATATGGTACACCGTAAGAACCTAAACACATGCAAGCAGAAAGACAGAACGCAGCGATAAGTTTATTAAACAACATCTAATCTTGTTAAAAGCATGCGAATTGCATATTAATCATTCGCATATCGCAGTGCTGCAATTCGCATATTGCAGGTCTGTTATCCGTAATCTTTTTTTCTGCGATTCGCATGTGTTTTTCACCCGCCCCAGAATGTGTTCTGAGGCGGGTATTTGAAAATATAATACAGAAATGATGCGAAAACGAGAAAAAACAGCTTTGTAACGGTTAGCAAATATATTAAACACGCTATCAGAGGTGTACCTTAGCGTGGTGCGACTTCTCTCTTGTGGGCGCATGGCAAAAACACCTCACAGCGTACATAAAAAAAGCCCCAACGTTTCAAAGATACACGTTGGAGCTTTTTATAAAAATATCAGCTTCCGCTTATTTCTTTTCTTCTTGTGCTGCGTGCGGATAGTCGATGGTGTAATGCAATCCACGGCTTTCCTTGCGTTCCATAGCCTGACGGGTAATAAGGTACCCCACGTTTATCATGTTACGGAGTTCGCATATTTCACGAGAAGCTTTTACACGCTTAAACAGACGTTCTGTCTCTTCGTACAATATATCCAGACGGTTCCAAGCACGAACCAGACGTACATTGCTTCGTACAATACCTACGTAAGCTTCCATTATCTGGTTTACTTCCTTCATGCTCTGGGTAATCAAGATACGCTCTTCATTGTTCATCGTGCCCTCAGCATCCCATTCTGGAACATCTTCATTAAAATCGTAACGGTCTATTACGCTCAACGCATGCTTTGCTGCAGCATCGGCATAAACTATCGCTTCAATCAGTGAGTTTGATGCCAAACGGTTGCCGCCATGCAAGCCTGTACATGAGCATTCGCCCAAAGCATACAGACGCTTGATGCTAGACTGTCCGTCAAGATCTACCTTGATACCGCCACACAGATAATGCGCTGCCGGAGCTACCGGTATATAGTCTTTAGTGATATCAATGCCCAAGCTGAGACATTTCTTATATATATTCGGGAAGTGCTTCTTGGTTTCTTCCGGATCTTTATGCGTCACATCAAGGTATACATGGTCTTCGCCGCGATGTTTCATTTCGCTATCGATGGCACGTGCTACGATATCGCGTGGAGCGAGCGACAAACGCGGGTCGTACTTCTGCATGAACTCCTCGCCTGCCAAGTTACGCAATACGCCTCCGTAGCCACGCATAGCCTCAGTGATAAGGAAGCTCGGACGATCGCCCGGATGGAAGAGCGCTGTAGGATGGAACTGAATGAACTCCATATCCTTTACTACACCTTTCGCACGGTATACCATTGCGATACCGTCGCCTGTAGCAACAAGCGGATTTGTGGTATGACGATAAACAGCCTCGCAGCCGCCGGTAGCCATAACAGTAACTCTCGACAAGAAAGTATCTACCTCGCCAGTAGCCTCATTAAGCACATACGCTCCAAAGCACTTGATGCCCGGAGTATGACGAGTAACAATAATACCCAAATGATGCTGAGTGATAATTTCTACCGCATAGAAGTTGCTGAATACAGTAATGTTAGGATGACGCTTTATTTCTTCTATCAGACTAGTCTGTATCTCGGCACCGGTATTATCCTTATGATGCAAGATACGGAATTCTGAATGTCCTCCTTCTTTGTGCAAATCAAACTCTCCGTCTTCTTTCTTATCAAAATTGACTCCCCACTTTATCAGTTCGTCTATTTGCGCCGGAGCATTGCGCACTACCTTTTCAACAGCTGCCGGATCACTTATCCAGTCACCCGCCACCATTGTATCATGAATGTGTTTTTCGAAATTATCTACTTTGAGATTAGTCACCGAGGCTATCCCCCCCTGTGCATAAAAGGTATTTGCCTCTTCCAGACCGGCTTTACATATCAGTGCCACCGATCCCTTTTGCGCAACTTTAAGCGCAAAGCTCATTCCGGCTATTCCTGAACCGATAACGAGAAAATCGAATTTTCTTACCATAATGATTCTATATATGCTGCAAAACTACAAAAAAAGAATATTGGCAATCAGTTTTCACCAGATATTTTCTTATCTTCACGCTATTTAATTTAAGAACGTGATATGAACAGAACTTTTCAGACAAAAGTAGGACGATGGTATTGGTGTGTCATTGCGCTTACGTCGGCTTTGCTTTTCTATTTATTCTGGCAACACTTTGTTATAGCCGCTTTGGTGGCTATGGCTGCCGTAGTACTACTGATAGAAATGCTTATCCATACGCAATACGTGCTTACTGCCGATGATGTCCTCCTGATAGAAAGCGGACGCTTCGTTCCGAATGTCAAAATAGCGGTGGGAGATATAAAGTCGGTTAGAAAAGTTCGTTCTGCCGCACTCTTCCAGCCCGCTCTGTCGTTCTCACGTCTGGAACTGACATACGAAACCGCAGGAAAGATACAATCCGCACAAGTATCTCCTAAAAACACTGACGACTTTATACGGTGTCTGTGCCGTAAGAATCCATCGATTCAACAACTTTAATCTTATATAAACCCTATTAATTCAATACTTATGAGTGACATGAACAATTTCCAAGTAGGTATAATCGGAGGAGGTCCCGCCGGATATACCGCTGCCGAAGCTGCCGCAAAAGCCGGCCTCAGCGTAATCTTATTCGAAAAAGACAATTTAGGAGGAGTATGCCTTAACGAAGGATGTATCCCAACCAAGACATTGCTCTACTCTGCCAAGGTGAAAGATATGGCTTGCTCTGCGACAAAATATGGCGTAGAATGTGCAGGCGCATCTGCCGACATGAAAAAGATAATGTCTCGCAAATCTAAAATAATCCGTAAGCTGGTACTTGGAATAAAGGCCCGCCTCACAGCCCACAATGTACAGATATGCAGCGGAAGCGCATATATTATAGATAAGGAAAACGTGCGTTGCAACGACACAGAATATCATGTAGACCATCTGATTTTATGCACCGGAAGCCAGACAGCCATACCGCCTATCAAAGGTTTGGCAGAAACAAACTACTGGACACACAAGGAAGCTCTCGACTGCAAAGAACTGCCACAAAGCATCGCTATTATTGGCGGTGGTGTAATAGGTATGGAGTTCGCATCGTTCTTCATCAGCATGGGAACAAAAGTCACCGTCATAGAGATGGCTGATGAAATACTGCCTGGAATAGACCGTGAAATCTCATCATTACTCCGAAAGGAATACGAAAAGAAAGGCATTCAGTTCTTATTGGGCAGACAAGTAGATTCTGTAACCCAAACAGAAGATGGATTCCATGTACTATACCATAATGAAGAAGAACAGACCTCTATTCTTACAGAACAAGTAATGGTATGTGCCGGACGCCGACCTACAACCGAAGGTTTCGGACTTGAGAACTTGAATCTGGCAACAGGCGAAAAGCGCCGTATTACGGTAGATCAGTATATGCAATCATCTGTACCGGGAGTGTATGTATGCGGCGACTTAAACGGAACGTCAATGTTGGCACACACAGCAGTGAAAGAAGCAGAAATAGCCGTTGCCCATATAGCAGGCAAAAACGAAGCAATGTGCTACAATGCAGTTCCTGGTGTAGTCTATACCAATCCGGAAGTTGCGTCTGTAGGTATGACTGAAGAGAGACTGCAAGCTGAGAATATTCCATATAAAGTTATGCAACTGCCGCTTTCTTACTCAGGCCGTTTCTTAGCCGAAAACGAAGGATACATCGGAACCATAAAGGTACTTACCGACCCAGAAGGCGTTATTTTAGGAGTTCACATGATAGGAAATCCGGCATCAGAGCTTATTATAATAGGAGGCATGATGATAGCCGACCGTAAGAAAGTGGAAGACTTCAAAAAATACATTTTCCCGCATCCTACAGTAAGTGAAATATTCCACGAGCTATAAATAAAGGGTCTCTGTATTATTTTATACATTTTCGATACGATTTTCACGTCACCGTTTACAAGAAAGTGTATAATTTCGCCATAACGAAAAAATCGATGCGATGAAACGAACCTGTTTATTATCACTCTGCCTGTTTTTGGCTATAATAATTAAAGCACAACCGCTTGCAGAGCACTTGGAACACCTTGTTAACCATACTGATTTCCTTGAGAATTCGGAAGTCGGCATTTCGGTTTATAATCTTACCCAGAAGAAACAGATATACGCCTACCAAGATACGAAATTGTATCGACCGGCATCGATAGAGAAAATCATTACATCGGTAACCGCCCTTCATGATCTGGGCACAGAGTACCGATTCCGTACACAACTATCGTATACGGGAACAATAACTCCCGATGGCGTTCTGAAAGGCGATTTATACGTAAACGGAGGATTCGACCCTGAATTCATGGAAGAAGATATGGAAAAGCTGGCCGCTGCCGTCTACAATGCCGGAATACGTGCGATAGACGGTAGCGTAACAGCCGACGTATCAATGACCGACTCGGTGCACTGGGGTACCGGCTGGGCTTGGGACGACACGCCCGAAGCTTTCCAACCCTATCTGTCGCCCCTGATGCTTAACAGAGGATGCGTAAACATAACGGTTACTCCCGAACAGAATGGCTATGCGCCTAAAGTCAAGATCATTCCGGAATCGGATTATTATAGCATAGACAACAAGGCCGTAAGTCATTCGCCATCGGCAGGACGACTTAAAATTACGCGTGACTGGATTAGCAACGGAAATACCTTCCGCATAAGCGGCAATGCCACAAAAGCTTGTACCGAAACCTTGAATGTATACTCATCCAAAGATTTCTTTCTGCAAACATTTTGCTACAAACTACAAAAACAAGGCATCCAGATAAATTCCAAACGGTTCGGAGTATGTCCGGAAGAAGCAGAAGCTATAGCGCTGACAGAAATATCGCACAACTTAGATTCGGTATTACACCGTGCGCTAAAGAAAAGCGACAATCTGAACGCTGAAGCCATGTTTTACGCCTTAGGAGCAGAAAAGGCAAAAAAGAAAGGCATAGGATTTCAAGACGCTCAAAAAGCCATCTATCATTTCATGAAATGGCAATTGGAGAGAGCGCCTCATCACTATAAGATAGTAGACGGCAGCGGAGTATCAATGTATAATTATATTTCGCCAAGTCTGATGATGGCCTACTTGAAATACGCCTATCACCATACAGAGATATACAAACCCTTCTACGATGCGCTACCGATAGCCGGAAAAGACGGCACCTTACAGTATCGCATGAAAAAAGGAAAGGCGTTCAATAACGTACACGCCAAGACAGGCACAGTAACAGGCGTCAGTTCATTGGCTGGATATGTAAAAAATAGTGCTGGCGACATGATAGCGTTCGTTATCATTAACCAAAACATATTAAATGGCAAAGATGCCCGTAATTTCCAAGATAAGATTTGCGAATTATTGGCTCAATAAAGAAAGAAAATCGTATATTTGTAGAATTAAAGGATGTGTGCGCTAACGCAACGCCTTATTTAAAAGAAACATTTTAGTTACTAACAATATAAACAACAAAAAATTTATGGTTAACTTTTCACTTGAAGGTAAGATCGCATTGATTACAGGTGCATCTTACGGTATCGGTTTCGCTATTGCTACTTCTTTCGCAAAAGCAGGCGCAACAATCGTTTTCAACGATATCAAACAGGAATTGGTAGACAAAGGTATAGCTGCTTATAAAGAATTAGGTATCGAAGCTCACGGTTACGTATGCGACGTTACAAACGAAGAAGCTGTTGCTGCTCTTGTAGCACAAGTTGAAAAAGAAGTTGGCGTTATCGATATCTTGGTTAACAACGCTGGTATCATCAAACGTATCCCTATGTGTGAAATGACAGCTGCTGAATGGCGTCAGGTTATCGACGTTGACTTGAACGCTCCGTTCATCGTTTCTAAGGCAGTTATCCCTGGAATGATCAAGAAGGGTCACGGTAAGATTATCAATATCTGCTCTATGATGAGTGAATTGGGTCGTGAAACAGTATCTGCATACGCTGCTGCTAAGGGTGGTTTGAAGATGCTTACTCGCAACATCTGCTCTGAATACGGTGAATTCAACATCCAGTGTAACGGTATCGGCCCGGGTTACATCGCTACTCCGCAGACTGCACCGCTTCGCGAACGTCAGGCAGACGGTTCTCGTCATCCGTTCGATGCATTTATCGTAGCTAAAACTCCTGCTGCTCGCTGGGGAACTCCTGAAGACTTGATGGGCCCTGCTGTATTCTTGGCTTCAGACGCATCCAACTTCGTAAACGGACACGTACTGTACGTTGATGGTGGTATCTTGGCTTACATCGGAAAACAGCCTAAATAATAATTAGGTTAGCCAATAATAAAAACAAGAGGCTATGTCGAAATCAAATCACGGCATAGCCTCTTTTGTTTTTAGTCGAATACTTTAAAGGTATATCCTTGAGCCAAAAGCCACTCAATGGCACGTGGCAACGCGTATTTCATACGTGGCTCGGACTTTAATGAATCGTGAAACGTAATTATAGAGCCGTTTCGTACGTACTTCTTTACTTTGGCGAGCACTTGCGGACCTGTGAGCCGTTTACTATAATCACGTGTCACCAAATCCCACATGATAATACGGTATTTACTTCTTAGCACATGATATTGCATCCAACGCATATGTCCGTGAGGCGGACGAAATAAGTCGGTATGCAGATATTCATTAGCCTTATCAGTATTAGCCAGATAATTCTTACTCAAGTACTCAAATCCACGGATATGATTGAACGTATGATTGCCGATGCGATGTCCACGCTCTACTACCATACGAAATTCTTCGGGATGCTTACGAACATTATCGCCCACCATGAAGAAAGTGGCTTTTATTCCGTATTTATCAAGCAAATCGAGTACCCAAGGAGTGATTTCAGGTATCGGGCCATCATCAAAAGTAAGATAGACCGATTTTTCGTTTTTATTCATCCGCCAGCAAGCTCTGGGATAAAGCCATCTAAGTACCAATGGGGGTTGTTCTATTAGCATGATTCAGGTAAATTGTGAGAAAGTGTTTTCCTATTCTGTTTTAAACGAACATGGACCAGTACCAATAATCTGATACCAGTCCATGACTTGATTTATAGAATTTATTTTTTCTTATTAACGCCTACACGAGCTTCGAGCAACTTATACAGCTGTTCAAACTTCTGTGCATAATGCGTAGCGATAGGTAATTCTTCGCCTGTCTTCGGATCCTTAATAGCTGCAAGCGCATTGCATACATCGTCCAAAATGTAGAACTGACGCATACACTCTTCAGTAGAGCTTGAGAAATAAGAATCGCCTAAGCTCATATACCAAGTAATGTACTCTAAAGAGTTATTAGCCAATTGGTCTAAGATTTCGGCTGCCTTCATAGGCTGTCCCAGCAATCGATAGTCTTCGGCCATCTCTTTTGAGCCGCCAAACAGATAATCGTGACGCACTGTAGATGCTGGGATTACCTTCTGGCAGTAGTCGAGTGCTTTTAATGCCTTATCGTTTTTACCTTCTTTGATAAGTTGGCTTGCCAACTGCACGAACAGACGACGATGAGTATCGCACATACGGTGTACTGTCTCGTCAAGATAGACATCAGGATTATCTATTCCACCGAACTTGAACTTGTTCATCAAGTTATCGTACATCTTTTCAGAGTCGATACGACGACCTAACGCAGTGTTATTGAACGGAGTGATTCGATATGCCAAACCTTCCTGAAGGAAGTTGTTGGTAAGATTCATGTGATTATCCGAACCTACTGTTATAGCCATATAGAGCGGACGCTCCCAGTTAGCGTTAGCCAACATTTCAAGTATCATCAATTCGCTCTTATACAACATACGCTTTCCTTTCAGCGAGATATGCATATAGTCGGGAATAGAATCAGGAGTCAACATGCCCGAACGCTTGATAGCTTCCTTATCCAGTTTCATAACAATACTGTCGGTAGGAATCATCTGCAAGCCCGAATCTTTCGAGTTGCGAACCCAATACTTCAGAATATTCTTCAGCTCGTACGGATTGTCTCCGAATTCTTTCTTGGCGTTTTCTGGGTCTTGCTGGTAATACTTAACTATGGTAGACATAGCATCAGGACGTATAGCTACAGCTTCGTTATGCCCTTGTACATAATCGATACGGTTCCAGTTGATAGGCACCGACGGTGAATCGTAAGCAGGACGACGCATCTGATCGATATACCAATCGGTCTGCAAATAACTCAGGTTACATACACGTACATCAGTACGGAAGTTTTCTGTTTCCTGATTATACCACAATGGGAATGTATCGTTATCGCCATTAGTAAAGATGATAGGAGCCCCTTTTTCCTGCAACGAATTCAGATAATTCTGTCCGAAGTCACGGCAAGTATAACGTCCGCTGCGGTCGTGGTCATCCCAAGTCTGGCTAACCATCTGTATAGGAACTAACAGACATGCTACACTGGCGATTACGGCAGCAGGAGTTTCTTTCTTCATCTTCTTGGCAAGCCATTCAGAGATAGCCGCTACGCCTAATCCAATCCAGATAGCGAATGCATAGAACGAGCCGGCGTATGCATAGTCGCGCTCACGCGGCTGACCCGGAGTCTGATTAAGGTAAAGCACAATAGCCAATCCGGTCATGAAGAACAAGAAGAATACAATCCAGAATTGCTGAATACCTTTATCGCCCTTATAAGCCTGCCAGAATAATCCGATAAGACCCAAGATAAGCGGCAAACAGTAGAATACGTTATGTCCCTTATTATTTTTCAGATCGCTCGGCAAGAAAGTCTGGTCGCCCACCAGGAAGTTGTCGATAAACGGTATACCCGTAATCCAGTTACCATGTTCTATCTCTCCCTGACTTTGAAGATCATTCTGACGTCCGGCAAAGTTCCACATAAAGTATCTCCAGTACATGAAGTTCACCTGATAGATGAAGAAGAACTTGATGTTTTCCCACTGGGTAGGCATCTTCACCATAACCATTTCGCCACACTGATTGAAAGGTACGGTCTTACCTTCTATGCCGCCCAGCCAGTCTTCGTAAGCTTTGGCATGCGCATCGCTATACATACGTGGGAACAGCATATTCTGAGCATACTTATATTCGGTCTTGTTACGTACCTTTTCGTAGCTGTCTTTTTCTGCAGGATTCTCTTTTTCCTTACGCTGATAAACAGGCGCTCCTTCTCTCACGTCGTACATACAGCCTCCGTCGACTTCTTTCAAAGCCACTTTTGAAGAATAAGCCTGTCCGTAGAACAACGGACGAGTACCGTATTGCTCACGATTCAAGTATTCGCCCAACGTAAATATATCTTCAGGCGAGTTCTGGTCCATCGGAGTATTGGCTGCCGAACGTATCACAATGACAGCGTACGAAGAATATCCCACTACTATCATCATCATACAGAGCAGCGAGGTGTTAAGCGTACGTGCAGACACACGCCATTTTGCAGGCAAATCTATAAACAGATATGCCGCCAAAGCCGCCAACACAACAATACCAACCAATACGCTTGTCCATCCATAGCTATAGAAAGGAATACCCAGCAACGCTACGGTAAGCAAGAAAGAGATATTCATCAACTTATTGCTGCGTACGGTATAACTTTCGTACACACCCCAAATAAGGCTGGCTGCCAATATAATGATATAAAATACCAATCCGGTATTAAACGGACAACCTAATGTATTGACAAACAACAATTCAAACCATCCGCCTACTTTTACGATACCTGGCACGATGCCGTAAAGCACTACAGCTACCAGCACCATAGAACCAGCCAACGCTATCAAACTGCCTTTTAAATCGGCATTGGGGTTTTTCTTATAATAATATACAAGTACGATGGCAGGAATACACAGCAAATTAAGCAGATGCACACCGATAGAAAGACCGGTAAGATAGGCTATCAAGATAAGCCAACGGTCGCTATGCGCCTCGTTGGCACGGTTCTCCCATTTCAGTATCAGCCAGAACACAACTGCTGTGAAAAGACTGGAGTAAGCATATACCTCGCCCTCTACAGCACTGAACCAGAATGTATCACTCCAGGTATAGGCCAACGCGCCTACTACGCCCGAACCAATAATGGTTATCAGCTTACCGAGAGTCATCTTGTCATCATCGGGGCAAACCAACTTCTTGGCCAGGCACGTCACACTCCAGAACAAGAACATGATGCAGGCCGCACTCATCAGCGCGCTCATCGTGTTCACCATACGGGCTACCTGCGACGGATCGCTCACAAACTGGCTGAACAAATTGGCTGTCAGCATAAAAAATGGTGCGCCGGGCGGATGTCCGACCTCCAACTTATACCCTGTAGTAATAAACTCGGGACAATCCCAAAAACTGGCAGTAGGTTCTATGGTAGAGCAATAAGTAAATGCCGCTACCAAGAACGTCAACCAGCCCACCAGATTGTTAATCTTGTTGTACTGTTTCATTTGTTAACTATTTATTCTTCGTTAAATTCAGAGTAAGAATGTGGCAAAGATAGTGAATTTCAGCAAGAGAGAGTGTACGTTAAGAGTTTTTTGTATTTCAGCGCCTCTACTTCTGCTAGTTATAAAAGCTCATTATCTATTCGGTTCGGAAAAGAATCTTTTACCACACCAAGAACGTAAAATTCAATCATCCCATGTAAACCCGATAAAAAACAATAGCTAAATGATTTAATAAGGCTGTATTGTATTGTCAATAAAACAATTTATCACTATTTTTGTTCCATAAACAAAACAATAATGGTATGGATAAAGAAATACTTAAATCAGTTTTGGTTGACTATCAACTTGAAATACTGCGACATGAGGTATTGCCACGCAATTTTCGATTCGAAGAATTTGGGAATTATGTATTTGTTGGGATTCGACGTGCCGGAAAATCGTATATTCTTTACCAACGCATTCAACAACTGCTCAATTCTGGGATAGGTTGGGATGAAATCCTTTATATCAATTTCGAAGACGAACGCTTAGGAAACATAACAGCACAAGATCTAAATCTTCTTTTAGAAATACACATGGAAATGTACGGCAAACGCCCTATCCTGTTTTTGGATGAAATCCAGAATATTGATGGATGGGAGAAGTTTGCCAGACGACTCGCAGACTCAAAATATCGAGTATATATCACAGGAAGCAACGCAAAAATGCTCAGCAAAGAAATACAAAGCACATTGGGTGGCAGATACATTCCTGTAGATATATATCCTTATTCATTCAATGAATTTCTAGCGGCTAAAAATATTAAGTTACTTCCAACAACTCTTTATGGCACCGAAACAAAAGCTGAGGTTATAAGATTTTTCAATGATTACTTTCGTTTTGGCGGTTTTCCAGAAGGTGCAGCACTTTCTTCAAAGAGAGATTACTTATCAAGTCTGTATCAGAAGATATATTTAGGCGACATAGCAGCACGCCATGCCATAGAAAACACTTTCGCCATGAAGATTATGTTCAAAAAAATAGCTGAAAGCATTATGCAACCCTTATCCTTCAGCCGCTTAACAAACATCATCACAGCTACGGGAATAAAAGTCGGAAAGAATACTATTATCAACTATCTAGAATATGCCAAAGAAGCATGGCTAATCAATCAGGTTCCAAATATTGTAGGCAAATTAGTAGATAAAGAAACAAATCCGAAATACTATTTTACAGATAATGGCATACTAAACTTGTTTCTTATCAACAACTATGCCCCACTGCTTGAAAATTTGGTAGCAATAAGCCTACTAAGAAAATATGGCAGAGAAGATGCTGTTTTCTTCTACAACCAAGGAGTAGAAGTAGACTTCTATATTCCAGAATGTGAAACAGCCATTCAAGTAAGTTATACAATATCAGAACAAGATACATTAGAACGAGAAGCGAAAGCTCTAGTTAAGCTGTCGTCTTTCATGCCATGTAATCGCTTACTAATCATCACAAAAGATGAAGAAAAGACGATAAACATCGACGGAAAAGAAATAAAAGTCACCCCTATCTGGAAATGGCTTCTAAACGAATTGTAATTCTATTTTTCATGTTCTTCATCGTGATGATGATGGCACATCAGCACACGATGTGGCAAATTGCCGTGTCCTAACAAGTCTATGGGACATCCGAAATGCTTTTCGAGCCACTCTACAGGTATTTCTGTATCGGGATGATAATCGAGACGACCGCTTACACAGGCTATTGACTTGACGTTCTGCAATACAGTACCGATGTCATGGCTTACCAATATAATGGCGCGCTCCTTGTTTATATCCTCCAACAATGAATATAGTATCGCCTCGAAACGTTTGTCGATATAGGTGTTTGGCTCGTCTAATATCACCACATCTGGCTCGGACACTAATGCACGTCCCAACAATGCACGCTGTAGCTGGCCACCGCTTAGCTGGCCTATCGCACGTTTTTCCAATCCTTCTAAGCCCATTCTGGCTATTATACGCTGCACTTGCTCATGCTGCTCAGGTGTAAAGGGTCTAAACAAAGACTTCTGCTTGTTCAATCCCGACAGAACTACATCATATACCGAAATAGGAAATTTCTTGTCTATCGTGTTGTACTGCGGAAGATAGCCCATACTGATGGCTGGGACTTCTTTTCCGTTGTTGAAAAAGCGAATCTTGCCGCTTACCGGTGAGAGCAATCCCAATATAATCTTCATCAACGTAGTTTTTCCACCACCGTTAGGACCTACCACACCCAAAAAATCACGTTCGTATACCGTCAGATTCACGTCATTCAATACCTGCTTGCCATCATAGGCCGCACAGATATGATCCAGTTGCATAATAGGCTTCTTCTCGTTCATTGCTTATCCTCCCCCTATTGATCAGCGAGCTAACGCCTCGGCTATATTTATCATCTCCTTATCCCAATGATAGCTCAACGGATTGATAGACACTACTTTCAGACCAAGTTCTTTAGCTATCATCTCAGCGTTTCGCACATCAAATTCTTTCTGAATAAAAATTACCTTCACCTTCTCATTACGGCATTGTTTTATCAACTCTTGTACATGTGCCGGCGATGGTTCTTTGCCTCCCTTTTCTATGCAGATTTGCTGCAACCCATAGTCGCGTGCAAAATAAGACAATGCCGGATGGTAAATAAGAAAGGCGCACTGGCTATCAAGCAAAAATGCTTTCACTTGTTCGTCTGTGCTACGGATAACCTGTTTCAGCGAGTCGAGTTTTTGCGCAAAATAAGCCTGATGTTCAGAATCCACATTACACAAAGCACGATACACATTATCTGCTATGATATCAGCGTTACGTACCGAATTCCAAATATGAGGTTCCACCCCTCCCACATGCACATGTCCGTGGTGCTCAATATCATCTTCTTTTATCAAGTCAATGCCTTCCGACATATCAAAGAACTTCACATTCGGCGCATTCTGCTGCAACTTATCAGCCCACACCTGTTCGTAACCGATATATCCGATGCGTAAAAACGCTGTACTCTTACCTAACGCTATCAATTGCTGCGGCGTAGGGTCGTACGTCTCAGGACTACTGCCTTCGGGCACCAAGCTTGTTACACTAAACTTATCTCCGGCGATAGCCTCAGCAAAGAAACGCAACGGCTCGATGCTCACCGTAAGAGTGGCGCGCTGCTCCTCGTTCTGCTTCTTGCTTCCACACGATGAAAACGTAAGAAGCAAAGCAATTATCCAAACATATATCTTCATAATATGCATATTCTTTAATGTTCCGTTGCAAAGTTAACAGTTTTCGGTTACGTTAAGATGCACTCACTAAAGAAATAGATAATCGCTTTGGAGTCAATATTAATCATTTCCTCCATTATTATTACGAAACTGTGAAGGTGACACTCCTTTCACCTTTTTAAAGATAGTACTAAAATAACGCTGATAAGTAAAACCAAGACGATCGGATATCTCCGAAACACTAAGGTTAGTGTTTAACAATAAATCTTCGGCTTTTTTAATTCTACGCAGATTTATGTACTCACTTGTACCCATACCAGTTGTTTGTTTAAGCTTGTTATAAAGAGAAGTACGCCCCATTGACATCTCTTTTTGCAAAAACAAATTATCCAAATCAGGCTTATCTATATTATTGTCGATAATATCGTTCAGTCGAGTAATGAAACGTAATTGATCTTCTTGTTCACGTTTGTTCTTAGCTATCGCAAGCTTTAGTTTACGGTTCATTTGTTTTTGCATTAATCGTATTACGCCTATGCAAATAGATATGAATAGAATTACACAAAGAGTTATGAACCATGATCTTTGCCATATAGGGCCTTCAACGTGAATATATAGTAACGTAGATGTTTTACTCCAATTTTCATTAGAACTACAGTTGGCAAGAAGCGTATAGTCGCCAGGTCTTAAAATACCTAATTCAATTTTTCTGGAATAGCTTTGGATTTTTCTCGGTGTATCTCCTTCTAGTGTATAATTAAAAAGATGTTTATGGAATGGTATATCTTCATCTACAATTACTTTGAAGTTAATAGATGAATGTTTGTACGGCACTATCAGTTTCTTATCATGTGTTACTTTATTGGTAATGTCTCTACCATCCAAACTCACATTGAGCAAATTAACGGTTGGTGGAAATTTATCAGACATTTCAATGTCTTTATTTATTATAGTCAACCCTTGCGTACCACCAATATAAATATTATTACTAACAGACATTGGCATAGGAGTAAAAATATATCCGTTAGGTTTAACACCATCTGTTTCATCTAGCATTACAATACGTTTTTCAGATATATTATAAGATAGCAACATATTGTTAAGCCCTATCCAAATACGATTTTTGTTATCAGAAGTCAGACTCTGAATGTTATGGAAAAATGCATTCTGAATTTTCTTTGTTTGATTACTTTGAGGACTATAGCAATACAAGGAATAATCACTACCTATCCAAAAATCCCCTTGACAATCAACACATGCCGAAGTTAGAGATTCATTGTCTGATACACTAAAAAGTGATTGAATGTTCTTATTGGCTTTTCCAATTCGCAACAAGTTCTTATAGCTTAGTATATAGATGTATTTATTATCCGCATAAACGGGTTGTGCATTCATGAATTGTTCACGTTTTATATGCTGTGGAACGGATAGCACTGTGAAACGCTTCGTATGCAGATTATATACATAAATATTAAAAGCAAAAATATATATTTCATCAGATGACACATATAAGTTTATCAAGTCTCCTTTTGAGAATTCTTCTTTAGACGTAGAATTATCCATGAGTGGAAAAGGAGTTAATTGGGCTGTACGTTTATCAAACAGATAAAGACCATCGTTAAAGCATGATATAATTAATTCCTTTGATGAATATGAAGCAATTGATACTATTTTCTTCTCATTTGTAGATGAAAAATGTTGGAATTTGCCTGTATGTTGGTGGTAAGTATTAAGCCCTCCCCCATCCGTACCTATCCACAATAAAGTGTCAGAATCTTCATGTAAAGCGGTAACGGTGAGTTCACTTAACCCTTCAGGTTGACTATACTGCGTATTTTTATAAGTCTTGATATAATTCCCGATAGCTAAAAATAATCCACTGTATATGCTACCACCAAAAATATTACCTTTATCATCTTTATAAAGACAATAAATAGAGTTGTTGGGTAGTGAATGTAAATCGTTAGGGATATGCTTTATACTTGTTACTTTATCAGTTTGCAAATTTAGCAAATTAATACCTCCACCATCTGTACCAATCCAAATGATATTGTCTTTTTCTACAAAATCCAATACAACATCATTAGTGAGTGTACCATTCTTAGTAGAAAAATGCTTATCAAAAGTTCCATCATGTTTATACCTAATCACTCCTTTTCCATAAATTGAGACATATAGACAGCCATTGCTATCAACAAATATATTAGTAATGTTACGCTCTTTAACAAACGAGCATCGTGTCATTGCCTTCTTTTCTATATCGAATATCCAAACCCCATCGTGTTGTGTAGAAGCGATGTATCTATGATTATCCCAAATAGAAATATGATTAACACATTTGTTCATATCCCCTTTTATTTCATCTACTAAAGGATGAATTGATTTATTCTTATAACTATAGGAATATATAGTTTTTCTACCCCCAAATAGTAAAACGCTATCAGTACGCAAACAACTCCAAGCATCAAATGTCTTACCTTCATAAAGAATTTGATTACATTCATTTTGCGTAGGAATAAATGCACATATTCCATTGTTGGTAGATATATATAACTTATTATCGGAACCTTCAACTATGAATTTGATATAATTATTGGGTATAGACTTTAGGTTAGATGGATCATGAAGGAAAGATTTCAATTCCGATTGATCCCAACTATTAAGACCATTTTTTGTTCCAATCCATAATACCCCAGAATGATCACGAAAGATACATTGAACCCGTGAATGTGTCAGACCTTCACTTAGTGATAAAGGTATAAAAGAATGTGTATCTTGTATAGCATTTAGTGGAAGACATAGTAAAAGTATATACAGTATGATAATCGTACGCTTCATAGATTATAATCCTTTAGATGACTACAAATATAGAACTATTTTAAGTGGGAACTAATTAAAATGAACCATTATTGATGCGTATAAGCGATTTCTTGATGTGTTTAGAACAAAAAAGGACATAATAAATCTATATATTGAGCAAAAAAAGATATCCCTTTCCTAATTTTGAGACATAAGAATTAACCCATTTTAATAATACTATTTAATATGAAAAATGTAAGAAAAGCTTTTGGCTGCTTACTATTGTGTACATTTCTATGCATTTCATCAGCATGGGCACAAGTTACACAAACTTATAACGGTGTCGTTATTGATGCCGCAAGCAGCGAACCTTTAATCGGAGTGAATATCACTCAAGAAGGAACAAATACTGGAACTATTACCGATATAGACGGTAAATTTAACATTCGTGCCATAAAAGGTAAGGTATTACACATCTCTTATATAGGCTATGAGTCGCAAGAGATTGTTCTAGGTACAAACACAATTCTTCGCATTACTCTTAAAGAAGACCAAAATCGATTAGACGAAGTGGTAGTAATAGGTTATGGTACTGTGAAAAAGTCAGATCTTACCGGTTCTATTTCTTCTATTTCTCCAAAGCAGTATAAAGAACAGCCGGTTCAGCGCGTAAGTGACATTCTTCAAGGACGTGCTACCGGTGTACAAGTGACAAATACAGATGGTATGCCCGGTGGTGGTGTAAAGATTAGAGTTCGCGGTACTACATCAATTAACACAGGTTGTGACCCTCTATATGTAACAGATGGTGTAATTGGCGGTGGTCTTGATATGAATCCAGATGATATCGCTTCAATTGAGGTATTGAAAGATGCATCCGCAACTGCAATTTACGGTTCACGTGGCGCAAATGGTGTCATACTTATCACAACTAAAAAAGGTGTTGAAGGCAAGTCTCGTGTTTCTGTTGAAGCTAATATAGGCATCTCTAATATTATTAAAAAGTATGATTTACTTTCACCCTACGAATATGCACAAGCACTGAATTATTATAGAGGCGGTGCTACCGTTTCACCTGAAGACATGGAAGCATATCGTACAGGCCAGAAAGGAATCGATTGGCAGAAAACAATGTTGCAAACAGGTATCAGCCAAGACTATAGAGTGAGTTTATCTGGCGGAAACAAGAAAAATAGATATTATATATCCACTAATTTCTTGGATCAATCTGCAATGACTATTACCACAAAGAATCAGCGTGCTCAAATGCGCATCAATCTAGATAATGAACTCACTGATCGTCTTATGATGTCAACAAAACTCAATATGACTTACTCTCATCGTCATAATGGAGATATTGACATGATGACTTTCTTGAATTATTCTCCTACTATGGAAATGCGCGATTCTGAAACTGGAATATATAATAAAGACCCATATAACGCCGTCGACTCTAACCCTTATGGACGACGTATAGAGAACTATAGTGACTCTTACTATTATGGTTTTGATGGTAACATGAACTTTACTTATAAAATCATCGACGGTCTGACATTATCGGCACAGGGCTCTATCAGCTATGGACATTCACCCAATTATAGTTTTTCTTCTGCTATAACAGCACCTGGCGCACAAAGTAAAATGTCAAACAGCGGTAGCTATGGAATAACTTGGCAAAATATAGAGAATCTTACTTATGATAAAACTTTCAATAAAGATCACCACCTTACAGCTACAGCTGTTTTTGAATTGAATGGCTATGAAGGCAAGGGCATTTCTATCAACGGAAGCGAGCTAAACAATGAATTTGTAGGATATTGGAACGTTAATAATGCCAAGAATATCGCTGCAGGCAATGGATATTCTGCATCAACCATGGTATCTGCTTTAGGTCGTGTTATGTATAGCTATAAGGGACGTTATATGCTTACCGCTACATTACGCGCAGACGGGTCTTCTAAGTTTAGCAAAGGCAATAAATGGGGATATTTTCCATCGGCTGCTTTAGCTTGGAATGTTGCAGAAGAAAGTTTCATGAAGAATCAGGACATCTTTGATCAATTAAAACTACGTGCCAGTTTTGGTGTATCCGGTAATTCTGCCATTAGCTCATATTCTACTTTAGGCATGCTTTCCGAAAAAAATTACGACTCATGGGGAAGCGGTCAAAAATGGAATGGATATTGGAGTGGGTCGCTTTCTACTCCGGATGTAACGTGGGAAAGCACTTATCAGTATAATGTAGGTGTAGACGCATCTGTTTTGAACGGTCGCTTAAATTTCAGTGCCGAATGGTTCCGTAAGGATACCAAAGATTTGTTGCTGCGCAAGCCTATCCCAGCATATAATGGTGGCGGAAGTTTCTGGGTTAATCATGGAGAGATCCGCAACTATGGTCTTGAATTCAATATTGCGACAACTCCTATAGCTAACAAGAATTTACGTTGGGACACTTCATTAAATGCTTCTTGGCTACACAATGAAGTAATCGATTTGGCAGGCGACCCATATATCGTCGGTGAAAATCTTACAGGATTCGGAGCTGGTCCAATAGAAATTAAGAAAGTAGGGTATCCTATCGGTTCCTTCTATGTATATGAATGGCAAAATTTCAGCAAAAATGGCTTGAACCTTTATAAACACCAAGCAGACGGTAGCTTTACTACAACACCTACTAGTGAAGATTTAGTAGTAAAAGGACAAGCAGAACCGAGTTGGACATTTGGATGGAACAATACTGTGACATGGAAAAATTGGACATTTAACTGTTTCTTCAATGCTGCATTAGGAAGCGACAGGCTTAACATGAGCCGCTTTGCAATGTCGTCAATGGTTGGTAAATATAAATTCATTACTTTAGCTGATGCTTATTACAAAAGTTGGGATATGGTAGAAAACAAGGCAGACGCACTTTATTCTACTCACAAGAATAGTGAAAACAAAGATTTCCCAGATTCTGACTTCTATCTAGAAGATGCTTCTTATATTAAGCTGAAAAATATTAGTGTTTCTTATACTTTTCCACGTAAGTGGACACGCATAGCCGATTTACAACTCTCTATAAGTGCCCAGAATGTATTTACATTGACTCATTACACCGGTATGGACCCAGAAGCTATTAATGCGGGTCCTTATGGACTCAATGGCGTGGATATGGGAGCTTATCCTATTCCAAGAACCTTTACATTTGGAGTAAAACTTAACTTTTAAAAACAAAAATAAATGCTTCATATGAAAAAAATATATCAATCTTTAATGATGATAAGCCTAGCATTTTCATCGTTTAGCACAACTGGGTGTCAGGACTTTTTAACTGAAGACCCTAAAGGACAACTGGCAGTGACAAATTTCTTTCAAACCAAAGGCGACTTAGATAAATCACTCAATGCTTTATATGGAATTCTGGCCAACGCCATGTATGCCAACAACGCTATTGGATTTGACGCTGTAAGAGGAGACGATATAAGTACTCACCCTGCCAGTAACAAACAACCTATTCGCGAGGTAGACAGCTATGACATATCCGATAATAATACTTGGGTTGATGAGCTATGGACCAAACGCTGGGAAGTGGTGAAAGCAGCAAATTTTATAATAGAAAATGCAGGACGTACTCCTGTAGATAAGAAATATGTTAATGCAACATTAGGACAAGCCTATTATTGGCGTGCTTATTCATACTATTATTTAGTCACAACTTGGGGACGAGTTCCTTTATGCGTAAAAGATGAAGTAGAATATAATATGCCTTTGGCCGAAGTAGAAGACATATATGCTCTCATCGTAAGCGACTTAAAGAACGCCGAAACAATGTTACCTGATAATTATTCAGAGGAACCATATGCACGTAACGGAGTGAATATCGCAGTAAACAGTGCTTCAGCTAAAGCAACTTTGAGCTATGTTTATATGACCATGGCAGGTTGGCCTCTAAATTTGGGAACAGAATATTATAAACTAGCAGCTCAAAAAGCAAACGAAGTAATTGAAGGGGTAGAAAAAGGGACTTGGAATTATCGTTTACTTGATGAATATAAGCAAGTTTATTCAATGGAGTGGAATGAAAAGAACCCAGAAGTTCTTTTAGGAATACACTACAACTTGTCTTCAGGAGCATTGACAAATGCCGTAGTATGCGATTTTATGCAAGATATGGCTTATGGTGGTGGTTGGGAAGACACACATGGTGAAATAAAGTTTTGGAAAAACTTTCCCGACGGACCACGTAAAGAAGCGAGCTATTTCCCTAAAATCATTCTGCAAAGCGAAGCCAAAAGTGGAACACTACGTGATTGGTGGGAAGATCCAGACCCAACATCTCCTCGTACATGTTTAGCGCCTTGCTTTATGAAAAAAGTAGAAGGTTTGAATGGTGCTGAATTTGATTATACAAATCCTGCGGCTCTTAGCTTTGAAGGTCAAAAGCAACATCAAGTAATCAGACTTTCAGAAGTATACTGTTGGTTTGCAGAATCAGTTGGACGTGCTAAATTAGGTGGAGCTGACAAGACTAAAGCCGTACGTTTGCTTAATGAAGTACGTAATCGCGCTGATGGTAAACAGAGTAATATTTATAATGAATCAATGAGCGATGACGAATTAGCAGAAGCTGCTTACAATGAACATGGTTGGGAAGTTGCTGGCTATTATTGGGCAAATATAGCAACTCGTGCACGAGATATGTTCAGACTGAATCGTTTAAAAGATCATTTCGAGTATCGTAAAGAAAATCCACAGGTAGAAGTAGCTCCCGGTGTATTTGTCAGTGAATCTGTACCCGTTGCAGGAGTGTGGGATGACAGTAAGATGTATTTCCCTTATCCGGCACGAGACGTGGTAAATAACCCTAATTTGAAACACTAACTATAATTGATCGGTAATATGAAATTAAAATATTTTTGTTTAGCTATTACTGCTATAGTATTTTCGCTATGTACAGCATGTAGCGATTTCGAGAGAGAAAGAATAGATGTAGAAGATATGAATTTATCAGGCAATGCAGTAATCTTTGAGGCTGCTCCATCTTCAGATCAAGATCAAACCATACAAATAGAAACAGATATTCCATGGAAAGTTACTGTTTCTCAAGGCATAGAGCAATGGCTCACTGTAACTCCTATGGAAGGCATTGGCAATGCAACACTTACTTTTCATGCAGATAAGAATAAGGGACCTGCACGTAGTGCTATTGTTACCGTATCTGCAGCTAGAGCTGAGCTGATGAATGTTACAGTAAAGCAAAAAGCTCAAAAGAAAGGCGACAAATACAATCTTGATAGCTTTAATGGATTGTTTAAATCTGGCGAAAATGATGCCATCAACCCTATTACCTTAGTTGACCATGAGGGTTGTGAAGACGGAAAGGGTATACGTATTTATACTCGCCCAGGAGAAGAACATATGGGCAACAATGGTGACCGCTTTAAGGTTAACACAGATAAAATGTATTATTCCGGACGTTATGAGTGGCGAGTTTATATCCCCAAATTAGGAATGAACGACCGTACAAGTGTTGCAGGATTTATTTATAATGATGATCGCCATGAACTTGACTTTGAAATTTCCTCTGGCAAAGCAGAAGAACGTGCTAAATATGGCGCAGCAGAAGATGAGTTACTCTGCCTTATTTCTAGCCAAGCCAACCCAGTCGTAAGAGCAACTACAGTTATTAAAGCAGATGCATGGCACAACATTGCTATTGACATGAAACTTAATCAAGAAGGGAAATATGTTGCAGAATGGATAATAGATGACAAACCTATAACTTCTCAAGTAATGGCATTTGGAGAGGAAATTGCTTTCCGTTCAATTTTCAGCGTAGAGAATTTGATGGGTATGGGCGATCATGCTGCAACGCAAGAAAACTATGCCATCTTTGACTGGTTTGAATACATTCCTTACGATTATTCAAAGAAGCCTATCGGAAGTTCAGAAGAATCAGAACCAGACGGTAAGGTTGTAAGATGGGATTTTGAAGATAATAAGGCCCCTACTGATTGGGAATCCGTAGGCAATGCTACTTTTGCCGATGGTTGGATGACACTTCCTATGCCATCATGCCATTCAGTGATTAATGAAGATATGGGCACGGGAAAAGTATCTTTCGAAATAGATGTACCTAAAATAGGTGTAGGCGAGAAGTATGTGGCTGGCCCTAATATAACAGTGAATAATGTACCGGGAGTTGAACGTTCATTCTCTATGTTCATATGGTCTGGCAGTCAAGAAGACCGTAATGCAGCTGGCGCTTTGCCTGGACAAATGATGGTGCGTTGTTATACAGAATCTTTGGGCATATTTAATGTTCCAATTGATCCGGGGAAGCATACATTTGCACTAGATTTACGCTTAAATGCTGATGATCAATATAATTGTACTTGGATAATAGACGGTGAAAAAGTAAAAACATTCCAAACTTGGTACACTTCTGCAGAAAACAAATTTAGTCTACAATTTAGCACCATGTCAAATGGAGGAGGTTGGCAAGGACAGACTGAATGTTCAACTAACTATGAAACTAAATACAACTACATTGAGTACAAGAAATACGGAGAAACCGGAGGTGAGGAAGAAAACAAACCAGCTTTCGAATTTAACGAAGCTCCGGCTGGTTGGAATTTAGGAGATGCATCTGTAAGTGAAGGATGCCTGAATATAGCTAATGGTCAAGTAGTAAAAACCGATATTTCAGCCGGAAAAGGTAGATATCGCTTCGAATTGGATGTGCCTAAAATTCCAGCTGGTGAAAAATGGTTTAATGGCATAAATATTTTTGCGACCAATGCAGAAGAGCGTACTTTCTCACTCTACATTTGTCCGGGAGCTCAAGCTTGGCGTGAATCTGCAGGTGCTATTCAAGGACAGATGCTTATACGTTGCTATACAGAATCTATGGACCCATTCTTTTTGGCAATAGACCCAGGCAAACACATTTTTGAGATAGAACTACAGTTAAATGAAAATGGATACCTGCCTATATGGTATATGGATGGAGATGAAATAACGCGCAAACAAACCGCTTATACTCCTGAAGAATTCACATTTGGATTAGAATTCCGCAGTTTTGCCGACGGTGGAGGTTGGCAAGGTGATAGTAATTGTACTAATACCTATGTTGGCAAATATGCTTGGTTTGACTATAAACCTTGATTAATGTTTTCATTGGGAGATTCAGTTTAATCATTTACTGAGATTATGCAAAACTGAATCTCCCAATATAATAATGACTTATATAAAAATAACCTTCGACAGAAGTATCAAACACCAACAGCTTATGAAGCTAATATTTTTTACGTCTATTTTTTTATTATGTTTTCAATGTGGACTGGCACAGAATAAAAATAATCACAAATGGAATTTTAATGATTTAACAGGTTGGCAATATGGACATCAAGACGACAATCCAAATAACCAATGCGAAATCAGCAATGGAATATTAAAAATATTCACAAGGGCTAATTCAAGAGACAGAAAGAAAATACGCACAATAAATAAAGTATATACATCGGGCAGATATACTTGGAAAACTTATATTCCTCAGATGGGGAAACGTGACCAAGCCAGTGTAGGCTCATGGATATATTGTGACGACCACCATGAACTTGATTTTGAAGTAGGATATGGAACTGCCAAAGCTAGAAAAGAAATAAGTGCAGAAGATGATGATATGCTGGCATATATGACAAGCCAAGATTTTCCGTTTACATCAGTACCTATAAAAATTAAATCTGGCTGGCATATATTTGAAATAGACCTTAAATTGATAGAAGGGAAATATTTTGTTACATGGCTTATCGATAAACAAAAAAGGCATGAGATTCAGCTTCAATATGGTGCAGAAGTTGCCTTTCATATTTTTTGCAGCGTTGAAAACCTTATATTCTTAGGTGATCAAATTCCGCAACAAGAAAATTATGGACTATTTGACTATGTGAAATATAAATATCATAAATAATATACGAATAGAGACTTGGCAGAAAAACTATACTTGTTCTGAAAACATTAAACAAAGTCGTCTTACTTCGACCGATGTGAACGTTCATATCGTCTTACTTCGACCGATGTGAACGTGCGTAACGGTCGATATGAGCGTGCGTAACGGTCGATGTGAGCGTGCGTAACGGTCGATGTGAGCGTGCGTATCGTTCGAAGTAAGACGACTTCATTAAGGAATTAGTACGACTTATATAACGCGAATGCAAATGATGTATGATTTTAGAACATTTTCCCCCAAATACAGTCACAGATATCTGTAAGACTGGCTCGTGGGACAATTACGAAAAAGCGATAAAATCAAAAAAAATTGCTGGCAGAAGACTTATAGCATCTTCTGCCAGCAACTTTAATATTATATACGGAAGTTATTATCAGTCCAACTTAAGATTTAAGACTGTAGAAAAGCCGTAACGGTCGTCGTGGCGACTTATATATGATTTATACAGACTTGCCACGGTACGTTTTACTTTCCCGCGGAACACTTCTTTACCGCGATAGCGAACTACTACCGGCTTAGAGTAGTCTATCATCTTGTCGTTCAGACCGATTGTCAGCTCGTCAGAGTAGCTGCGCTCTATGATAAACTCGTTGCCGTTATGACTTACTATTATCAAGCCGCCCAACTGTAGTTTCTCTTCGGGCATCGACAGCCAATACATAGCCTTGTTAAGGTCAGTGCAGTCTTGCTTCCATACTACTTTATCGGGATAAGGATTACGTGTGAACTGACCCATCCACTTAAACGCAGCCGTGTCCATACGGTTCATCCAATGTCCGGTAGGAAGCATCTTAGCGTTGCTTATGTATCCATCCGGGTCAAGGTCGCGCAACGCTTTCAGTGCGGCACACCACTCTATACCATGCTGATGACGGTCGTAAGCCGTGTCTTCTATTCCTACCCACATACCGAAAGGTAGATTTCGCAAACCTACGGGCGAGGTGTTACCCGGATGACCGGCGCACATCAACGCCGCAGCCCAACGGTCGGACATACGAGGTGCCATACGGAATGTGCCGTCGCCGCCTGCCGAATAACCCGTAATGTATACTTTATCTGGATTAACGCCCATAATTACAACAGCCGACTGGATAAGTTCATCAAAGAAACCGTCAAGATACGGAAGACACCACATATTCCAAACGTTATGAAGCGAACGAGGAGCTACGTACACTCCCTCTTCGGGCTGATAAAGCCGTATCTGATTATTCCATTGTCCGTCGTTTACCTCAGGAGTAGTTCCACCGCCGCCATGCATAGAGATGTAAAGAGAACGTCCGTCGGCTGGCTTCTCGCCATAAACACGATACATAAACTTCATGGTCAACGTGTCTCGACTGAAGGATTGTTTTTTCCAGATTTCATCGAAACGCTCATGCTGATGACGATAATACTCATCTTGCAATAAACGCAAAACTCTACCGGCTTCTTCTTGCGACAATGATTTGTTGGCAAACGACTGACGGTCTACATCGCCTCGCTCCGCAACCGGAGTGGCCAACCATTTTCTCAAATCATCTATCACGGCACTCTTCGCTTTTCCGCAGAACAGAAAGGCTACTAAAAGTAAAAGACAAAACTTTTGTAACTTCGATTTCATGCTTAATTCTAATTGATTAATTATAACGCAAATATACTTAATCTATCAAGATTTACCTCTTAATCACCGCATGAAATCGCACCGGACACCATGTGTATTTTTTAATCAATACGAGTGCCGCGCAATATTTCTCTTTTTCCACCCGGAGGGCCAGGCAGACGTTCCATCTGGAAGCCGGATGACTGAAGCATACGCCTAACAACGCCTTTTGCGCAATAGGTTACCAATATGCCTCCTGGATTAAGCGAAGCATAAAGTCGGTCGAACAACTCTTGGCTCCACATTTCGGGTTGTTTTTCGGGAGCGAAGGCATCGAAGTAAATCACGTCGTAACCATCGCCAAACTTACAGGCGGTAAAATCCGCCTCAACCTTATGAAGAGTGAAGAAATCGGTCAACTGGCAATCGGTATTCCATGCCGCGGAATGCAACGCATAGAAATCTTCCGCACGCTGCGGACATATTTGTTCGGGGTACTTCAAGCTACGCACGGTATCTTCCGTCACCGGGAAACGTTCGATAGTAGTATAATGTACTTTGCGCTGAGCACGGTCAGCCTCAAGCAAAGTAAGAAAAGCGTTCAGTCCGGTGCCGAAACCTATCTCAAGTATACGAGGCGACACGGCAGGACTATGATTCAGCCCAGTACGGATAAATATATGTTCTGATTCTGTCAATGCCCCCTTTACTGAATGATAATGTTCATCCAATTCGGGCACATAAAGCGTATTGCTGCCATCGGCAGTCTGCTCTATCTTTATCATATTGATTCTGTTTTATAGTGTAGTATGAATTATACCCAACGTAGCTGCCACCAATATTATATAACGCAGCAATTTACCAAGTGTCATAGAAACCGCTACAGATGGTACTGGGGCTTTCATCAAGCCCAAAGCTACAAGAATGGGACCGCCTATAATGGGGACGAAAGAAAAGAAAGCCATCCAGTAGCCGCGACGGTATATAAAATAGTTGGCACGCTCTAACTGCTTATGACTGATGCGCATATACTTTTCTATCCACTCCATTTTACCTAAATACCCTATCCAGTAGCAGGTGATTCCACCCAAAGAGTTTCCGGCAGTGGTGAACAAAATAGAAAGCACGGGGTCGAGTCCTAACCCTATGCAAGCAAGCAAAACCGCTTCGGAACAAAAAGGGAGTATAGTTCCTGCCCAAAAAGCGGCAATGAACATCCCAATATATCCCCAGTCGGTTAGGAGATGAACAAATGTATCCATTGATTAAAAACGAGAAGTAACACCAATAAAGTAATGGTTGAATAAAAGACAATTCTTACGACACGGCCAAACGACAATGCAAACAGGTGTCCGCCTAACACCGCTGTAGAAACAGCCGCCGCCGGAAGCAACGCATTGAGATAGCGTGGCTGAAGCAAGATAAGCAAGAATGTCCATACACCCATCCAGAAGATGGAAGTAAGCATGATACGTGTCTGTACTTTATCTTTAAATGCCGACTGCATATAAAATGCGCCATACACTATAAAAAGCAATAGCAAAGAGGCTAAAGATACTATCTGACTTATAGACAGCAAGGCATAATCGGTAAACGGATGAAACTGTACACATGCCGACAAGTACGGAACTACCAGACTAATATTGTCTGTATAAACCCCGTAGCTGAATAAGAACCAATAAGGAAGGGTAAGACCGATAATGCCAGCAAAGAAAGTCTTGGCACTCAATGAGCGCAAATAAATCATGTAGAAAAAGACAAACGGCGAAATCCATACCACGCATGGCACTATAAGCCCTGCCAAACCGGTGAACAGAAACGCATTGAATATGGTAGACGAGGCATCGTAGCTTTCATAACTGCGCAGCAGGCTGAATAGCATAAGCACAAACAGCGGTGCGACCACCGACTGTGTGGGACTTCCGTGAAAGAAAGTACCAACTGTATAAAACGCCAAAAGCAAACACGACGGCAAGGTGGTACGCGTACGCATCAGCGCAAAATGGGTATCCATCTCTATGAGCAGATAGGCTGATAATCCACAGCAGCATAAAGACGTCAAGGCACTAAACCAATCTCCCGACAATGATAATGCCCATACTACCAGTGTAATGATAGAAACCACAGGAAGAGTTCCTCTCCCTGTGGCTATATCATATTGAAATCTGTCGCGTGTCGACAACATATTTACAAATCGAATCCTATATCAGAACGGAAATATTTCTTTTCGAAATTAATCTTTCCTGCGTTAATAAATGACTGCTTCAAAGCTTCGTCCTTATTGGCTCCGTAAGAGCTTACAGCAATTACACGTCCGCCATTGGTTACTACCTGACCGTCTTTTACTGCTGTTCCGGCATGGAATACGATGCTTCCGCCTGCCTTAGCGTCTTCAATGCCTTCCATAGGATAGCCTTTTCCGTAAGCTTCGGGATAACCGCCTGATACCAACATAACACAAACAGCAGAGCGAGGATCGAACTCAATAGTCTGTTCTGCCAAATTGCCGTTTGCCACACCTTCGAGCAAGTCAACTAAATCGCTTTTGATACGGAGCATTACGCTTTCTGTTTCAGGGTCGCCCATACGTACGTTGTATTCTATAACCATAGGCTCTCCCTTAACATTAATCAAGCCGAAGAAGATAAAGCCTTTATAGTCGATACCTTCGGCAGCCAATCCTTCTACGGTAGGACGGATAATGCGGTCTTCTACCTTCTTCATCCATACAGCATCGGCAAACGGAACAGGAGATACAGAACCCATACCACCGGTGTTCAGTCCTTTATCGCCTTCGCCAATACGCTTGTAGTCTTTAGCTTCGGGCAGAATCTTATAGTCCTTACCATCGGTAAGTACAAATACCGAGCACTCTATACCGCTCAAAAACTCTTCTATAACAACAGTTGCAGAGGCATTGCCGAACATACCGCCCAGCATTTCTTTCAACTCTTTCTTCGCTTCGTCTAATGTAGGAAGTATCAGCACTCCCTTTCCTGCGCACAGACCGTCGGCCTTAAGTACGTATGGAGCCTCAAGTGTTTCAAGGAAAGCCAAACCTTCTTCCAGATTATCGGCTGTAATGCTCTTATATCCGGCTGTAGGAATGTTATGACGCTGCATAAAGCATTTGGCAAACTCCTTACTGCCTTCGAGCACAGCTCCTGCTTTCGACGGACCAATAACAGGTACTCCGCACAACGCTTCGTCGTTCTTAAAGAAGTCGTATACACCCTTTACCAATGGGTCTTCGGGTCCTACTACTACCATATCAACACCGTTTTCGATGACAAACTTCTTGATGCCTTCAAAATCGTCGGCTTTGATAGCTACATTTTCTCCAACTTCACGTGTTCCGGCATTTCCCGGAGCGATATATAATTTCTCGATTTTGGGACTTTGGGCAATTTTCCATGCCAATGCATGTTCACGTCCTCCAGAACCTAACAGTAAGAGTTTCATATACTTGTAAGTTTATATATTATTGAATATAGTTATTTAAGATGTTCTTCAAAATAGCGGGTAATGTGCTCGTGCAAGTGCACACGGTCTTTACCTACCATATTATGTCCTGCTTCGGGATATACGAAGAAATCGGGGTGAGTACCAGCATTGATACATGCACGCAAGAAAGAATAACTATGCTGCGGAACGCATGTAGGGTCTTCTCCACCGATAATCACTTCCAAACGGCCTTTCAGATTGCCAGCCTTATTACGCAAGTTGGCTTCTTTATAACCTTCTGGGTTAGATTGAGGAGTATCCATATAGCGTTCGCCGTACATTATTTCGTAGAACTGCCAATCGATTACCGGACCTCCGGCTACACCTACCTTGAATATATCAGAGTAAGTAAGCATCAAATTGGTTGTCATGAAACCTCCGAAGCTCCATCCGTGTACGCCAATCTTATCGGCATTAACATACGGAAGAGACTGAAGGAACTTGGCGCCAAGCACTTGGTCTTTCATTTCTTCTGTACCCAAATGACGGAAAGTGCAGTTTTCGAATGCCAATCCACGGTTATCGCTACCACGGCTATCTAATGTGAGAACTACATATCCCAACTGTGCCATGTACAAATCCCATCCTCGTGCACCGTAGAAACGTACATTGTGTATCATCTGTGCGTGCGGACCGCCGTATACGTAAATCACTGCCGGATATTTCTTGTTCGGGTCGAAGTTTACCGGCTTAACCAAACGGTAATACAAATCTGTAGTACCATCGGCTGCTTTAAATGTACCAAGCGAAATTTCGGGCAAGTTATATTGTTCTTTCAACGGGTCTGTAGCGGTAAACAGAGTAGTTCCTTTCTTTCCGTTAGTAGGAAGCAAGCTAACAACACGTGCTACAGAGTTAGAACTGAAGTTATCGATGATATACATTCCGTTTGCCGACAACTGAACATTGTGCATACCGTCTTTCTCGCCGATAAGAACACGCTTGCCGTTCTTTACGTTAAGGCTGAACACGTTAGTCTGCAACGGAGAAATCTCGGTGCTACCTATGATGATTTCTTTCTTGGCAACGTTAAATCCGTATATATCCTGTACCAACCAGTCGCCTTGTGTAAGAGCGGTAGTCTTGATGCGTTCTCTATACTTAAATCCTGCCATTTTACCTTCACGCAGTTCTGGATATACACTAACCTTTGTATCCATCAGATACAAATGATTATATCCGTCGCGCCCGCTCTGATAAATAAATTTGGTTGAATCCCAAGGCAAGAACACTAACGGATGCAGCGGTTCTACATACTTGGCATATTCTTCTTCGTACAACACATCTTCTTTCGCTCCGGTCTGCGCATCGTAACGCACCAACTGCGAATGATTCTGATCGCGGTTCAACTCGATAACGTAAATCTTCTTTTCATCGGGAGCCCAACTGATGTTAGTAAAATAACGGTCGGTAGGATCGCCTGCCTGCAAATAAACAGTCTTTCCGCTCTTCACGTCGTACACACCCACTGTTACCTTATGGCTTGTCATGCCTGCCATAGGATATTTATCAGCTTCGAGTGTAGCGATGCGTGTAGTAGTGTTTACCTGAGGATAATCGGTCACCATGCTCTGATCCATGCGATAGAAAGCTAAGTAAGTACCCTTAGGGCTCCAGAATGTACCCTTAGAGATACCGAACTCATTACGATGTACAGCCTGTCCGTAAACAATGCCGGTAGTTTTGTCGGCATCCATCAAAACAGGATTTACAGCCGAACTGTAGTCACCTTTCTGAGCTATATAAAGACTCTCGCCGCAAGTGTAAGCTATGCAACCATTCTCTTTACAGAAATCGAAGTTTGTAGCACCGTCTCCATCAATACGAAACAAATTGGTAACTTTATCTTGAGCAAAGTCGTACCATACCATGTAAGAACGGCTTTTATTCGCCTCGTCAGAACGAGTCATGAAAGCCACGACTTTCTTTTCGCCCCACGGCATCATAGCCGACTGCAATGAACGCAAAGGTTTCAAAGCGGCAGTCTTATAAGGCATTTCGCCTTTCAATGCTGCGTTAACCTTATCTATCGTAACCAAGACTGTTTCTTTTCCTGTAGTCTTATCTATAGTTTTAATGTCGTCTACATCGGTGCGGATACATACATTGCCCCACCATTTCAATCCCGACATATTCTTAGGCACCAAGTTATAGTAATTGCTTCCGCCAGGAATAACGTCTTCCAGAGTGAACGCTTTCTTTTCTTGAGCCAACAAAGACATACTCATCATACAAAACAACATTAATAATTGAAATATTCGCTTCATATTATCTAAGTATTAATCGTTTGATTCATTGTTATCTTTCTCTAAATCATGCTTTGGGTGCATGTAGCGAGGTGCCGGAGCCTGTTTAGGACGTCCGTCATCGGTAGAAGGACGAGAAGGACGCTTAGGTTCTTCCTTATATTTGAATTCTTTTCTTGGTTCTCTGCCGAAATCCTTCTTAGAATCTCTGTCAAAGTCTTTCTTGAATTCTCTTTTCGAATCTCTATTGAAATCTTTTTTGAACTCCTTCTTGAATTCGCCACGACGTTCGCGAGTAAATTCCTTGCCATCGCCAGCCTTACGCTCACGGCTGAAGCTTCTGCGTTCTCCCGAATCCTTACGGTCGAAGCTACGACGTTCTTTGCCTTCGCCATCTTCGCGCTTACGGTCGCCTCTGAAAGACGGTTTGCGATCGCGGTCGCCATCCTTCTTATAGCCTACTCTTTCGCCAGTGCGACGCGGACGGGCAGCACGTTCTTCACGCTTTGGTTTGAATTCTTCTCCTTCATTATCGCTACGGAAAGCTTTATATTTTCCGTCGAACAGCTGATATTTACGGAACTGACACTCTAATGCGCCATTAAACAATGGAATCTTAACAGATGGTTTCAAACCAATCTGGTCGAAACATTCGTCACGATAGCTCAATATCCAGGCATCGTTTCCTGTAAAGGCATGTTTCAAACGTTCGCCTATCATCTGATAAAGATCGAGCAAGTCGCCCGACGAGATACGCTCTCCATAAGGCGGGTTAGTGATGATAATGCTTTTTTCTGCAGGCTGTTCAAACTGCTGGAAGGGCTGAATCTTCAAGATTACATCTTTAGTAACACCGGCTGCCTTCACGTTATGAGTAGCAATCTCATTAGCCTTCGGGTTATTATCATAACCGTAGATTTTATGATTGAACTCGCGCTCTTGCGAATCATCATTATATATAGAATCGAATAATTCCTGATCGAAGTCTTTCCACTTCTCGAATCCGAACTCCTTACGGAATACGCCCGGAGCAATGTTACGTGCTATAAGAGCCGCTTCGATGGGGATAGTACCCGAACCACACATAGGGTCTATCAAATCGCATTCGCCTCTCCATCCTGTCATCAGAATCATACCGGCAGCCAACACCTCGTTAAGAGGAGCTTCCACTTGCTCCTGACGGTAGCCACGACGGTGAAGTGATTCGCCAGAGCTATCGAGCGACAAAGTACATTGGTCTTCGGCAACATGGATATTGAACGAAACATCCGGATTGTTGATACGTACCGACGGACGATTTCCTGTTTTCTCGCGGAAATAGTCAACAATGGCATCTTTTACCTTATAAGCTACAAACTTAGAATGGCGGAACTCATTAGAGAACACCACTGCATCTACGGCAAAGCTGCTCATGTTATCCAGATAGTTTTCCCATTCAATGCTCTTCACAGCCTCGTATACCTCGTCAGCAGTCTTGGCAGAAAAATGTTTGATAGGTTTTAATATGCGAATTGCTGTGCGCAGACAAAAGTTAGCACGATACATCATGGCTTTATCGCCTGTAAACGACACCATACGGCGTCCTATCTCGATATTGCTGGCACCCAGCTCGGTGAGTTCTTGCGCTAAGACTTCTTCCAATCCCTGAAATGTCTTGGCTATAAGCTCGAATTCTTGATTCATTTTATTTAGATTACGTAATTCTGTTATTTTTGCAAAAGTAGATATTTTTACTCAGTCAATCAATAGATTGATGGCGGTTTCTTTATGCCAAATACATTGTTTACATTATGACCTACAGACAATTTCAGTTCCTCGGCTGATATGTGGCGTATGGCGGCCGCTCTATTATATAATTCATCGATAGAAACATTGCTTTCATCGGTCTCTAAGAACAACCGTTCTATCGGAATTTCTTTCATAACCTGACTGTTATAATGTTCTCCGAAAGAAAGATAAAACCCCTGACGCAAAAGACTGTCGGCTTGCTGCGGCTTTCCGCGGAACCCGTGCATTATCCATGGCAAAACGGGGCGCATTTTCTTTTTTATAGCTATAAGCTCATCAACCGATTTCACACAGTGGATTATCAAGGGCTTGCTATACTCTTCGGATATACGCACAATTTCTTCAAATGCTTTTTGCTGTATATGGTATGGACACAGAGTCAACTTATCCAACCCCACTTCACCTAAAGCCAACACCCGAGGGTCGGACAAGATATTTTCCATACGTTCTATCTGACAAAAGAGGTTCTCCGCAGTAAGACGCCACGGATGAACTTCGGCAGATACATAGACAGCCTCTACGGGTATCTCATTCTGCAGTACAGGACAACTCAACAAAACTTCTTCTGGAGCTGAATCAGTAAAACGATGTGTGTGGATATCTTTCAGCATTTCGATGATTGTTTTTTTAAGGGACGGGATCATAGCCTGAGCCTCCCCACGGATGACAACGTAACAATCGGCGTATAGCAAGATACAGTCCTTTAATGGGTCCGTGCTTTTTCAGAGCCTCGACTGCATATTGCGAACAAGTTGGGGTAAATCTGCATGACGGTGGAGTAAATGGAGAAATACACCTCTGATAAAAGTAAATAGGTATCAGCAGCAGATTAGTAAGCAGTTTTTTCATGCCATAACGAATTTCTCTGCTACAAGCTGAAGCAGTCTTTTCACCTTTTCTTCTACTTCGGCAGAAGGATGCAATGAATTATCAAGCCAAATGAAAGCGATAGCTGCCTTCTTGCCTTTAGCGTTTAAGGCATCAGTCAACAAAGACTTGTTCTTGCGCAAGGCTTCTCTTATCTGTCTTTTTACCCTGTTACGTTTCACGGCACGTTTAAAACGTTTCTTTGGAACACTTATCAGAAAAGAAGCTGTTGGGTATCCTTCTCCATCTACCGGCATGTATACGATACGCAATGGATAGGCAGGCAGCGACTTGCTTCCCCCCGAAAACAATTTCTCGATTAAAAGAAGGCTATTCAAACGTTCCGCCTTATGGAATGTATGTTTTTCTGTTTCTGCCATAATTGGAAGGATAAGGATATTATATAAAAATAAAACGCGGACTACATGGAGCAAGACGCAATACGCAGTATGGCACCGCCGTTCCCATATAATCCGCGGTTTACGGTTTTTGAGAAATCAATATTCTCTATTATTTGTTATGCTTACGAATAAACATATCAAGTGCAGCTGTCATAGAAGGAGCTTCTGCTGTAGGGGCTTCCAAGTCAAGACGAAGTCCTGCGTCTTTAACCGCCTTAGCAGTTGTTGGTCCGAAACAACCTATAGCAATGTCGCCCTGTTCAAAATTAGGGAAGTTCTTCAGCAACGATTGAATACCCGACGGACTAAAGAATACCAACATATCATAATCGAATTTCTCTTCAGGCGTGAAGTCATTGCTTACGGTACGATACATCACCGCTTCTGTATGCTGAATCTTATTCTGATCCAATGCATTTTTAATCTCATCGTTATGTACATCCGACATCGGTATAAAATACTTTTCGCCAGAATGTTTTACGATAAGCGGAAGCAAGTCTTGAAACTTACCTGTTGCTCCGAAAAATACTTTGCGCTTACGGTACTGTACATATTTTTGAATATACAAAGAGATTGTTTCTGAAGTACAGAAATACTTCATTGTTTCAGGTATCGTAACACGCAACTCAGTGCACAGATTAAAAAAGTGATCTATAGCGTGACGTGAAGTGAATACAACGGCTGTATGATCCAGAATTGAAACTTTCTGCTGTCTGAATTCTTTTGCTGTCAGACTCTCTACTTTTATAAAGGGGCGAAAATCTATTTTCACACCGTATTTCTCAGCTATCTCAAAATAAGGCGACTTTTCTGATGCTGGCTTGGGCTGAGAAACAAGGACTTTCTTAATATTCAATGTACTAAATATTTAATAAAAAACATCGTTTAAGCAAGCGATGCCTTTCCACAACAAAACGAGAGGTATCACTTCGAGGGCACAAAAGTACACAATAAAATGCAGAAAACCATAAAAACGGTAGAAAAAGTTTCGTATACACTTGAAAAACAATAGGAACTTAGCAGAAACCAATGTAGTCAGTAGCAGAAACTTACTCGTTTCAAAATCTAAATTCAAATATACAATCAACAAAATTACGGGAATCAGAACCAAACTGCACCCACTCATAAGCCCCCAATAGGACTGCATCCATAAACTGTTCTTTTCTTTGTTAAAAAATATCCAATTCACAAAGGCATATGCACACCATTTACATGCTACATAAGCAAGAATGGCAGCTATGTATATTCCCAACAAAACAGAATGTGAAACAAAGCGCAATAACAGCGGATTTGTTTCGGAAACATAACTATATATAGCTATGCCAGAAAGAATACTCGTCACCAAAACGAGGGCGGAAATGTACTGTCCACCGGCACCTGCGGTTTCATCAAACAGGCTGGCGCGTTCTTTATACTGAAAGAGATTCTTCAGACGCTGTAAAATAAACTTCTTACCACGACTGAATGAATAGGCATAAAGCACAAAGCATAAGACTATCAAACAAGAGACCACAGCGTCCGAGCGCAACATATATGGCAATGGCTCACCCTGCATGCCTGCGCCATTGGCCAACTGCACGCTACGCATCAAAGCAGCATCAAGCACCTGCTGATGATTTTGCATCAGAACGTTGATGTACTCCATACCCATATGGCAACTGTCTTGAATCATAGTCTCTAAAACTTTATCAGATGGCTGCAAATTTACGAATTTCTTTGCTCCAAACAGGAGTAGTGTATAATAAATCGACCGCTTCCTCGGGCGAATTGGCTACTTGCCAGATGGCACCATGCTCAGGACGCATGAAACGTTGCTCTATCGACTGGTGCAGCATTTCAAGCAAGGGATTAAAATAGCCGTTTACGTTGAGTATCACAATGGGGTTGAGATAAAGCCCCAACTGCTTCCATGTAATTACTTCAAGGAGCTCTTCTAACGTTCCGCATCCGCCGGGCAACGCTATGCATCCATCCGACAGATTCGCCATCGTTTGCTTACGCTCATGCATGGTTTCGGTCTCTACCAATTCGGTTAGCCCTTTGTGATGCCAACCTTGTTCTACCATGAAATGAGGGATAACACCCGTAACCGTACCACCGGCTTGCAGGGCGGCATCGCTCACCGTACACATCAGACCCAAGCAACCTGCTCCGTTTATCAAATTAATATGCTTTTGCGCCAACAATTCGCCTAAGCGAGACGCCGCATCAAAATAAACGGCATCTATCTTAGTGCTCGATGCGCTGTATACGCATACATTTTTAATATCGTTCATAATGCAAATAGAGAGATAAATAAAAAGCTGCGGCCGAAGTCTGCGTTACGCCCAACTTCTGCCACAGCTTTCCTATTATAATAATAATGGACGTTATTACAATCCAAATGCTTCTTTTACCTTGTCTACGTAATCAAGCTTTTCCCAAGTGAAGAGTTCTACCTCTACATCCTTATCGCCTTCGTAAGCCGATTCGAAATGCTTGGTAACCACTTTCGGCTCACGACCCATGTGTCCGTAAGCAGCAGTTTCGCTATAGATAGGATTACGCAGTTTCAGACGTTCTTCAATTGCACGCGGACGCATGTCAAACAATTCGTCTACCTTCTTAGCAATCTCGCCATCACTCATATTTACATGGCTACGGCCATATGTATTTACGAAGATATTGATAGGACGTGCTACACCGATAGCGTATGAAACCTGAACAAGAGCTTCGTCGGCTACGCCGGCTGCAACCAAGTTCTTAGCGATATGACGCGCTGCATAGGCCGCACTACGGTCTACCTTACTTGGGTCTTTTCCAGAGAAAGCACCTCCACCGTGAGCACCTGCACCTCCATAAGTATCTACGATAATTTTACGTCCGGTTAAGCCTGTATCACCATGAGGGCCACCGATAACAAACTTACCTGTAGGGTTAACATAATACTTAATCTGATCGTTGAACAACTTCAATACATCAGGATTATGTATTTCTGCTATAACACGCGGCATCAATATTTCCACCACGTCTTTATGTATCTGTGCCAGCATCTGTTCGTCTGCCTTAAGCTGAGCTTCTTTCGAAGCGTTTTCGGGCTGAATAAACTCATCGTGTTGAGTAGATACTACAATTGTATCAATACGTACCGGACGACGGTTGTCATCGTACTCTACAGTAACCTGACTCTTTGAATCCGGACGAAGATAAGTCATATATTTGCCTTCACGACGGATTTCGGCCAAAACCAACAGCAATCTATGAGCCAAGTCGAGAGTAAGCGGCATATAGTTTTCAGTCTCGTTAGTAGCGTAACCAAACATCATACCTTGGTCGCCTGCGCCTTGGTTCATCGGGTCTTCACGTTCTACGCCACGGTTGATATCAGGACTCTGTTCGTGTATAGCCGAAAATACGCCACACGAATTGCCCTCAAACATGTATTCGCTCTTGGTGTAACCAATCTTGTTGATTACCTCACGCGCTACACGCTGCAAATCGATATACGCTTTGGTTTTCACTTCTCCTGCCAGCACTACCTGACCGGTAGTTACCAATGTTTCGCAAGCTACTTTAGAACTGGGGTCATAAGCCAACAGTTTGTCAAGCACAGCGTCGGAAATCTGATCCGCCACTTTGTCGGGGTGTCCTTCAGACACCGATTCGGATGTGAATAAATATCCCATACTTCTTTTGTAATATATTAAATGATTGTTTTTATCCGTGTACGGACAAGAGTAGATATTGTATCAATACGGGAGGAAGAGTACTACGTGTTTTAGCATTTTTTTCCGTGGTTGCAAGCTACTCAAATCTTTCCACTTTAAATTCGAGTGCAAAGATAGACAGAAGCATACAATATTAGAATAGAGATATATGTAATTTAATGTTTTTTTACACATCACATTTTCAATTGCTAAAACAAGTCCGAACGATGATATAATATATATAGGTGTCCGAAACAATTGCTCACCCATGAAAGTCTAGGGATATGCGCATAAAAAAATTCCCCTCACGACTGGATGTCGTAAGGGGAACCAAGACGGCGA
>FR881230.1:0-9120 GCA_000434735.1 Bacteroides sp. CAG:530
ATTTTATAGTATTTACTGAATGTCCCTAAATAATTTGCGTTTAATACAACAGCCTGTCGTAGTGATTACGATGGGCTGTCTTTGTTTTCTTCCCATTTTTTCGCTATGTTTGCCAGCGTACAAATAATCTAAAACGCAGAAAATCGTATGAAAACATTAAAGCAAGCAGCATTAGCATTGCTCTTCGTGCCATTCATGTCATGTGGAGGCGGAGCACAAAAATCAACTGATTCGGCCAACGAACAATCTCAGGCCAATAAAAATCAAACAATAGAAACTATCATGTCGCGACGCAGCATCCGTCAGTATAAGCCGCAAGCTGTGGACAGAGACACTATGCAGACCATTGTGGAATGTGGTATCAATGCGCCAAACGGCATGAACAAACAATCGTGGGCTATACGCGTGGTAGATAATCCCGAATATATCAACGGAATTACAGAAGTATTTAAGAAAAAGAATCAAGACCGAATAGCCAACGATCCGAACTTCAAGAACATGTTCAGAAACGCTCCTACCGTGGTATTCATCGCCAACGACCCATCGTACGAATTGTCACAGATAGACTGCGGACTCTTAGGCGAGAACATGATACTGGCAGCCCAATCAATGGGTATCGGCTCTTGCTGTTTAGGCAGCCCCATCCGCTTTATGCTTACAGAGCCAGAAGCAGCCGAATACGTTAAACGCTTGGAATTGCCCGAAGGATATAACCTGCTCTATTGCATCGCCTTCGGTCATCCTGACGAATCGCCGGAAGCCAAACCACGCGACACTTCTAAAATTAAATTCATAGATTAATAGAAAGTTGACAGCATAAGAAGTAAAAGTCAACTAGTAAGCAGAAAAACTATAAATCCAGCCTAAAGATGTATATTTCTAGGCTGGATTATAGTAGCTAATCAACTTCCACAGAACACTCTGCTCACAAACTCCATTACTGAAGGCAATGCAGTACGCCAATAAGTCCAAGTATGTCCGCCGTCGCGCACTCTGAACTCGTGCTTAATGTTTTTGCTCTGCATAATTTCATGAATTATATTGTTGCCGTGAAGCAAAGTATCATCATCACCACAGTCTATGTAGAACTTTGCTTTAGGGAACTCTTCTGCCGAGAGGTTCTCCATCAACAAGAGTACGCTATTCTTATCCCAATGAGGGGTAAGATTTCCTTTTCCATATAGTTTATCGAAGAGTTTTCCTCTCATATCGTTCTTGCCCTTTTCAATCATTTCATTGGTATAAACGGCAGCGCTCAAAGGGGCACATGCGCTGAAATAATCGGGGTGATGCAAGGTGTACAAGAACGAGCCATATCCACCCATCGACAATCCTGATATAGCACGATACTGACGATGTGTTCTTACTCTGTATGTCTTTTCGATATAAGGTATCAATTCCTTGAAGAACATATCCTCATAACAAACCTTGCCGTCGTACGAATTAACGTACCATGTTTCACCAGCATCGGGCATTACGATAATCATTGGTGTAGCCGCTTGCGACTGAATCGTTTTATCGGCTATCTGCTGCACGTTTCCATATTGAACCCATGCGGTTTCATCGTCGGTCCATCCATGCAGAAGATACAATACCGGATAACTTCTTTCGGATGTGTCATAACCATCTGGCAGATAAATAGAATACTTAACCTCACCTTTCAAGATGTTACTTTGAAACTTTAACGACTCAAACACTTTACCTGCAAACATATTTGATACAGATAACAATGCAATTAAGATTGTCAATACAGTTTTTTTCATACTCATAATATATTTAAAATTAATAACTCAGATTATCAGGTTACAAAATAGCGTTTATCGGCTTCCTAAGTCATCGTATGAACTTTGCAAGATAGCCTTTACCCGCTGCAGACGGTTTGAGTTGGGCGATGGCGATTCATCCGCCACTCGGTCGGCATTCAAATCGTACAGTGTTACTCCAGTGCTGTCGGCAAAGGCGCATCCACCGCCGAAGGTCCAGTATGCAAACGGATAAGTATATTCTTTGCTCATCACATTACGGCTAAAGTTGAAAGCATCATGATTCAATCCGAGTTGTGCCAACAAGGTAGCCGCCATATCGGTTTGATTCATGATTTTATCAATTACCATCGGCTGCTTGATGGCTCCACCCAGCCACAACATAGGAATGTGATGAATGCGTGCGGCATGTCCATTGCCTTCTTCCGGATAGTAGAACCCATGGTCGGGCAAACAAATGACAAGCAAGTCGTTCCACAGAGGCGTTTTCTTCATCCGCTCTATGAATTGTCCGAGGCAATTATCGGTAAAGGCGAAAGCATTAGGTACCTTTTCGTCTAATTTATGATAAGGCACTTCAAAAGGTTCATGACTGCTTAATGTTAGGAATGCGGTATGCCACGGAGTGTCTTTTCTATCTTTCAGCTTATTATACAGCCACTCGAAAGTAATATCATCGTTAACTCCCCAAGCGTTTTTACGCTGCGATACCGGGAAATCAACATCGGCGGTAAGATGTTGATAACCGCTCTCCAACAGATAGCTTTTCATATTTGTGAAGTTGATATCACCTCCGTACAAGAAGTCGGTATGGTATCCTTGCTTACGCAGCTCTGCGGCTATAGAAGGCAGTGTGCGACTCTTATTCGGCATCTTCATTACCGACAGTGTCGGAAAGCTCTGATAGCCGCTGAAGGTGCATACCGTACCACGATCGGTGCGATAACTATTGGCATAACAGTTGGTAAACCAAATGCCTTCCTTGCTCAAGCGGTCGAGATTAGTACTAGCTCCTTTAACTCCACCGAACGATTCTACCAAAGCTCCACCAAAGCTTTCCATCAAGACGACAAGGATATTGGGTCGCTTGGTACGAAGCAACTCTACCGTACCTTCATCGCCAGTAGGATAAAGTCCCTGAAACAACGATGCACGTTCTTCTTCGCTAAAGTAATTGAACTCGTCGCTGTAATTCTTGGTCTTGCTGGCCGAAGCCATCAAACTGAAAGCCGGGTTCACAGCCGAGTGATTGAGGAATTCGTCATTACAGAAGTATACCTGCCCTATGTTGGCAGTCGACTCCGTAACGCCTCCTCTGATAACTACAAACAACGCTCCGCCTATGAGTATCATCGCTCCTGTTCCGGCTATCCTCTTCTTTACCGCCGGCAATACCGACGGAGTAATACGATAAAGTGCCCACGCACTGACAGCAGAAAGCAGCAGGATAACCAAGGTACGCACTATCAAGAACCAAGCCGATACGCTGGCAGCAGCATTCTTTGGCGAATCAAGATAAAGGAAAACAGATGCGTCGAGCTTGAATTTCCAGAAAGGATAAAGGCCCATATCTACAATGAACACTATAGAGACCACCAACGCTATAATAGCGTAATATGTCACAAGCAACTTACGTAGCGGGAATCGCTTGAACCAAACGCTTACTAATATAGCAAGCCAAGGAATGGCTGTAAGGTATCCTGCGGTAGTGGCGTCAAGGCTGACCCCATGCCACATAACCTGAATATAGTCGTTAAAAGAAACGCCACGACTTATGGCATCGTTATAAAGCATGAAACACGGCTTCTGCAAGACGAACGCCAACAGTACCGCTACAAAAAACAGCAATAAATAAACAAGTCTCTTTTTCATCTTCTCTCGTTTTTAAATACTATTTACGGCCAAAATCGGCAGGCACTTCACCCCATTGCTCCGTTTCCCATTTTAGTACTGGCATGGTATATGTATTTTCGCGCAGCCATTTTTCCGCACGTTCTATCATCTGAAACAGTTGTTCGGTGCGCTCTGTACGCTCTAATTTGGTCTTGCATTTTTTCTGTTTCACCCAGTTCAGCGCGTTACGGCTGTCGGAATAAATAGTCATGTTCAGCCCTTGTTTTTTAAGCAGGGCAAGACCGTGAACTATCGCCAAGAACTCACCTATATTATTAGTGCCGTACACTGGTCCGTAATGAAATATTTCCTGTCCGGTAAGCAGATAAACGCCTCTGTATTCCATTGGTCCCGGATTACCGCTACAAGCGGCATCTACTGCCAAGCAATTGGTATCAAAGTTCTCGGGCAATTGTTTTTTAGCTACATGCGATGTCTGTCCGCTTTTCTCGCTGGGATGCAAATAATGATGTGCAGGCGAATTCAAAGCCTCCTCAGCCTCTTCGCGGGTAGTGAACGACTTATATAGTGCTCCCTTAAAATTCTTTATCTGTAGTTGGCAATCGGTCCACGAATCGTATACGCCCGGATTCACACCTTTCCACACGGTATAATATTTCTTAGCCATCGGTATATAAAAAATAAGGCACGGAACGCACAGAAATCCGTGCAGTCCGTGCCTTATTATGCTAAAATTGTTTGTATTACATACGTTCAGGAACTTCTATACCCAGCAGTCCCATAGCTTCTTTCACAACTTTCGCCACGTTCTGGCTCAGTGCAAGACGGAAAATCTTCACAGCCTCGTTCTCTTCGCGCAAGATGCTGAAATCGTGATAGAACTGGTTGTACTCTTTCACCAAATCATAAGCATAGTTAGCTATGATAGAAGGATTGTAGTCAGAACCTGCCTGTGCTACCACATTAGCGAAGTCTGCCAACATCTGGATAAGATATTCTTCCTTAGTGCTCAGTTCTATACCTGTCGGGATAACCGCAGGGATAGTAATGCCTGCCTCGGCAGCCTTGCGGAGGATAGACTGGATACGTGCGTAAGTGTACTGAATGAACGGACCTGTATTACCGTTAAAGTCGATAGATTCTTTCGGGTTGAAAGTCATGTTCTTACGTGCATCTACCTTCAAGATGAAGTACTTCAACGCGCCCAGACCTACGATACGCGCAATATCGTCAGCCTCAGCCTGCGACAATCCGTCCAACTTGCCCAGTTCTGCGCTAGTTTCCTTTGCAGTCTGAATCATAGCCTCCATCAAGTCATCGGCATCTACCACTGTACCTTCACGGCTCTTCATCTTACCTTCTGGCAATTCTACCATACCGTATGAGAAGTGAACCAAGCCCTTACCCCATTCAAATCCGAGTTTGTCGAGCAATATAGACAACACCTGGAAGTGATAGTTCTGTTCGTTGCCCACTACATAAATCATCTTGTCGATAGGGAAGTCAGAGAAACGCTGTTCGGCAGTACCTATATCCTGAGTCATGTATACAGAAGTACCGTCGGCACGGAGCAACAACTTATGGTCTAATCCTTCGCCTGTAAGGTCTGCCCATACAGAACCGTCTTCCTTGCGGTAGAAGAATCCTTTTTCAAGACCTTCCATTACCTTCTTCTTTCCTTCAAGGTAAGTATTTGATTCGTAGTAAATCTTATCGAAACCTACACCCATCATCTTATAAGTTTCATCGAATCCGGCGTAAACCCAGTCGTTCATCTTCTTCCACAAAGCACGGACTTCAGGGTCGTTTGCCTCCCACTTACGTAGCATTTCACGAGCCTCAAGCATCAACGGAGAGTTTGCTTCGGCCTTTGCCTTTGCGTCTTCCTCGCTCATACCTTCTGCCATATACTGAGCCATCAGTTCTTTTACTTCGGCTTTATAATGCTTGTCGAAAGCTACGTAATAGTCACCGATAAGGTGGTCGCCTTTCTTGCCCGATGATTCTGGAGTTTCACCGTTTCCGTACTTCAACCATGCAAGCATAGACTTACAGATATGGATACCGCGGTCGTTCACGATATTTGTCTTCACTACCTTGTTGCCATTGGCCGCCATAACGTTTGCCAAGGCATTACCCAGCAAGTTATTACGCACATGTCCCAAGTGCAAAGGCTTATTGGTGTTTGGTGAAGAATATTCAATCATCACCAGCGGAGAGTTTTCATCAGCTTTCTTGATGCCCCAATGTTCATCGGCCTGAATGCGGTTAAGCAACTCAACCCACACGTCCGAAGCAATGGTCAGGTTAAGGAAGCCCTTAATGACATTGTATTTCGAGATAGCCGGCTCGTTCTTTACAAGATATTCGCCAATCTCTTGCGCTGTCTGTTCTGGACCCTTTTTAGACATCTTCAAGAAGGGGAACACAACGAGAGTAAGATGACCTTCAAATTCTTTTTTTGTCTTCTGCAATTGTACCATCTTGGCAGGAACTTCTGCGCCATACAATTCTTTCACACCCTGAATAACGGATGCTGTAAGTTTGTCTTCTATCTTCATATAATTTATATCTTTCTATTTATACTTGCAAAGGTAGTGATTTTTAGCGATAAACAAGAGTGGACAGGTAATCTTCGGAGAACATTTCGTTAGCTACGTCTAAAAGTCCCGCCGGAGTGAGTGCCTCTATGCGGCGGAACACTTCTTCTTTCGAGTCGTACTTGCCATAGTGAAGAAAGCACTTGCCCATGTCGAGGGCTTTGTTTTCAAAGTTATCGCCGGCAACCCCTATCTGTCCCATGATTTGTTTCTTGGCGGCATCGAGCTGCCCAGATGTCAAAGCCTTATCGCGCAACTTCTTCAGTTCTTTACGTACCAGCTCCATGCAGTAGTCGGCATCGTCGGGGTCGCAACCAAAGTAGATGCAGAACGTGCCCGTGTCGGTATAGGCTGTAAGATTGGCCTCAACGTTATATACCAACCCACGCTTTTCGCGCAGCGATATATTCAGTCGGCTATTCATACCCGGACCTCCCAAAATGTTATTCAGCAGATACAGTCCAGTGCGTCGTTCATTATATGCGCTATAACCTCTCGCCCCTATCATGACGTGAGCTTGATGCGTATCTCTACTGATTTCCTTAAATGCCGGAACATATACATCCGGAGCCAATCGCTTATAATCACCAACTGTTCCTAAAGCGATGTCTGAAGTCAGCTTCTCCATAATGCGTACTACGCGCTTAAAGTCGATGTCTCCAAAAACGAAGAACACCATATTGGTAGTCTTATAATAGCGATTTACAAATCGGAGCGCGTCATCGCTTACAAACTGGCGCAAGCGTTCCGGCTTGCCCAATATGTTACGGCCCAATGAATGATTAGGGAATATCAGTTCCTCGAAATCATCGAATATCAATTCAGCCGGACTATCTTCGTAGCTCTGTATCTCATCAATAATGACCTCTACCTCCTTGTCTATTTCCTGTTGAGGGAAAATACTGTCGAACACAATATCCGTAAGCAACTCTGCCGCCCTCTGGAAATGTTCTTTCATGAAAGCGCAATAAGCTACCGTCTCCTCCTTATTGGTATAAGCGTTCAAGTCGCCTCCCACATTCTCCATGCGGTTAAGTATATGCCACGGCTTACGCTTGTGCGTTCCCTTAAAGATGAGGTGTTCTACAAAATGTGCCATTCCCTGCTCCTGCGGCAACTCGTCGCGTGTTCCGGCATCGACGGCAAACCCGCAATAAGCCACGTCGGTAGGACTTGAGGCATGGATTATACGCAGCCCATTGGGTAAAGTAATCGTATTATAATTCGACATCGCTTCTTTTCTATAATTTTTACGCTGCAAAAATACAACAATGTATTCAATGTTAAGCCTAAAAGGGGTTGAGAGTTCAAAATTACAAGATATGGTAGCAACCGAAAATCAAATTAAGCCAAAACCGTTAAACTACAGTCTTTAAAATTCCTTTTGCAAAAGGAAACAATTCCTTCCTTAAAAGGAAAGCATTCCTCTCGCATATTGCAAGCATTCCATTCGCATATTGCAGGTATACCATTCGCATATTGCAAGTGTCCCATTCGCATATGGAAAATAGACAGTATACAAACCAAGGCAAACGATTAAAAACAATTAAACATTTTGAAATACATGACTTATATCAATCCCACGTCTTTATAAGATGTAGTAACTTTGCACGCAGATTTTTATCAACGTCGTGGAACAAACTATTCAACAAACTAACATTAAGAAAGGACTAACCAAATTGGTTGTCCCCATCTTCATCGAGACGCTCCTTATAATGATGCTAGGAGCTGTAGACACTATCATGCTGAGCCAATATTCTGACGAGAGTGTGGCTGCCGTGGGCGTGGTGAATCAAATCGTAATGTTCGCGTTTCTGATATTCGAAGTCATAAATATCGGAACATCGGTGCTTTGCTCGCAGTATTTGGGGGCGAAGATGCAAAAGAATATGGTACAGGTGGTAGGTGTAGCTCTTCTGTTCAACTTGGTGGTGGGACTGCTCATAAGCGCCATTCTGCATTATGGTGCTACTACCCTACTTGGATGGATGGGACTGCGCCCCGAGTTGCTGAAATACGGCATCGGCTATATGCAGATAGTCGGTGCGTTCGCTTTCTTCCAAGCTATCTCGTTTACCATCTCGGCTTCATTGCGCAGCGCCGACAAAGCTATCTATCCAATGATGGTAACCGTACTGGTAAACATCATGAATATCATAGGCAACTATTCGCTTATATTCGGTAAATTGGGAATGCCGGCATTAGGAGCCGAAGGTGCCGCCATATCTACTTCGGTGGCTCGTGGGGTAAGTATGGTGGTGTTGTTCGTCATATTGTTCCGCAAACATATTCCAAGATTCCCACTTCATTATTTCCGCCCCTTCCCGTGGGTGGAGCTTAAGAACTTGCTTAAAGTGGGACTGCCATCGGCAGGAGAAAACATGTCGTACAGTTTCTCGCAAGTAGTTATAACTTACTTTATAAATATATTGGGGAATAACGCACTTGCCACACGTACATACACGGTAAACATTGTTATGTTTGTTTATCTGTTTGCCATCGCCATGGCACAAGGAGGAGCTATCAGCATAGGGCACTTGGTAGGGCAAAAGAAAATCCGCGCCGCCTATCTGCTGGGAAAGTACGTTATGCGACTTTCTATACTTGTATCGCTCGTTCTTTCATGCGTATGGGCGGCAAGCGGACACTTTATATTCAGTATGCTTACCGATAATCAGGAAATCATAAAGATGGGAGTCACCATCATGATGGTAGATATAATCGTAGAAATAGGTCGCGCAGTTAATATCTACGCTACCAACGCACTGCGCTCGGCAGGCGACGTAAACTTTCCGTTCTATGTAGGCGTAGCAGTACAATGGACCGTCTCTGTAGGATTCAGCTATCTGTTCGGAATCTACTGGGGATGGGGACTTGTGGGAATGTGGTGTGCATTCCTGCTC
>FR881230.1:9139-14194 GCA_000434735.1 Bacteroides sp. CAG:530
ATTCCTGCTCGACGAGAACATACGGGCGCTGCTTTTCGTAAAACGATGGAACAGCATGCGATGGGCCAAGAAAGGATTTATAAAATAACGGCAAATCACATGCACGCCTTAACGGCATTGATGACAGCCGATGTAAATCCGTCGTGGTCTAACTGATTAACTCCTTTTATAGTAATACCTCCGGGAGTAGTGACTTTATCAATCTCTATTGCCGGATGGGTATTCTCGTCGGTCAACAACAGTTGGGCTGCTCCGTCGAGTGTCTGAGCCAACATCTTCATGGCATCTTTCGGACGGATACCGACTTCAACACCTGCCTGCATAGCTGCCTGTACATACTTCAGCACAAAAGCTATTCCGCACGAGGTAAGAGCGGTAGCGGCAGTCATCTGCTTCTCTTCTATCAAGATAGAAAGGCCCATTTCATTGAATAGGTCGAGTAACATCTGAGTCTGCCCAGGCAAGGCATTGCATTCTGCAATAAGCGTAGTGCTTGCCAAGCAAGAAATAGCCGTGTTAGGAATTACACGAAACATGGTCATGTCTTTATCTACATATTCTTTCAACGTATCGAAAGAAATACCTGCGGCAACAGATACCACTATCTGCGGACGGCGCAAATGCAACGGCTTTACAACTTCTTCCACTTTCCACGGCTTAACCGCGATAATCACCATATCGGCTTCGGATGCCACGGAGTTATCTGTACTGACATTGATTTCGGGATATTCGGCTTTCAGCTTATCAAGCTTACCAACGCTGGGATTAGTAACGGTGATATCTTTAGTAGCAACCAATCCTCCTTGAGCCAATCCGCGAGCTATGGCTCCACCCATATTTCCCGCTCCAAGTATAGCTATCTTCATTCCCTTTTATTTTTATAGTCAAACAATCAGATATTAGGTGCTTTAGAGAGTTCCTCTATGGTCTTTCCCTCATAATCGCAGATAGTCTGCTTAAAATCTTCGGGCAACTCTACCGGTTCTTTCGAAGAGATATCGTATCCTACCATAACCGTACGGCATTGACATTTAAGCACTCCGGTAGCACGATTCACGGCACGCTGCATCAGAGTCATGCTCTTATTTCCCAAATGAATTACAGTAGTTTCTATTTCCAAATCGTCGGAAAAGAAAACGGGTGCCAAGAAATCAGCGTTTATATTAGCAACTACAATGCCCAACTTATCCCAAATATGTTCGCCAAACACATCGCGTATGTACGATGTCTTGGCCAAATCGTAAAGAGCAAAATAAGATGAATTATTCATGTGACCAAATTGGTCAACATCGCTAAAACGAATTTGAACCGGTATTCGATGCCGGAAAGTAAAGTCCTCTGCCATAATGAATCGAATCTATTATTAATGATTAGCCCCAAAATTAAATCATTTTCATGAGAATCAGCCCCTGCTGCCGATTAATTTCTTACTTTTGCTGCCGGTAAAAAAAGAAAATAATTGTATAAAGCACAAGTATCATGGAAAACAAATTCAACAAAGAGACTTTATGTGTACAGGCAGGATGGACTCCTAAGAACGGAGAGCCACGAGTACTGCCCATATACCAGAGCACAACTTTTAAATACGACGACAGCGAGCAGATGGCGCGTCTTTTCGACTTGAAAGACAGCGGTTACTTCTACACCCGTCTGCAAAACCCTACAAACGATGCGGTAGCTTCTAAAATAGCGGCACTAGAAGGCGGCGTAGGAGCTATACTTACATCATCTGGCCAGGCTGCCAACTTTTATGCAGTATTTAATATATGCGAAGCCGGCGACCACTTGGTGTGCGCATCTACAATTTATGGCGGTACTTTCAACTTGTTTGGAGTAACAATGAAGAAGTTGGGCATAGAATGTACATTCGTTGATGCCGACGCTCCAGAAGAAGAAATACAGAAAGCATTCCGTCCTAACACTAAATGTATGTTCGGCGAAACTATCTCAAACCCGAGCATCAACGTGTTGGATATCGAGAAGTTCGCACGCATAGCTCACAGTAACGGAGTGCCTTTGATAGTAGATAACACTTTCGCTACTCCTATCAACTGTCGCCCGTTTGAATGGGGAGCTGATATCGTGACTCACTCTACCACTAAATACATGGACGGACACGCCACTTGTGTAGGCGGTGCTATTGTAGATAGCGGCAACTTCGACTGGATGGCTCATGCCGACAAGTTCCCCGGCTTAACTCAACCCGACGAATCATACCACGGACTTACCTACGCCAAAGCATTCGGCAAGATGGCTTATATCACCAAAGCTACCGCACAGCTGATGCGCGACTTGGGTTCTATCCCATCGCCCGAGAACTCGTTCTTGCTGAACTTAGGATTGGAAACACTTCATCTGCGCGTGCCACGCCACTGCGAGAACGCACAGAAAGTAGCGGAATGGCTCGAAGCTAATCCGAAAGTTAAATGGGTAAACTATTGCGGATTAAAGAGCAGCAAGTATTATGAGTTGGCTCAGAAATATATGCCAAATGGCTCGTGCGGCGTTATCGCTTTCGGTTTGAACGGAACTCGCGAAGAGGCTATCAAGTTTATGGATAGTTTGAAACTGGCATGTATCGTAACTCATGTGGCAGATGCACGTACATGTGTGCTTCATCCTGCCAGCCATACCCACCGTCAGCTCTCTGACGAGCAGTTGATAGAAGCCGGTGTGGCTCCCGACCTTATCCGCCTTTCTGTAGGTATTGAAAATGTAAACGACATCATTGCTGACTTGAAACAGGCAATGGAGCAGATTTAAATCTTACATATTTAAATAGTAATGCCGCCTCATTCATTCCAAGCATAGGAAGAATGAGGCGGCATTCTATTTATAAAATAATATCAGCGATTATATTAGAATTCTGCGTTACGCGGAGTACGTGGGAAAGGTATCACGTCGCGAATGTTCGACATACCTGTTACGAACAACAGCAAGCGTTCGAATCCCAAACCAAATCCGGCGTGAGGGCATGTTCCGTACTTACGAGTATCAAGATACCACCACATATCCTTCATAGGGATATTCAGTTCAGTGATACGAGCCATCAGCTTGTCATAGTTTTCTTCACGCACACTACCACCGATGATTTCTCCAATCTGCGGGAACAATACGTCGGTACCCTGTACAGTCTTACCGTCTGTGTTCTGCTTCATGTAGAATGCCTTGATTTCCTTAGGATAGTCAATCATGATAACAGGCTTCTTGAAGTGCTCTTCTACCAAATAGCGTTCGTGTTCGCTGGCTAAGTCGCATCCCCAATATACCGGGAATTCAAACTTATGACCTTTGGCTACTGCTTCTTCCAGAATCTTAACACCTTCTGTGTAAGGCAGACGAACGAACTCTGTATTTACTACGTTCTGCAAACGTTCTATCAAGCCTTTGTCTACCATCTTGTTCAAGAATTCCAAGTCGTCCTTGCAGTTCTCAAGCGCCCAGTTTACACAGTATTTGATGAACTCTTCTTCCAAGTCCATCAAGTCCTGCAAGTCGGCGAAAGCAACTTCCGGCTCAACCATCCAGAACTCTGCCAAGTGACGCGGAGTGTTAGAGTTTTCAGCGCGGAATGTAGGACCGAATGTGTAGATAGAACCTAAAGAAGTGGCAGCCAACTCACCTTCCAGCTGACCAGAAACGGTTAAGCTTGCCTGCTTTCCGAAGAAATCGCTATCGTAAATGATTGAACCGTTTTCATCCTTCTTCAAATCGTAAAGATTCATTGTAGTAACCTGGAACATCTGTCCTGCACCTTCACAGTCTGAAGCAGTAATGATAGGAGTATGGAAATAGAAGAATCCCTTTTCATGGAAGAATCTGTGGATAGCGATAGCCATGTTATGACGGATGCGGAACACTGCACCAAATGTATTGGTACGTGGACGCAAGTGTGCTATCTCACGCAAGAACTCCATAGAGTGTCCTTTCTTCTGCAATGGATAAGTATTGTCGCAAGAGCCAAGTACTTCTATTTCGCGTGCTTGAATTTCACAAGCCTGTCCAGAACCTACAGATTCAACCAACTCACCGTTTACGCTAAGACATGCGCCTGTGGTGATGAGTTTCAGCATATCTTCGTCGAAATTTGCCAAATCGACTACAATCTGCACATTATTTATAGTAGAACCATCGTTCAGGGCAATAAAGTTTACTTGTTTGCTACCACGGCGAGTACGAACCCAACCTTTTACATTGACCATAGCTCCGAAATCACGGCGCTTCAACAGGTCAACAACTTTTGTTCTACGAATTGTCTCCATTGTATGTATCTTATTTATGAATTATTCAAATGATCCCATGCGAAGCATGTTAACTTCTTGTTCTGTCAAGTAACGCCAGTCACCGCGACGCAAGCCTTTCTTAGTTAAACCTGCAAAGTATACACGGTCAAGCTTAATGACACGATATCCCAAAGATTCGAATATACGACGTACGATACGGTTCTTTCCTGAGTGGATTTCGATACCTACCTGCGACTTATCAGTATCTGACGCGTAGCTGATAGCGTCTGCATGAATCTCGCCATCATCAAGTGTAATACCTGATACGATTTGGTCAAGATCTGCTTTAGTAACGTTCTTATCGCAATATACGTGATATATTTTCTTCTTCAAGAACTTAGGATGACTCAACTTAGAAGCCAAATCGCCATCGTTGGTAAGCAGCAATACACCTGTAGTGTTACGGTCAAGACGACCAACCGGATAGATACGTTCCTTACAAGCGTCCTTAACACAATCCATTACTGTCTTACGTTCCTGTGGGTCGTCTGATGTAGTTACACAGTCTTTCGGCTTATTAAGCAACACGTATACTTTGCGCTCAATGTTAACCGGCTGATCGTGGAACTTCACTTCGTCATTACGCTTAACTTTAGTACCCAATTCGGTTACCACTTCTCCGTTTACCGATACCACACCTGCTGTGATGTATTCATCAGCCTCACGGCGAGAACATATACCGGCATTGGCAAGGAACTTATTCAAACGAATCGGTTCATTAGGATCTGTGAGTACATCTTTATATTCAATCTGCTTTTTCAAGCTATATTTG
>FR881231.1 GCA_000434735.1 Bacteroides sp. CAG:530
CTTTCCACGATTTCTCCCTCACTCCACTTTTATACGTTTCGTTTTATCCCCCTTACATAAATTTCACATTACGTGAATCCGTCATTTTATCCGGATGCAAAGAAACACTTTCTTTATGGCATGTTGTCGTAGCCCATTGCAAGTGTGTAGCTTGCTGTCTTGTTGTCCGCACCTGTATAAGTACCTGTTGCGCTTACAAGACGGTAGAGGGCATCATAAGTATAGGTATGCGCCATCTGTCCGCCAGCCTTTCCACTCTGTGGAACTGATGCACCGTTTACCACGCTGAGTACATTGCTCACTGCATCGTAAGTATAGGCATTATCCATGATGGTGTTGCCACCACTATTCACCGTAAGGTTCTGCAATCTACGACGCTGTGGGTCGTAGGTGTAGAATGTCTCAGCACCGGTGCAATACTTCAAAGAAGCAAAATGTGTATATTCTTTAACTTTTCCTATTGATTTTACAGGAGGTTTATATCCTTGTCTTGATGTGTCCAACAGCTCGCTGATTCCTTTGTAGAAAGATGATTTTTGGAAACAGCGTTTCACTCATTAAAAGTGTCTCTATATATGGTAGTTCTACAATTATTTAATCACATTTGACATAATAGATTGCACCATCATGCCTAATCATAATAAATATAGTCATATTCCTGGGAAATACTATTATATTATCGGCGCTAGGAAACCATATATCACTAAAATAATTATATAAATCTATTGTACGGAATACATCTATTGTTTTAAACTCATCCCAATTAATACAGATAACATCACAACATAAATTCAAATCTGCAAATAATTCTAATAATGAAAAGTGGTCATCAAGTGCATTATACTTTTCTATAAAAGAACCATTTGATTGAAAATTATCAAAAACAGACTCATGTAAATCATATACTTTAATATTCTTTCGAAAATGTTGGTAGCATATATTACAGTCTGTTTGATTCAATTTTTGAAACGAGGGAAATAACTCCCCCGTTTCTTTTTCAAATAAATCAATTTTAAAGTTTTCCATATTTTATTTCTTTATAGGCTCAGCACCACTATTATCAGCAGCAAAACTAAATCCACTGAATGCAGGATATTTTTCTGCTAATGGATTTACAGAAATCCACAAACTCAACCTTGGGTCATAATACCTCGCCCCATAGTAATACAATCCTGTCTCCTCATCGAATTCCTTCGCATTGAAAAGATAAGGTGTATTCCAAATGTTGTTGCGCTCCTCAACGAACACTTCACCGAAAGGAACATACTCAATATGATGCACCACCTCGCCGTCAAGGTTGGTGATGTAACTA
>FR881232.1 GCA_000434735.1 Bacteroides sp. CAG:530
CCCGTTTGCCTGTGCGGACACCATCATGTGAACACCATAAGGCGGCATCATCACGTAGACGGCTGATAACATGGAATCCCAGCAGACAGGCTTCGTTGACGAACTTTGCCTTTGAGAACCAAGCATCTGCAACAACATAACGTGTTATGTCAAGCAACTTGTCTTTGTATTTACGGAGTACGTCAAGATATCAGTCTACAAGGTTGTACTCTTCGCCTTGCTTTTCCAGATACGCCTTGTCTTGTGTTTGTTTCGCACGTAGCATCATACAGTCACGGCTGTCATTGTCAACAATGCCGATACCGAGAATTTCCAATCCCCGTTTCATGGTAGAAGCGCATCCCGACCAGAACTTGCCGATATAAGGAGTCTTCTTTCCCGACTTTGAAATGTAGCTTGCGTCGATGGCAATGGCTTTTCTTGTACTTTCACCAAAGCGCTGCCGCATGAGGAAGAGGTTGAACTGCATCCAATCAAACTCACGTTCAAACAACTGGCGGAAGCGTTGTTCTGAGCAGTCTGAGTAACGCCCCATTTGGGTGAAATTGATCTTTCTTGGCAGTACCATATACAAAATCAT
>FR881233.1:0-15231 GCA_000434735.1 Bacteroides sp. CAG:530
TATACAAAAAAGAGGATGCATCGTTTCGACACCCTCTTTTTATATCATTAAGTTTAAAACTTCCTGTTAGTTATGCACTAATGTACCGATATTTTCGCCCGACATAACTTTCTTCAAGTTACCTACTGTGTCCATATCGAATACTATGATAGGCAAGTTGTTTTCCTTGCACATGCAAGTTGCGGTCAAGTCCATTACCTTCAGTCCGCGTGCCAATACATCGTCGTATGTAATATCGTCGAATTTTGTTGCGGTAGGATCCTTTTCAGGGTCGGCAGTGTAGATACCGTCTACGCGAGTACCTTTCAGCATTACGTCAGCTTCAATTTCGATACCTCTCAATGAAGAACCGGTATCTGTAGTGAAGAACGGATTACCTGTTCCAGCCGACATGATAACCACTTCGCCGTTTTCCATGGCTTCTATGGCTTTCCATTTAGTATAGAACTCACCGATAGGTTCCATTCTGATAGCTGTAAGTACACGAGCCTTGACACCTGCCGCTACCAATGCCGAGCTAAGTCCCAAGCTATTGATAACTGTTGCCAGCATACCCATCTGGTCACCTTTCACACGGTCGAACCCCTTACCGGCACCGCTCAGTCCGCGGAAAATGTTACCGCCGCCTATCACGATACCAATCTGTACGCCCATGTCGTGAATTTCCTTAATCTGCTGTGCGTATTCGCCCAAGCGTTTTTCGTCTATTCCATATTTCTTTTCGCCCATCAAGCTTTCGCCGCTAAGCTTTAACAAAATGCGTTTGAATCTTGCCATAATATAATTCGTTTATTAATGTGATTTCTGCAAAGTTATAAAAGGTTATGGAATAGACCTTGATACGCTTGATAAATTCTTCAATTTTTACCGATTATCAGATTATTCTTCCAGACTGAGTACCTGTGCGTCTTGCGGAGAAACATAGTCGGCTTGGAAGAATCGGCTTGCACGAAGCAAGTGACGCCATATACTTACCAACTCCTGTGTTTCTTGCAATATGTTCAGGTATACCAAAGAAGCTTTCAGGGTAGCGTTGGCCGATTCCTGCATACGGTTCATCTGTTCTTTACGGAGGAATGAAATCTTATTTTTCAGATCATCTCCTTTTTTCAAGATGTCGTCAGCGTCTGTATAGTCATTGCTGTCTATGGCCTTGCAGGTTCTTTCCATCAGGGTGCATAGTTCTTGGCGCACGGGTAAGAACTCATCTATGCAATTTTTCTGTATCGGGTTGAAGTTGTTGTCAACGTGCTCTTTACAAGGGTCGAGTATACGTTTCAAGCAGTACAGCATTTGCTCGCAGCTGTTGCTTCCCAGGTGGAACCATGTATTCTTTTCTATGGCGATAGCTATAGGAATACGGCGCAATCCTAAAATCTCTTTACGGCGACGTTTCTTCAGCATCTTGCGCTGATCGTCAGTTTTAGATTCGGCTTTACGAAGCAACTTCAAATCTTCGTTCATAAATCCGTCGGTTATTTGCGTGTATGTTTCTTCTGTGTAGCGCAGATAGCTGCTCAATGTCTCTTTTACATGAATACGGAGCAATGTAAGAATTTCGTTCTTGTCTTTGCTACGCATCATAGTGGTGAATACATTGTCTTGCTTTTCGCTCTTTTCTTTCTTAGCGTAGCGTATGTTGCTGCGTATAAGCAGGAATACAGCGATGGCAATGAATGCGAACATACCAACAAAGCTTGTGTAGAACATAATTATGGTTACGAAGGCACAGATAATGAATGCCACGAATGCGGTGATAAACCATCCGCCAATTACAGAAAGCATACCTGTTATGCGGTAAACCGCACTTTCGCGTCCCCATGCACGGTCGGCCAATGAAGAACCCATAGCCACTATGAATGTTACGTAGGTAGTAGAAAGCGGAAGTTTCATGGTAGTACCTATGATGATAAGAAGTCCGGATAGTACCAAGTTTACAGAAGCGCGTACCATATCGAATGCGGCTCCGTCGGCTAAAATCACTTCGTCTTTATTGAATCGGCTGTTAATCCACTGGCGTACGTTGGCAGGGATAACCTGTTTCAGAAAATCGTTTATGCTGGTGGCGCGTCGTACTATGGTACGTGCCAAGGCAGATGAACCGAACATTTCGTCGCCTTCTTCCTGACGTGCCAAGTCTACAGATGTCTTGATAACGTTCTTGGCTTTTTTAGAAGTAGCTAAGGCGTAGACCATTACGATGCCAGAAGCGAAAAGGAATATAATCGGTGTGTGTGCCGAAGATGCGAGCGAGGACATCATGAAATCGTGTATGCCTGCTCCGCCAGAATTGGCTACATAGTCTGTGTAAGCTGAGAATCCTGCCAAGGGAACTCCGATAAAGTTAACCAAGTCGTTGCCGGCAAATGCCAACGCCAATGAGAAAGTTCCAAGCAATACAATGATGCGGAATACGTTTACCTTGCACCAGTGCAAGATTTGCATCAGTAGTGTGAAGAATACAAAGCAACCTAATACAAGCGAAAGTGTGTTGTCGTTAATCCATGCCATTGATTCGGCGGTCATGAACGGAGCGCTTTTAAGTCCTTTTATCAGGGTGAAGTAAGCTAACGATGTAACTGATATACCGCCAAATACTCCGATAGTCCATGAAAGATGCTTCTTATAATTAAAGCTGAAAATGAGTCGCGATACATACTGTACGAAGGTACCGGTTATAAATGCCACAGCTACCGACAGGAATATACCTAATATTACCGACAAGGCTTTTTCTGTATTCATCATATCGCCTAGTGAAAGCAATCCTGTTTCATCGCCTACAATTCGTATGATTGCCAATATGAATGTACCACCCAGCAGCTCGAATACCATGGATACGGTGGTAGAGGTAGGAAGCCCTAACGTATTGAAAATGTCGAGCAGAACCACATCGGTTACCATTACTGCCAGCAGAATGCACATGATGTCGTAAAAACTAAAGTTCACGGGGTTGAAAATGCCGTGACGGGCAATGTCCATCATTCCGTTACTCATGATGGCTCCGGCAAATACGCCGATGGCGGCAACCAAGATTATGGTTTTAAACTTTGCCACTTTTGCACCGACAGCCGAATTCATGAAGTTGACTGCATCATTGCTGACTCCAACCAGAAGGTCGAATACCGCCAGCATGAAAAGAAAGATTACAATTCCTAAGTAAACTGTTTCCATAATGTTTGTTTAAATACTTTTTCGGTCGCAAAAGTAGATGGTGTATGTTATATTGCCGTGTCATACATATTACAATAGTGTTACATGTGCTGATGCGTGGTTTTTGTACTATCCAAGCCAATCTTTGTCTTATTATAATCGTTCGTGTGGAATGTTTAAGTATGAAATTTATAAGCAGCTGGCTTCGGGTGATGCCATTGATATGTTGCTCTGGCAAAATACTATGCTGGTATGAACAAAAAGATACACCAAAACAATATCTTTGCTGTACAAACGCTGTATATAATAAATGTAATATATAATGGAGAATAAAATTGTTGCAAATAACGGTTCGTCTATCGTTCTATATACGACAGACGATGGCAATACCCAACTTGAAGTAAAGTTGGAGAAAGATACTGTGTGGCTTAATAGAGAGCAAATCGCTCAGCTTTATGGCAGAGACTACAAGACAATAGCAAAGCATATCAATAATGCATTGAGGGAAGAACTTGAAGGTGAGCCGGTAGTCGCAAAATTTGCGACACCCAAGAAATATGGCAGAAAAGAGGGATATACCCAAATGCAGAAAATAGATTACTATAATCTTGATATGATTATTTCTGTAGGGTATAAAGTGAAAAGCCGGAATGGTATTGTTTTCAGAAAATGGGCTAACAGTATACTGAAACAGTACCTAATCAGTGGCTATGCCATAGACCAGCGTCGCCTCGACCACTATGATGAACTGAAAGATGTGGTTAGGTTGATGTCGCGTGCTCTCACTCTCCAAGACAAGGTTTCAGAAGGAGAATATTCAGGACTATTCAGTGTTATCACAGATTATGTATATGCCCTCGACACGCTCGATCGCTACGACTATCAAGCATTGAGTGTTGAGAAGACAACCAAGAAAGAAATTTTCCATGCTACATACGAGAATGCCATGGATGCCATCAACGTCTTGAAGGTGAAATTTGGCGAAAGCCGATGGTTTGCAAACGAAAAGGATGGTTCCTTTAAGAGTAGCATCGGTCAGATTTACCAAACATTCGGAGGTGAAGACCTATATCCATCTGTTGAAGAAAAGGCAGCTATGTTGCTGTATCTCGTGGTGAAAAATCATTCTTTCAGCGATGGCAACAAACGTATTGCTGCCATGCTTTTCCTTTGGTTCATGGAGAAGAATGGCATACTTTATGGCCAAGACGGACATAAACGCATTGCCGACAACACTCTCGTTGCCCTCACACTGATGATTGCTGAGAGCCGTACAGAAGAGAAAGATGTGATGGTGAAAGTGGTTGTAAATTTAATCAATAAGGATAATCAGTAAATCCAACAATAATCAATGGAGAGCATGAATGTTCAAGAAGCCATATGAAATTTGTTTGGAACACCGTTATACGTCTTATTATATACGTGTAGCGTTCTTTTACTGAATGGAAAGGATGGCTTGATTACGCATCACAAGGTAACATCAAAATTGGGACCGATGTTACACCTCTCAGAATGCCTTCTGAGGCCGATTTTGTGTATTTGTGATATGCCTGAAAAAAGAATGCGAAAAGAAGTCCTGCAATATGCGAATGGTAAGCTTGCAATATGCGAATCGCAAAAAAAAGAATGAGAGTGTTTTTTATGCGATTCGCATTGTTTTTTCGGGCAATTTTATGTGTGCCATTTTTACTGTTTAGGCATGAAGCGTAAGGTAAATCACGGTGCGGACTATAAATAGATGGAATATTTTGATGTCCATAACACTTAAATCTAATTAATAGGAAACTTTAAACATCTTCTTAGTATGTTTATTGATAGGAAATTAGTAACTTTGCCCCAAATTAGATATTCTTTAGTAATTACTTAAAACGATTTGCAATGTCAGAATCAAAGAAAATAAAAACTGCCTTGGTGTCTGTATTCCATAAGGACGGACTCGATGCGATTATCCGTCGTTTGGCTGAAGACGGTGTAGAGTTCTTGTCAACTGGTGGAACTCGTCATTTTATTGAAGAATTAGGATACAAATGTCACGCTGTAGAAGATTTGACTGGCTATCCTTCTATTTTGGGCGGACGCGTTAAGACTCTTCACCCGAAAGTATTCGGTGGTATCTTGTCACGTCGTGAGTTGGAAGAAGATCGTCAACAGACTGCTAAATACGAAATCCCTGAAATCGACTTGGTTATCGTCGATCTTTATCCGTTCGAAGATACAGTCGCTTCTGGAGCAGACGAACAGTCTATTATCGAAAAGATTGATATAGGCGGTATCTCATTGATTCGTGCAGCTGCAAAGAACTTCAACGATGTTGTAATCATTGCAAGCAAGGCTCAGTACAAGCCGTTCTATGACATTATCGCTAAGAATGGTGCTGTTACTACTCGCGATGAACGTCGTTGGTTTGCACAAGAAGCTTTCGGAGTATCTTCTCATTATGATACTGCCATCCACGCATGGTTCGAGAAGAGCGGAAAGTAATAATTAAGGTAAGTTGGGATAACACATAAAATCAGAACTAAACTAAAATGGGATTATTCTCTTTTACACAAGAAATAGCCATGGACCTTGGTACTGCTAATACCATCATTATGAGCAATGACAAGATCGTGGTAGACGAGCCGTCGGTGGTAGCTTTGGATCGTCGTACAGACAAGATGATTGCTGTGGGCGACCGTGCGAAACTGATGTACGAAAAAGAAAATCCGAATATCCGCACCGTGCGTCCGTTGCGTGATGGCGTGATAGCCGACTTTAACGCATGCGAACAGATGATGCGCGGATTGATTAAGAAGGTAAATACCGGACGTCGTTTGTTTACTCCTTCGCTTCGGATGGTAATTGGTGTTCCGTCGGGATCGACAGAAGTGGAACTGCGTGCCGTACGCGACAGTGCGGAACATGCAGGCGGACGTGACGTATATTTGATATTCGAACCTATGGCTGCCGCTATCGGTATCGGATTGGACGTTGAGGCTCCGGAAGGAAACATGATTGTTGATATAGGTGGTGGTTCTACCGAAATCGCGGTTATCTCGTTGGGCGGTATCGTATCGAACAACTCTATCCGTATTGCAGGTGACGACCTTACAGCCGATATTCAGGAATACATGAGCCGCCAGCACAACGTGAAGGTGAGTGAGCGTATGGCCGAACGTATCAAGATACACGTAGGCGCAGCTCTTACAGACTTGGGCGATGAGGCTCCCGAAGACTATGTAGTGCGCGGTCCTAACCGTATCACAGCATTGCCTATGGAAGTGCCCGTTTGCTATCAGGAAGTAGCTCACTGCTTGGAAAAGAGCATCGCTAAGATTGAAACAGCCATTTTGAGTGCGCTCGAAAACACTCCTCCTGAACTGTATGCCGATATCGTAAGCAACGGTATCTATCTGGCAGGTGGTGGTGCGCTGTTGCGTGGACTCGACAAGCGTCTTACTGATAAGATAAACATTCCTTTCCATATTGCCGAAGACCCATTGCTCAGCGTAGCTAAAGGTACCGGCATCGCACTGAAAAACGTAGACCGTTTTTCTTTCTTGATGCGTTAATGGTGGGATAAAGGATTAAATTAAAAAGCATAAGAGAGAGCATGTGCCCTCTCTTTTGTTTGTTATAAAAAAGCCCGTGCGTTCTCTTTTATATTAAATAATAATATGCGGAATCTGCTGAATTTCTTGATGAAATACGATTATTGGCTGCTTTTTATATTTCTTGAAGTAGTCAGTATAATTTTATTGTTCCGTTTCAACAGCTATCAAGGCAGTGTCTTTTTTACTTCGGCCAATCAGGTATCGGGGACAGTCTATAAGGGTGTAAACGAAATTACTTCTTACTTTAAGTTGCATAGCATAAATCGTGATTTGGTACAGCGCAATGTACAGCTTGAGCTGGAGGTAGAACAGTTGAGCAAGGCATTGCATGAGTATGTCAAGGATACGGTGGCGATAACCCGTTTGCGCGATGAAGTGCTGCGGCATTATACGCTCTATTCGGCACGGGTGGTGAACAATAGCGTTACTTTGTCTGATAACTATATCACGATTGATAAAGGTACTGCCGATGGAGTTACACCAGAATTGGGCGTAGTGAGCGGAAGCGGAATAGTGGGTATCGTGTACCAAACATCTTCGCATTTCTCGCTTGTGCTTCCGGTGCTTAATACCAAGAGCAGCATTAGCTGTAAGATAAACCGTACCGACTATTTCGGAACGCTGAAATGGGAGGGAGGCTCTTCGCAATATGCGTGGGTGAAAGATATCCCCCGCTATTCTGAATTTACATTAGGCGATACGGTGGTGACCAGCGGACATAGCGCCGTGTTCCCAGAAGGAATACCGGTAGGAGTGGTAGACGATATGGCCGACAGTCACGACGGGTTGTCTTATAGATTGAAAGTAAGACTGTTTACCGACTTTGCCCGTCTGAATGATGTGAGTGTAATTCGTGCCAAAGTAGGAGCCGAACAGGCCGCTTTAGAAAACAACGTAAAATAAACCAAGGATATTATGACTCAGTTTTTACAGCGTTTGTGGGTGTTTGTATTATTGGTGCTGGTTCAGGTGCTGGTACTTAATCACATGCATATCATGGGATATGCTACTCCTGCGTTGTACATCTATTATATATTGAAATTAAATTCCGAAACTCCGCGTAAGTCGCTGTTGCTGCAGGCTTTCTTCATTGGGTTATGTATAGATATATTCAGCAATACCCCCGGAATGAACGCAGGTGCCGCCACATTTATGGCTTTCGCCCGTCGCCCTTTGCTGCGTATGCAAATGTCGCGCGAGGTGTCTGAGGATTATGAGCCTGGGATACGTATAATGGGCTTTTCGCCTTTCTTGCGTTATGTATTGTCGGAAGTGTTCGTTTTTGCGTTCGTACTGCAAGTTCTTAATTCTTTCTCTTTTTTTCATCCGGCAGAGTTGTTCTGGAAAGTATTGTCGGATGTGTTGGCAACTATAATATTTATAATGTGTGCTGAAGTATTAAGGAGGAATAGATAGTGGAGAGAGATTATAGATTGGCTCGCCGCCGTTATGTAATAGGCGGGGCAGTGCTTGTTGTGGTAGCGCTTTTTATAGTCCGCCTGTTCATGCTTCAAATCATGAGCGACGATTATAAGAAGAATGCCGACAGTAATGCCTTTCTGCAGAAGATTCAATATCCGAGCCGTGGAGTGATATACGACCGTACCGGTAAACTTCTGGTATATAACCAGCCGGCTTACGACATTACGGTGGTAATGAAAGAAATTACTCAGCTCGATACGCTCGATTTATGTAACACGCTAAAAATAACTCCGGAGTTTGTGAGGAAACGTTTCTCTGATTTGAAGGACCGCCGACTCAATCCGGGATATTCGCCTTATACCAACCAGGTGTTCTTGACCCAGTTGTCGGGCGAGGACTGCGGTATTTTTCAGGAGAAGATGTTCAAATTCCCCGGTTTCTATATACAGCGCCGTACCATCCGTCAGTATAAATACAATGCCGGAGCGCATATTTTGGGCGATATAGCCGAAGTATCGAAGTCGGACATGGAATCGGATACTTATTATCAGCCTGGCGACTTTATCGGGAAACAAGGAGTAGAACGTTTTTATGAAAAGCAGTTGCGTGGCGAGAAGGGTATAGAAGTACTTCTGCGTGATGCTCACGGCCGTATTCAGGGAAATTACATGGACGGTAAGTTCGACAAAGCTTCAGTGCCCGGAAAGAATCTCACATTAAGTCTTGACATTGAGTTGCAGATGCTTGGCGAACGCTTGCTCGAAGGCAAGATAGGCAGTATCGTTGCCATAGAACCTTCTACCGGCGAAGTGCTCTGCTTGGTTTCATCGCCTACGTACGACCCTCGCTTGATGATAGGCCGTAACCGTGGCAAGAACCATTTGGCTATGTCGCGTAATCCGTGGAAACCGCTGCTTAACCGTGCCATTATGGGTACGTATCCTCCGGGTTCTACGTTTAAGACTACACAGGGGCTTACTTTCTTGCAAGAAGGTATTATCAATGCCGGAACCACCTTCCCATGTTCGCACGGTTTCTCTTATAGAGGATTGCATGTAGGGTGTCACGCTCATCCGTCGCCGTTGCCTTTGCTTCCGTCTATTGCCACTTCGTGTAATAGTTACTTCTGCTGGGGACTGTATTACATGATAGGCTCGCGTCAGAAGTACGGCTCCGTACAGAATGCCATGAATACCTGGAGAGACTATATGGTATCTATGGGCTTCGGTTATAAGTTGGGCATCGACTTGCCGGGCGAGAAGCGTGGCATGATTCCTAACGCTCAGTTTTACGATAAAGCCTATCGAGGTTCATGGAACGGCTTGACGGTAATCAGTATCGCCATCGGTCAGGGTGAGGTAACAGCCACTCCGCTTCAGATAGCTAATTTGGGTGCCACCATAGCCAACAGAGGTTATTTTGTTACACCGCATGTAGTGAAAGAGATAGAAGGCGAACCGATGGATTCAGTATTCAGCGAAAAGCGATATACTAAAGTAGATAAGTCGCATTACGATGAAGTGGCGCAAGGCATGCGAATGGCTGTGTTGGGCGGTACATGCCGTACGGCCAATATGCCCGATATAGAAATTTGCGGTAAGACCGGTACTGCCCAGAATCACGGAAAAGACCACTCCGCGTTTATGGGATTTGCTCCGCTTAACAACCCCAAGATAGCCGTAGCGGTATATGTAGAGAACGGAGGTTGGGGAGCTACATACGGAGTGCCCATTGGCAAACTCATCATCGAGAAATATATTAAAGGCAAGTTGTCGCCAGACGACGAGGCACTTGCAACAGACATACAAACACGAAGAATAGATTATGGCATACATGAAAGATAGTTTATGGAAGACGGTAGACTGGTGGACTATTGCCCTCTATGTGATACTTGTAATATGCGGATGGTTCAGCGTGTGCGGTGCCAGCTATGACTACGGCGACCCTGATTTTCTTGATATTACCACCCGTGCAGGAAAGCAGTTGATGTGGATTGGTTGCTCTTTTGCCTTGGGCTTTGTGTTGCTGATGCTGGAAGACCGCCTGTACGATACATACGCTTATTTGGTATTCGGGTTTATGCTTTTGCTTTTGTTCGGCACTATCTTTAATCCACACGAAATTAAAGGTTCCCGTTCGTGGATTGTGCTTGGCCCCGTAAGTCTGCAGCCTGCCGAGTTTGCCAAGTTCGCCACCGCCTTGGCGTTGGCTAAGTATGTAGGCGAGTTTACCTTCTCTATGGATAAATGGCGAAACATGGCAGTATCTCTTGCCATTATCTTGGTGCCTATGGTACTGATTGTCTGTCAGAAGGAGACCGGTTCGGCATTGGTTTATCTGTCTTTCTTCTTGGTGCTCTATCGTGAGGGAATGACAGGCTCAATCTTGTTTGCCGGCGTATGTGCCGTAATTTATTTCATTGTAGGTATTCGTTTTGGCGATGAGATAATGGGCGACGGTTTCACCTCGTGGGGAGAGTTCTCTGTGCTCACGCTTATTGTATTGTTTACTGCCATGCTGGTTAAAGCCTATTGTAAGGGAAGCCGTAAGGTGGTGAGTTACATATTGTCTATCGGCATAGGCTCTATACTGTTGGCGTATCTTTTCTCTCTGTATGTAATACCGTTTAATGTGGCCTATGTGCAATACGTGGTATGCGCTTCGCTTTGCGTATACCTTATATATATGTTCTTACACGACAGAATCCGTAACTACCTATATATCCTGTTGTTCTCTATGGGGTCTGTAGGATTCTTGTTTTCTGCCGATTATGTATTCGATAATGTCTTGGAAGCGCATCAGCAGATTCGTATCAAGGTGTTGCTGGGTATGGAAGACGACCCTGCCGGTGCCGGATATAATGTAAATCAGAGTAAGATAGCCATTGGTTCGGGCGGCTTTTTAGGGAAAGGCTTCCTTAACGGAACGCAGACCAAGCTGAAGTATGTGCCCGAGCAGGATACAGACTTTATATTCTGTACCGTAGGCGAGGAGCAAGGCTTCGTTGGAGCCACTACGGTGATATTACTATTCTCTGCCTTGATTTGGCGATTGATACATCTGGCAGAGCGGCAAACCACCCGTTTCGGGCGTGTGTATGGCTATTCAGTATTGAGTATCTTCTTCTTTCACTTGTTCGTGAATGTAGGGATGGTGCTTGGGCTTACACCGGTTATCGGAATCCCGCTACCGTTCTTCAGTTATGGAGGTTCGTCTTTATGGGGCTTTACTATCTTACTTTTCGTTTTTCTGCGCATTGACGCCGCTCGCGAAAGTTGACAGGCGAATACCAACGTCGTGAACACCTTTCAGTACGTTGTCTTTCATTAGAGGAACTATCTGCAGTACACTGTCGGCTGCATAAAGAGTGATTACTCCTGTATGCTGAGTCAATTGATAATAAGATCCGGAGTTCCCTTTTCCTAACCAGTTTCCTTCTTCGTCGGCCATTTCTATATGCAGTGTGTCCATTGTATGGTTTGGCGAAAGAGGGCGACGTACGCCTATCCATATATCCTGGTACGGATATAGTTCGGAGTGACGTATTCCTATCTCCATATTATAACGATGCTGAGTTAAGTCGGATGTGAGTTCGAATAGTAAAGTGTCAGTCTTCTGCCATCCTTCTTTGTTCTGGATAGCATGATACTTATGATATATTGTGTCTGTTTGGCAAGCGGCAAGACCTATAGTCATCCCACATATTAGGATGACTATGAATTTTGCTATTCTATTATTGAGCTTGTCCTTCGTTGTTTGTTTTTTCACTGTTGTTTTCTGCTTTAGGCGGTCTTGGAGGACGGTTTTCGTTGTTTTCATTATTTCTTGGGCGTCTTGGAGGTCGGTTTCTGTTATTCCGTTCCTGACGTCTGTTGTTATCGCCTTGCGGTTTTCCCTCTTGCGGTGTAGCTTGATTATCGTCCTTTACTTTCGGAGCATTTCCGTTTCCGTTTTTCTCCTCATTATTATTGGCAGGCTTTTCCTGTTGCGGTCTGTTCGGGCGGTTACCTTTATCGTTGCGGTCACGTCGGTGCTCGTTCTGTCCGTTGCGCTCACGTGGGCGACGCTCGTTGGGCTTGTTCTCGTTGTTAGGCTGTTTTTCCGCACCTTCGTTTCCAGCCGGTGTAGCAGCTTTTGCTTCAGTCTGTTCCGCTCTGTTGTCTCTGTTTTCTCCTCTGTTGGCGTTCTTATTATCACCCGATTTTCTTTTTTTCTTTTTGGCGTTCTTGCTCTTGTCGAATCGAGTCAAGCTCTCTTGTTCAAGCAAGTCTTTAGGACGTTCTACTTCCTTATGTCCATCGCTTTGCATCTTTTCGGGTTTCTCGCCTCTCTTATTCATATTGATGATTTCGAAAGCACGGCGTGCAGGGATAGTAACCTCGTTTGCCAAGAAACTCTTGTCGGTAGAATAAGTGATTTCGCCTTTCAAGATATCCGCCTTGAAGAAGAAATACGTAGCGTCTAATGTTTCCAGAACGATTTCTTTGCTTGGCAGACGTTTCTGGCATTCCACGTATGCGTCTACTTCATAGTTGAGGCAACATTTCAGCTTGGCGCACTGTCCTGCCAACTTCTGCGGGTTGAGCGATATATCCTGATATCGTGCGGCACCGGTAGAAACCGATACGAAGTTTGTCATCCAGGTAGCGCAGCAAAGCTCACGTCCGCACGGACCGATACCGCCTATGCGTCCTGCCTCTTGGCGTGCACCAATCTGTTTCATCTCGATACGTACTCTGAAAGCTTCAGCCAATACCTTAATAAGCTGTCTGAAGTCCACACGCTCATCGGCAATGTAGTAGAAGATAGCCTTGTTACCATCGCCCTGATACTCCACGTCACCGATTTTCATCTGCAAACCCAAGTCGGCTGCAATCTTGCGCGAGCGAATCATTGTAGCATGTTCGCGGCTCTTAGCCTCTTCATACTTTTCCATATCCGCCGGTTTAGCTTTGCGGTACACTCGCTTAATTTCCATATCGGGCTTCATGTTAATCTTGCGCATCTGCAGCGGCACCAGTCTGCCTGTCAGCGTAACAGTACCTATATCATGTCCGGGGCTTGCTTCTACCGCCACAACGTCCCCCTTTTCCAGTTTCAGGTGATTACTGTTTTTATAGTATCCTTTGCGAGTATTCTTAAACTGCACTTCCACCATATCTTGCTCTTCGGCATTGCCAGGCACATCCGCCAGCCAGTCGTAGGTGTTCAGTTTATTATCTTGTCGTCCGCAGCCTTTGCAGCACAAAGAGCCGCTTCCGTTTTTCAATAAAAATTTGTTCATATTCCAAATGGTTATGAGTTCATAACTCTTATATATTCAATAGTTTAATGTTTCAGTAGTAATACAATCATTTTCAAGGCGAAATCGAAGAATACAAATTTTGCGTTTACGTTCTGTTCGATGTGCCGTGCCGCCAAGTTAAGCTCGTCCATTATTCCGATAACATTCTTTTCGGAGATAAACGGAGAGAATCGGGTAGCGAACTGTCTCTCTTCTGGCGTCATGTAATTCATGTCGGGTGTGTGGAAGTTGTAGACAAAGTTCTCTCGTATCATGTCTTGGCAATAATTCAGGAAATTCTTTTGTCGCTCGCGGCCCATACCGGCTATTTGCTCGCTCCACGCTTTCATTTCGCGTATGCGACGGGCGTACGACAAGCGCATAAGTTGTGTAAACAGTGTGAAGAATTCGTTTTCCTCCTTATCGGAAGCTATGCAGTCTATGGCGTTTACCAAGCTACCTTTAGAACGATGAGCAATATCCTGCGCATCCGCCTTTTGCAATGAATAATTCGTCTCCAGCCATTCGGCTATCTTCTCTTCACTTACGGGGGGGAGGTTGAAGCGTTGTGTACGGCTTACTATGGTAGGCAATACAGCGTCGGGCGCTTCGGTCACCAGCAAGAACAGAGTCTGTGCGGGCGGTTCTTCTATCAGCTTAAGCAATTTGTTTCCGCATTCTTGGTTCATCTTTTCGGGCAGCCATATAATCATGACCTTATAACCGCCCATCATCGACTTATGCGATAACTTGCGCTGTATCTCATTACTTTCGTGTACGAATATCTGAGGTTGTTGAGTGGTAGCTCCCATCTGCGACATCCATTCGCGCAGAGTTAGCCTATAAGGATTCATTAAGGTTTCGCGCCATTGCGATATATAGTCATCGCATACGGTATCGCGTCCTGGCTTGGTCTTTACCACCGGAAAGGCGAAGTGAACATCCGGATGGCGGTATTTATTCATCATCAGGCACGACTGGCATTGTCCGCAGGCATCGTGCTCGCCGGGATGTTCGCAGCATACATAGCGGGCAAAAGCCAAAGCCAGAGGCATTTTTCCACAGCCTTCGGTGCCAGTAAACAGCATAGCGTGTGGAATTCTGTTTTCGTGTACTAACGAAAGCAGATGCTCTTTTGCCTGTTCTTGTCCTATTACATCTTTGAAAAACACGTGTGCTATACTTGTTTTAGGTGATTTATCAATCCATTACTTTGCTATGCGCCTGCCTTATTACTTTAAATGATGTATAAAGTAGGCTTTATATTAGGCCATTGGGTCTAATTTAGCATGTACAAAAATAGAGAAAAAAATCAGCCGCACAAAATGATTGTATAGTTTTGACGGGATGTGCTTTATAATACAGGTGTAAATAAATGTGCAAACCATCCGGTGAAACGTTTCCAGGCAGTACGCTTACGGTATAATTCGTGCGTCAACACGGTACTGTTCTGCTTGTCTACGCTGAATATGTCGGTCAGCTCTGCCGTGATTGGTAGATCGAAAAGGAACGCGTTAATTTCGAAGTCGTAGCGTAGGCTTCGGCTGTTAAGGTTTGTACTTCCTACGGTGCAGAAGCGTTCGTCAACCATCATGACTTTAGAGTGATGGAATCCTCCGTTGTAGATATACACGTGTGCGCCTTTCTTCCGCAGTCGGTTGGCAAGATACAGCGCAGCGTCGGGCGTAAATGGGATATCCGATTTTCCAGGAATCATGATTTCCACCCGTACTCCTCGCTTGACGGCACGTTCCAGAGCTTTCTGTATGCTTCGTGTAGGGG
>FR881233.1:15261-44576 GCA_000434735.1 Bacteroides sp. CAG:530
TAGGGGTAAAGTAGGGGTTGATAATCTGTATTTTACGCTCGGCAGAGTTTATGGCTTCTACGTAAGAGTGTCGTATAATTTGAGGCTTTTCCTTAGGCACGCGTTGTACTATCGCCACCTGTCCTCCGGCATGTTGTGCTGGGGCGTGTAGCGAATCGTCGCTGTATGGAAAGAACTCTTTAGTGGCTATCGATTGCTTGGTCTCTTTCTCCCATGTATGCTGAAAAGCCTTTTGCAGGTAGTTTACGGCAGGCCCTTTTATGCAGAGATGCATATCGCGCCATGTACCTATTTTAGGCAGTCCGTTTATGTAATAATCGGCTATGTTCATACCTCCGGTATAGCCTGTAGTTCCGTCTATTACGGCTATCTTCTGATGGTCTCGGCTTGCCACATGATTCACCCACGGAAAGGTGATAGGGTCGTATACTACTATATTTATACCTTCCGCACGCAATTTCTCCAGATGACGTTTTCTTAGTGGGCGGTTGTTCGACATGTTTCCGAAGGCGTCGAACATAGCTCTCACTTCTATGCCTTCTTTCGCCTTTTGCGCCAACAGTTCGAACAGAGCATTGGCTATCGAGTCGTTTCTGAAGTTGAAATATTCCAGATTGATATTCTTCTTGGCGTTTCTTACCTCTTTGAACAGACTGATAAACTTCTCACGTCCGCTGGTTATCAGCTCCAATCGGTTATTGTTGGTTATGGCTATATTTTGCTGCTGCAGATACCGCGCGAAAACGGAATCGGCAGGCATCCATTGCTCTGTGCTGTCTTGTTGCTCTGCATGCATAATAGTTTCAGCCTTAAGGCCAAAGGGGAAAAGTAAAAGACAGAATGCGAAAAAAATAAATATAATAGGCGAATAGTTCTGTTTAGTCTCCATAATTTGTGCGTGTACTTTCTCTGGTTGAGTTTATTACTACTGCAATTATGTTGCAAAAGTATTTATTTCCGATGAATGCAACTAATTATTCTATTTTCATTTAGTGATAATGCGGCTTTTCGACCGCTTTTTGTATAAACTGTACTATCATAGCTGCCATAAATACATAAAACTGAACATATGTGGCAGTAGATTTGTTGCATAAGTAGACTGTTTTTCTTAGTTTTGCCAAAGCAAATGCAATTATTTAAAGTGAAATTATAAAATTATCTAGTCCTTGATATGACTGTAAAAAACACGTTGACTGCCTTGTTATTTATCTTGGCTTGTTTCACTGTGCATGCTCGGCATGTTAATGATTTTGTAGGCGATACGGTGGCATTTGTGCATGCTTCGGCCATGGAACGTTTTGATAAAGCTGTAGTTACAAAGGAAACTCGTCTATCCGATAGGTTACTTCAAGTATCTTTCGATCGTGCTGTTCCACAAACTCTCGAACTTAATCATGATTGTGTAGAGAATCTTACATGTACCCCCCCTCCCGAAATACATGTAATAGATAAAGAAAATAAGTAAAACTAAAACTATAAGAAAATGAAAAAGATTGCTGCAATTGCCGCATTGGCGGCTTTCGGTTGTATGCCTATTTACGGTCAGCAACAGCAAAATCTGTCCTTCTGGTTCGATACTCCGGTTTCGCTTCAAGGGCGAGCCATTTGGTATGGCGGTAAGCCAGATCAGTGGAAAGGAGAAAACAAGCCCGAATCGGCTGGAGATACCGCCCGAAACCCCGACCAAGATTGGGAAACACAATCCATCCCTGTAGGAAACGGTAGCTTGGGCGCCAATATCTTGGGTTCGGTAGAAGCTGAACGCATCACGTTTAATGAAAAGACATTATGGCGAGGCGGTCCTAACACAGCGAAAGGTGCAGCGTATTATTGGAATGTAAATAAGCAGTCGGCTCCGGTGATGGATCAGATTCGTCAGGCATTTGCCGACGGAGATTGGAATAAAGCGGCTTTGCTCACTCGTAAGAATTTTAATAGCGAGGTGCCGTACGAATCGTATGCTGAAAAGCCATTCCGCTTTGGTAACTTCACCACCATGGGCGAGTTCTATATCGAGACGGGACTTAGCGCAGTGGAAATGAGCGATTATCGTCGCGGACTTTCGCTCGACTCTGCATTGGCGGTAGTTCAGTTTAAGAAAGACGATGTGGCTTATCGACGCGAGTATTTCATCTCTTATCCAGCTAATGTGATGGCTATCCGTTTCAAAGCCGATCATCCGGGAAAGCAGAACCTTACATTCAGCTATGAACCTAATCCCGTGTCTACCGGAAAGATGGAAGCCGACGGAATCGATGGCTTGGCATACATCGCCCGTCTGGATAATAACGGCATGGAGTACGCCGTGCGAATAAAGGCTATTAATAAAGGCGGAACACTATCGAACGAAAAAGGCAAAATCCGTGTAAGTAACGCCGACGAGGTGGTGTTCTTGATTACAGCCGATACCGACTATAAGATGAACTTCAATCCCGATTTCAACGACCCTAAAGCATACATTGGTGTAGACCCTAAGGCTACTACACGTGAATGGATGCAGCGTGCCGATGAAGCGGGTTATGATAAATTATTGGCAGAGCATTACAGCGACTACTCGGCTTTGTTCGGTAGAGTTAAGCTCAACCTTAACAATGCGTCGGGCAGTGCTAATGATATGCCTATAAACAAGCGTTTGGTTAACTATCGTAAAGGGAAACAAGATTTTTATTTGGAGCAGCTTTACTATCAGTTCGGACGCTATCTGCTTATCTCAAGTTCACGTCCCGGAAATATGCCAGCCAATCTGCAAGGTGTATGGCACAATAATGTAGACGGTCCGTGGCGAGTAGATTATCATAACAACATCAATCTGCAGATGAATTATTGGCCGGCTTGCTCTACTAATCTTGAAGAATGCGTAACTCCGTTGGTGGACTTTATCAAAGGTCTTGTAAAGCCGGGAGCGGTTACAGCTAAATCATATTTTGGCACACGCGGTTGGACTACATCGGTATCAGGCAATATATTCGGCTTTACCACTCCGCTTGCCAGCGAAGACATGTCGTGGAACTTCAGTCCCGTAGCAGGTCCGTGGCTCGCTACACACGTTTGGGATTATTACGACTACACCCGCGATAAAGCGTTCCTTAAAAATACCGGCTACGATTTGATAAAGGGTAGCGCACAGTTTGCAGTAGATTACCTGTGGCATAAAGACAACGGAGTCTATACCGCAGCACCTTCTACTTCGCCCGAGCATGGGCCGATAGACGAAGGAGCTACTTTTGCTCACGCTGTTATCCGCGAAATCTTGCTCGATGCTATTGAAGCAAGTAAAGTGCTTGGAGTAGACGCTAAGGAGCGTAAGCAGTGGGAAGACGCATTGGCGCACTTGGCTCCTTATAAGATAGGACGATATGGACAACTGATGGAATGGTCGAAAGATATCGACAATCCAGAAGACAAACACCGCCACGTAAATCATTTGTTCGGCTTGCATCCGGGTCATACCGTATCGCCGGTTACCACCCCAGAATTGGCTGAAGCCTCTAAGGTGGTGCTTCAGCATCGTGGCGACGGAGCTACCGGATGGAGTATGGGATGGAAACTAAATCAGTGGGCACGTCTGCACGACGGCAATCACGCTTATACATTGCTTGGCAACTTGCTGAAGAACGGTACTTCCGATAATCTGTGGGATATACATCCGCCTTTCCAGATTGACGGTAACTTCGGCGGAACAGCAGGTATGACCGAGATGCTGATGCAGTGTCACATGGGATTCATACATTTGCTTCCGGCTCTGCCCGACGCATGGCACACAGGAACCATAACAGGACTCCGTGCTAAAGGAAACTTCGGGGTAGATCTTTATTGGAACGAAGGTAAACTTACCGAGGCTATCATCCATTCAGGCTCTGGCGCTCCGTGCGAAGTAAGATATGGAGATTTGGTATGGAAGTTCAAGACCGTAAAAGGTAAGAGCTATAAAATACAGGTAGGTCAGAAAGGCGATGCAGCTGTAGCTTTACGCCCTGTAGTATTGTAATCAATAGGTAATAACAATAATAAGGTACGCTTTTTGGGGTGTCGGTCGACACTGAGAAAGCGTACCTTTTTTTATGATGTTCGAACAACTTCTCATGATGCCTATGACACTGAGAGATTGCCCCAACTCAGTTTTGCACCTTTCATATTACTCCTAACCTTTTTATGTCGGCAGTTGCCATATTAGTAAGTCCATTGTAAGTAACTTAATATACCTAAATATATAAGGAGTACACAAACAAAAAAGGTCATATCGTAATGATATGACCTTTGGTTTAGTTGCGGAGGCCTGACTCGAACAGACGACCTTTGGGTTATGAGCCCAACGAGCTACCAACTGCTCCACTCCGCGATGTTATTTCTTTTGTTGGATGCCATACATCGTGATGGCTTTAGTTGCGGAGGCCTGACTCGAACAGACGACCTTTGGGTTATGAGCCCAACGAGCTACCAACTGCTCCACTCCGCGATGTTATTTCCTTAATTCGAGTGCAAAGGTATGGACTTTATTTTAAACTACCAAATAATTTTGCAAAATAATTGCAATAAATCTATTTAAGCTACTTCAATATTGAAAAATAGCTGCATTCTTGGGTGGAATAAAAGAAAAAGACTAATTTTGCTCACAAATATATATAATGTGCAATTAACCCCGAAAAATGACCGTACAGAAGACAAGAGCAAAGTTAGTGGATGTGGCACGCCAGTTGTTTGCAAAAAAAGGAGTAGAAGAGACAACGATGAACGATATAGCAGTAGCTTCAAAGAAAGGACGTCGCACTCTCTATACCTATTTTAAAAGCAAAGAGCAGATTTACATGGCCGTTGTGGAGTCTGAACTGGAATTTCTTTCAAACAAAATGAACGGTGTGGCGATGAAAAACATATCACCGTCCGAAAAGATTCTGGAGTTGATTGCCACGCATCTTGACGCCATAAAGATGACTGTTTACAGAAACGGTACACTTAGGGCCAATATCTTCCGCGATATATGGCGAGTGGAGGCTATGCGCAAGAACTTTGACCAAAACGAAATCAAGCTTTTCCGCACCGTACTGAAGGAAGGAAAAGAAGATGGTGTGTTTGGCATAGACGACATCGACATTACCGCCGATATTCTGCATTATTGCATTAAGGGAATAGAGGTTCCTTATATCAGAGGGCAGATAGGCGAAGAGCTTGACGACGCTACCGGATGGCGCTATGTGGCGAACATAGTGTACGGCGCATTGGGATGTAGAAACAATGAATAATTTAATCTTTTAAATATCAATAAAATGGGATTATTAACTGGAAAAACAGCTATCATTACTGGTGCCGCTCGTGGTATCGGTAAGGCTATCGCGTTGAAATTTGCTGCAGAAGGAGCAAACATCGCATTTACAGACTTGGTTATTGACGAAAACGGAAAGCAGACTGAAGCAGAAATCGCTGCTTTTGGTGTAAAAACTAAAGGTTATGCTTCTAACGCAGCTAACTTTGAAGATACTGCAAAGGTGGTAGAAGAAATTCACAAGGATTTCGGTTCTATAGATATTTTGGTAAACAACGCCGGAATTACTAAAGACGGCTTGATGATGCGTATGGGAGAAGGACAGTGGGATGCTGTTATCGCTGTAAACTTGAAATCGGCTTTCAACTTTATCCACGCTTGTACTCCTATCATGATGCGTCAGCGTAGCGGTAACATCATCAACATGGCATCTGTAGTAGGTGTTCACGGTAACGCTGGTCAGTGCAACTATTCTGCTTCTAAGGCTGGTTTGATTGGTTTGGCTAAATCTATCGCTCAGGAATTGGGCTCTCGTGGCATCCGTGCTAACGCTATTGCTCCGGGATTCATCATCACTGACATGACCGCTAAATTATCTGATGAAGTGAAAGAAGAATGGAGCAAGAAGATTCCTTTGCGCCGTGGCGGTACTCCGGAAGATGTGGCTAACATTGCATTGTTCTTGGCTTCTGACTTGTCATCGTATGTATCGGGTCAGGTTATCCAGGTAGATGGTGGTATGAACATGTAATAGTGTCTTATGACCGTAGTATACGAAGACAATCATCTGATTATAGTCAATAAAACGGCTTCTGAGATAGTGCAGGGCGACAAGACGGGGGATACTCCTCTGTCGGAAACCGTGAAGCAGTATATCAAGGAGAAATATGCCAAGCCGGGAAACGTGTTCTTGGGCGTGGTGCATCGTCTGGATCGTCCGGTAAGTGGATTGGTGGTTTTCGCCAAGACCAGTAAGGCACTTGCGCGTCTGAACGAGATGTTCAGAAACAGCGAGGTTAAGAAGACTTATTGGGCTATAGTGAAGCAGCGTCCGCCGCAGGATGAAGGCGAATTGGTGAATTACTTGGTGCGTAATGAGAAGCAGAATAAATCGTATGCGTACGATAAGGAGGTGAAGAACTCTAAGAAGGCTGTGCTTCATTATCGTCTCATAGGGCATTCACAGAATTACTTTTTGCTTGAAGTGGATTTGAAGACCGGACGTCATCATCAGATTCGTTGCCAGTTGGCAAAGATGGGATGTCCTATTAAGGGTGACTTGAAATACGGGTTCGCCCGTTCTAACCCCGACGGTAGCATTTGCCTGCATGCTCATAGGGTGAAGTTTGTTCATCCTGTATCGAAAGAGCTTATTGACGTAACTGCTCCATTGCCTCCAGGCAATTTGTGGAATGGATTCGAAATGATTGAATAATCGGATAATAAAATACCAAAAAAAGAGGTCGCTGTCACAGCGACCTCTTTTCATATTAACACATAGGCATCTTCTTTTTAATCGAGTAATTGTACAAAATGGAATACAATTCAAGATTTTTCATTAGGGTTGAGTTTAGTTTAGTCTTGTCTGTGTTCAGTTCTCTGTCGTCTCTTTTATCAATATCTTATTATATCGCATTAATCTGATATATGTAACACAATTGCCGTGCCACAAACCATGTTACTACTTATTTCACTGATTACAAATTGATTAACATATTATAACAGATGTGGATTTTGGGGAAATTGGGGAATTAAGTGGGGAAAGTTGTGGAATTATTCCCCAATTTTATGTTTTTACGACATCTACAAAAGTTGCGTAAACCATAGTGGTGATTAAGGCATTAATAGTATCAATCTATATTGCATTCGCATTATATAGAGTTGCACTAATTCTTTTTTCAAGTCGTCTTACTTCGACCGATACGCATGCTTACTTCGACCGAAGTAAACGCTCACTTCGAGTCGGTCAACGTGCTTACTTCGGTCGAAGTAAGATGACTTTGTTAAATTCTTTCATAAGCATCCTAATAGGCACCGATGATTGGCAAGAATATTAATCTGTACTTATGTGTACATCAACGAACAAAGTTAATAAAGGTTAACTTTGAATACTGCTTGTAGTCTTTTTCTTCCTTTAAATACTATTTAAAATGTAATTATTGAAAAGCAGCTTAAAACTTTATAATTTGATTTTAATTCTAGGTTTGAAAACTATGGAACAGTGTATTGATAAAAAGATATTGCTTCAATTGCATCATGGTGATATGAAGGCCTTTGAATTTGTATATCATCATTATGTAGGGCGCATTTATAACTTTATTCGTTCTATTGTGAAAGATGAAGTTACAAGTAAGGATTTAACCCAAGACCTTTTTTTGCAGATATGGGATAAAAGAGAAAACATTAATTGTGATGACAACTTTGAAGGGTATTTATTTCGCATTTGCAGAAATATGGTATATCATTATATCAGACGTGAATTATTGTCACAAAGCTATTTGATTTCGCAAGACGAAAAATCAGATTTGGCTACTCAAAATGATATGGATACAGAATTGGATGCTAAATTTTTGGAGAATTATATTGTTGAACTTATACAGGAATTGCCGGAATCCAGACGCAGAGTCTTTATGATGTACTGGAAACAGGAATTAAATTATAAAGAAATAGCCGGACAACTATCTATTTCTGAAAAAACTGTCGCAACGCAGGTTCAACGCTCGTTAAAGTATATACGCAATCGTATGGGCAATGTAGCTTTTTATATGTTATTAGTTGTTTTTATAATAGAAAAAGAATGGATTGTATGAGTGAGTTTAAATTACATGATTATAATAGACTGCTGGAAAAATTCTTTGAAAATAAGGCAACTCCAGAGGAGTGTAGAATCTTGATTAATTGGATTAGCGAAAATCAGGGTAAACAACGTTTTGAAACTATGTGTGAAGAAAAGTGGGCACACGTTTCACAAAAGATGGACAAAAATACTGAAAATGATATTTGGCAATCCATCGTAAAAGAAATATCACATTCTCCCATAACAGAACAGCCTGTTTCAGAGAATTCTATTACCAAATCGATGAATACCTCTTTCTTTAAACGAAAGTCTTTTTCAATTTACCATATAGCGGCAAGTTTCTTTTTGCCTTTACTGATATCATTCTCTCTGTATTTGTATTTCAATCAGGCATCAGATAAAAATGGAGAAAGGAAATGCGAATTTGTTGCGGATTATGGTCAAAAAGCGAGTATGACATTGCCTGACGGAACGAAGGTCTGGCTTAATTCAGCCAGTAGGTTGAGCTATGACAATAAATACAACGATGAAGAGAGAAGGATTTATTTAGATGGAGAGGCTTATTTTGAGGTCCATCCAGATAAAAAACGAAAGTTTGTGGTTGACTGTAACGGGCTGAATGTAGAAGCTTTAGGAACAACTTTCAATGTAAAAGGCTATAGCAGTGACCCTTCAGTTACAACTTCATTGTTGGAAGGTAGTGTTAAAGTTTATAATAACAAACAGACCGTAATGCTTACCCCTGATGAGTGCGTGAGTTATCACAAGACTTTATGTCGTTTTGATAAAAGTATTATTGAGGACAGTAGAGAAATCGACAGTTGGCGAAGAAATGTATTATACTTCCGCTCTGCCTCATTAGAAGAAATTGCAAAAACCTTAGAAAGGATGTATGGCGTAGAGATAAAGTTTAAGGCTGAGGAATTGAAGAATATACCATTCTCCGGAAGCATCCGTAATAATAGTTTGAGTAATGTTTTCTATATCATAAGCTTAACTTACCCTCTAACATATGAATTAGATAAAGACATTGTCATTATAGACAAGAAATAATATAATAAAACAAATTAAATTGACAATAACTTACTATTTGACTGTTTTTAAAGAGTATGTAACTAACATGGATTTTATCTATTGATTCTAATGGCTATACTTTAAATAGTTTATTCAAATGAATCAAATGATAGAATATGGGCCCTCAATTTATGTCTTTTAAAAGCAGCAGAATGGTGTAATTAAATAAAATAAAAGACCATGAAAACGTATTTAAATCATCCGCCGGATTTTTTAATTCATGTAGCATTAAGATTATATTGACATCTTAGAACTTTCACTTAAATCATTAATATGCAAATAATTATTAAACGTTAATTTAATTATCAATGAAAAAGCATACAAATATAGTTTTACGTTTCTGTTTGCTTTGTTGTCTTGTATTTGTAATTTCGTTGACAGCACAAGCACAAATAACGTTTCGTGTTTCTAATAAATCTATCAAGCAAGCCATTAGTCTTATAGAATCAAAAGCTGATTATAGTTTCTTCTATTCTGATGAGCTTGATGATTTGAATAATAAAATCAGCTTATCTGTTAATAATGAAGAAATTCATTCTGTATTACAAAAATTATTTCGTAATACACGTATAACTTATCGAATAGAAGATGGTAAACAGGTTGTTTTGAGTAAGAAGAAAGATAATCAGCCTTCCAGTAAATCTAAAGAGAAGGAAGTACGAGGTATCATCACAGATAAAACAGGCGAACCTCTTATTGGAGTATCTGTTACGGTAAAAGGTACAGGAAAAGGAACCGTTACTGACATGAACGGAAAATGGTCACTTTCGGTTTCGGAAGGTAGTGTACTCAACTTTTCATACATCGGTTATTCTGCAGAAACAGTTAAGGTAGGTAAAAGTAACTCATATAATATATCATTAAGTGAAGATAATCAAATACTAGATGAAGTTGTGGTTATTGGCTATGGTTCAATGAAGCGTAAAGATATCACAACTGCAGTATCTGTGGTTTCTACTGCTGATATTGATGAGCGTCCTATTATCGATGCTGCTCAGGCTTTGCAAGGTAAGGCTGCAGGTATTCAAGTAGTACAACCGTCAGGCGCACCTGGAGAAGGAATGAGTATTCGCGTCAGAGGAGCAACTTCTGTACAAGCTTCTAACGAGCCATTGTATATAGTTGATGGCATGCCTAATGATAATATCTCCAGTTTAAGCCCTGCAGATATTGAATCTATGCAAGTTTTGAAAGATGCATCTTCTGCTGCCATTTATGGTGCACGCGCAGCAAATGGAGTTGTGCTCATTACAACAAAACGTGGTAAAGTAGGCAATCCGCAAGTTAAGTTTAGTGCTTATGTAGGTCTTTCTCAGTTAGGTAAGAAAATTGACGCTTTGAATACTGAGGAATATAAGGACTTAATGAAGGAACTTAAAAAATATTCAAATGTAGCTCCAACTATTCCTGATAGTGAAAAACGTTATGTGGATTGGACGGATATGTTTTTCAAAACTGGTTTAAATCAAAATTATCAATTATCCGTTTCTAATGGAACAGATAAATTACAGTACTTTGTCTCTGGAGGATATACTAATGAACAAGGTATCATTGAAAAAGCAAATTTCAGACGTTATAATTTCCGTGCTAATATAGATAATCAGCATACTAAGTGGCTGAAAATGGCACTTAATTTTGCCTATACTAATACAAAGGGGCAAGAGGTAAACCAAAGTAGAAGTTCAATGCGTGCAGGATCTATTTTATCTGTCATTAATACGCCTCCTTTTATGCAGCAATGGGATAACGAAAACCCCGGTCAGTATGATGAAAATGCATATGGTTCTCGAATTTTAAATCCACTGGCAGCAAATTCAGCTGACAACATAACTTCGGCTGATTATTTGAAAGGGTCTTTAGGATTTACCTTTGACATATTAAAAGGATTACAATTCAAAAGTACATTTGGAATTGACTTATCAAACAATCATTGGGATTATTTCTTGGACCCCAAATCAACTTCTGACGGCCGTGGAACCAAAGGACGTGTAGAAGAAAGCTATTCACGTAACATTGAATGGTTATTCGAAAATATTTTGACTTATGATTTTTCTCTGAAAAAACATAATTTCTCATTGATGGGTGGTGCTACCCAACAACATGCACAATATAATGGTGCTTGGTTAGCAGGGTTCGATTTAGCGGATTCTTATCCTAATATACATTCTATCAGCGCTGCCAATCAAATCGACAAAGACGCTTGTGGCTCATCGGCATCCGCTTGGTCGTTAGCTTCATTCTTGGGTCGTGTCGCTTATAATTATGACAGTAAATATTTGTTGACCATGAATTTTAGAGCCGACGGTTCCTCACGTTTTGCGCCAGGTCATCGTTGGGGTTATTTTCCTTCAGCCTCTGCAGGTTGGCGTGTTTCAAGTGAGAAATTCATGGAACCTTTCAAGAATGTTATAGATGATATGAAACTGCGCATTGGATGGGGTATGAATGGTAACCAAAGTGGCATCGGCAATTATTCTTATTTAGCATCGATGAGCGCAAGTAAGGTGGCCCCTACTACTGAAAATCTATATCCTGGTTTAGCCATCAGTCCTTATTCTGCCGCAAATACAGAATTAACTTGGGAGAAGACTATGCAGTGGAATGCAGGTCTTGATCTTACTATGCTTGATTCTCGTGTAACCTTTTCTGTAGATGCGTATTACAAGAAAACAAAAGACTTGCTGCTAACAGTAAGCCTACCTGATAACGTGAATCTTCCTGGTGGTATCACTCGCAATGATGGTGAGATGGTTAATAAAGGTATGGAATTCTCAGTTTCATCTCAAAATCTAAAAGGCACTTTCCAATGGAATACAGATTTTAATATTTCATTTAATCGTAACAAGTTAACTAAACTTGGATTGAATAAGATTTATTACTATGCTGAAATGTATGAGACTCGTGAAAGTGCAGTTATTCTTAAGGAAGGAATACCTTTGGGAACTTTTTACGGATATGTATCAGAAGGTGTTGACCCGGAAACAGGTAATATTATTTATTCAGATTTAAACAAGAATGGATCATTGGATCCAGGTGATCGCACGGAGATAGGTTGTGCCCAGCCCGATTTCATTTATGGAATGACTAATACATTCTCTTATGCAGGCCTTAATCTTTCTATCTTTTTGCAAGGTAGTCAAGGTAATGATATTTTCAACGCTTCTCGTATTGATACTGAAGGCATGTTTGATTTCCGAAATCAATCGAAAGCTGTTCTTGACCGCTGGAAACGCCCAGGAATGATTACGGATATTCCACGTGTAGGCAATATTGAAAACAGTCACAACTCTACACGTTTCGTTGAAGATGGATCTTATCTCCGACTGAAGACAGTTACTCTTTCTTATGACTTCAATAAGAAATGGTTGAAAAAAATGCATTTATCAAAACTTCAGGCTTATGTTACTGGTCAGAACCTCTTGACTTTAACAAAATATAGCGGATATGACCCTGAAGTTAATGCGTATGGCGCGGATGCTGTGGCTCAGGGAGTTGATTATGGAACCTATCCTCAATCAAAAGCCTTGATTTTTGGTTTAAATGTTGAATTCTAAAAGAGTTAGTATATGAAAAAATCGATTATAAAACTATTGTATTGCACTTTACCACTGTGGGGACTCTGTGGTTGCAGTGACTTTCTAAATGAAGAGCCCCAATCGGACTTTACTCAGGCTGGCACAAAAAGTGAAGAATCCAAATCTGAGTATCTATCTATTGCCGATGCTCAAGCACAGTTGCAAGGAGCTTATAATAGTTTCAAAAAAGACATTTTCCAATTGGAAAATTATATGGTAAACGATGTTCAGTCTGATAACTGTTATGTAGGAGGTGACGGAGTACAAGAAATAGCAGAAGATTTGTTAAATCTTACCGCCATGAATAACAAAGTAGAATTGGTTTGGTCGCAATATCTTTCTATGGCTGGTTCTGCTACTAATGTAATTGAAAATGTGAAATTAATGAAAGTACAGGGAGAAGATGAAAGCGAACGTAACAGAATTATAGCTGAAGCCAAATTCATTCGTGCGTGGGCGTTTTTTGATATGGTACGTCTATGGGGCGATTTGCCGATGGTGTTACAACTAATACCAACAATTACATCTGAGAATATTGACAAATGGTATCCGGTAATGTATCCTACTCGCACACCTGAAGCGGATGTCTATAAACAAATTATAAGTGACTTGGACGAAACTAACACTATAGCTTATTTGGTAAGCAAAAATAAAGGGGCTTTTCAGGCAACGAAAGGTGCAGCGTATGGATTATTGGCTAAAGTATATGCTACCATCGGGAAAAAGAAAGATCGTGATTATACAAAAGTTGTAGAACTTTGCAATAAAGCGATTGGTGAGGGTTATGAATTGGTTGACGATTTTGACTCTTTATGGAATCCGGATAATAAATTTACATCTGAAAGTATCTTTGAAGTACTTTATTCGACAGATTCACCCAATTGGGCTTTTTGGACTTTACTTAAAGAAGAAGACGGCACTGTTACTTGGAGACGATATTGTACACCAACGCATGACCTTTTGAACAAGTTCGACAAAGAAAAGGATGTACGTTATTCATCAAGCATTATTTGGAAACAGGCTCCGTATGATACTTATTATCCGTCAGATAACTATCCTTTCTCTTATAAGATTCGCGAGAAAAACTCTGATATTATTTTGATGAGATTGGCTGATATAATGTTGCTGAAAGCTGAAGCTCTTGTAGAATTAAATGAAGTTGGTCCGGCTATTGATATCGTAAACCGTATTCGTGAACGAGCAGGTCTGGGTGCTGAATCTTTAAAAAGAAACATGACTCAAGAAGATGCAAGACTGGCTGTTGAAAACGAAAGGCAGCTGGAGTTGTATATGGAAGCGCAACGTTGGTATGATTTGCTCAGAAATGAACGAACTCTCGATGTAATGAAAAAACACAAGAATGAAAAAGGAGAGGCTATTTTCAGTAATTTACCGTCGTTCAGAACAAAATGGCCGGTTCCGCAAAGCGAAATGGACAAGAATGCTAATCTTGTTCAAAATGACGGCTATTAATCAGTGTTTTAAAAGTATTAATAATTCTACAACTATGAAGTTAAAAAAAACAATAATTCAGATTCTTTGTTGCACCTCTGCAGTACTTGCTGGTTGTGAAGAGGAAACAGGACGTGTAGTTTATCCATACTCCTCTCCTGAAATGTCTAATTTGGTCGTTTCTGCAACAGAACAAGTAATGGCAAATAGTAAACTGACATTTTCTGTTGATATTAAGGATGAACTTACTCCACTGTCTACCCTTGAAGTCTCGCTTACTTCAGGTGAACAAACAATCTTTAGCGGATCAATCCGTACGAAAGGGAACGAGTCATCAGTTAAAGATTTTGAGATTGACATTCCATTTGAAGCTGGCCTAGAAGACAAGAAAGACGCGACGCTACAGTTGACTGCCATTAATGTTGAAGGCAGTGAGACGAAAGAAGAACGCAAATTGCAAATTTTGCGTCCTATAATTCCAGAAACGCTTTATCTACATATAGGTGATCAAGCCATAGCTATGAATAAATCGGCAGAGAATCCTTATGAGTATGTTACGGAAGTCGGTAGTTTCCCAACGCAGTTTACTGGTAAGATTTCGTCAGCACAGGATATAGAGCAGTCTGATTTAATTTGGGGGCAAAGCGAGAATAAAAATTATGCTGGGTTAGTATCCAGTACATCTGGTGGCTTTAATTATAATTATCAAGGGTGGAGCATTGAACAAATTACATTTAATACTCTTACCTTTAAGGTGGGCGCTATTGGTACTTATGAAGTTTATACTATTAATGGAGTAGAGCTGGAAGCTAATGCAGGTTGTTATCAGTCAGTCATTTCATTTGAAAAAGGACAGGAAGTAGAGGTTTCCGGCTTTAAGAATCTTGCTAATGCTTATAACCGTGATTTCTTTGAATACAATCCTGAAACAGGCAAATTGAAATTCTTGCGTGAAAGTGGGCTATGGGAAGTTTATTATTTCAGTAAATACAACTATATGTGGATAGCACGTATGGATGATATTGCTCCTAACGCATTCTGGTTGGTAGGTCATGGATTCACGTCATCTCCTGTTTGGCATGAGGATTATAATTCAGGAGGTTGGGATTTGGATAATATTTCTCGGATGGCATATGCTGTTAAGGTTGCAGAAAACACATATCAGGCAACCATATATCTCAACAACACGCACGAATGGGCATCATTCGAAGTTGAAATATACAGTGACAGACAGTGGAATAAGACTAATGGTATTGAATTGAAAGAAGGCTCTATTATTGGTGACACAAAAGGATTTACCATTTCTAAATCTAATGGATTTACCAATACTGATGAATTTGTGCCTGGTTATTATCGTATCACCTTTGATACTTCCGCAGGAATCGGAAAAGAAAAAATGAGTGTCAAGAAATTGACCGACTAATTTAGATATCTGATCGAATCACTTAAAATAAGGGGTTATACTACCTTATTGTATCCCCTTATTTTATTGATTATGATTAATAAATACGTAAAATACGAAAGTTAAAACAATGAAAAGTATATTCATCTCTTGTTTATGCATTTGTTCTTTGTTTCTTGGTGCATGTTCACAATTGAATAAAGATTCAGCTCCGGTTGAAGTATCGTGGTTCAATCAAGGATTTGATGAAGAAAAAGATTGTTACGTAAATAGGTTTGTGGTTAAAAATGTTTCTCAAACACCATTGAATGGGGATTGGGAGATTTTTTATTCTCAATTACCTGTTGAGATTGTAAAAGTCATTTCTGGTAATGGGAATTTAAGTGCTGTGAATGCAAATTTTTATAAAATTTCTCCAGTTGACTCAAATGCAATGCAACCGAATGATTCAATTGTAATCACCTTATTGACACACACAAATGTTTCAAACATTTCTAAGGAACCGGAAGGCTGCTATTGGAAATTACAAAAAGACAGTAAAATTTATCCGTTAACACTAAAAAAGCATGTGCTTGGTGGAAAAAGTAGTATTGATCGCTTTTCTGCTAGCAAAATATACGATAAATATCAAGCTCTTACAACGTCTCCAGCTTTAAGAGAAAATGATATCCTGCCTTCTGTAAAGCAGGTTGAATTATCAGGTGACAGTTTAGCTTTTCCTTCAAAAATATCTTTGCTTTATAGTAAAGAGTTGTCGAATGAAGCTAATATATTGAAGACAAAACTTGAACAATTATATGGCGTTGAGGTTGTAGAAGGAGCTTCTACGTATATAAAATTAGATTTGATAGTAAACAAACCTGTAGTTAATAAAGAGCAGTATTCATTAAATATCGGACAGAATAGAATCTTGATTGAAGGTGCAAGTACTCATGGAGTTTTTAATGGTTGTCAAACATTGTTGTCTATGCTAAAAGGAAAGGAAATGCCATGCGTGTTAGCTTGCCAATCGATTTTTGATTATCCAGATTTAGAGTACAGAGGTTTCATGCTTGATGTTGCAAGAAATTTCACTTCCGCTAAAGACGCTATGAAATTGGTTGATTTATTAGCTTCATATAAAGTAAATGTGTTGCATTTCCATTTTTCGGATGATGAAGGATGGCGATTGGAAATTCCAGAACTTGAAGAACTTACAGAAGTTGGAGCGCATAGAGGTCACACAGAAAATGAGTCAACTTGTCTTTATCCTGGTTTTGGAGGGCACTATTCTACAGACAAAGGTATAGGCAACGGTTTTTACACGCGTGCTGAATTTATCAAATTCATTAAGTATGCAGCACAACGTCATGTACGTGTAATTCCTGAAATCGAAGCTCCAGGACACGCCCGTGCAGCAATAGTATCAATGAAAGCTCGCTATAATAAATATAAAAATAAGGATATCAATAAAGCAAGGGAATATTTACTAAGTGAAGCTTCAGACTCATCAGTTTATGTTTCTGCACAATCTTATACTGATAATGTTATTAATGTGGCTTTACCTTCAGCATATCGATTTATGGAAAAGGTAATAACCGAAATACAATTAATGTATAAAGAGGCAGGAGTTGAACTCTACACAATTCATTTAGGAGGTGATGAAGTGCCCGAAGGAGCTTGGATGAAATCACCAGCATGTGCAGAGTTACTGAAAGCGCAGGGCATGAACAAAGCCCACGATTTATTTGAATATTTCTACACTAAGATGGCAAATTTCGTTTCTGGCTCAGGCATGAAATTTTCCGGATGGCAAGAAGTGGCTTTACATAATGCCCCAAAAACAGATGCTCTTTTATGTAAATCAGTAATGGGTATTTATTGTTGGAACACTGTTCCGGAATGGGGTGGAGACGTTATTCCATACCAAGTTGCAAATAATCAGTACCCGGTTGTACTATGCAATGTGAATAACTTCTATATGGATTTGGCATATAGTCCACAATATGATGAAAGGGGGCTTTCGTGGGCAGGCTATGTAGATGAATCAAAATCTTTTTCTATGTTACCTTTTTCAATATATCGCTCGGCTCGTGTCGACTTACAGGACAATCCGATTTTATTGGACAAGGCTGCCGAAGGTAAACCTGCATTGAAAATACCAAATAATATTAAGGGAATTCAAGCTCAGCTTTTTTCGGAAACAATTCGAGATTATGCAGCAGTAGAATATTATATATTCCCTAAAATATTTGGTTTAGTTGAGCGCGGTTGGAATGCACATCCTATATGGGAAAATATGCGTGGAGAAAAGGAAATATCTGCCTTTAACGATGATTTGACATTGTTTTATGCCAAGTTAAGCGAAAAAGAGATGCCTTATTTAGAAAAAACATCTACTAATTTTAGGTTACCACAAGTAGGACTTAAAATTAAAGATGGTATGTTGTATGCTAATAGCCCTATACATGGTGGAACGATTCGCTATACAACAGATGGAACAGAACCTACCTCATCTTCTCCGATGTGGAATAAACCTGTGGCTTGTAATGCTTCAATTGTAAAAGCTCGTCTCTTTTATTTAAATAAAGAAAGTGTAACTTCAACTTTAATTATACAATGATTATGACTAGTAAAATTATACATATTTTATTACTTTGTTGTTCCTTTTTCGGACCTATGACAGTAGTAAGTGCTTGCTCTGATAAACAGAATATTGAATCTACCAATAATGCTTTGACTTCTGTTGCATTAATTCCTCAACCGGAATCACTTGTTTATGGAAGTAACAATATTGTTTTGCCTTCTGTTATAACTTTAACCAATGAGATTAAGGGTGTTCCGGCTTCATTATTGGTGTCTACTTTAGAACAGGTTTGTAATGAAGTGCAAACTGTTTCTAATGACAATGCATTTGTGCGTGTATTACATAATAATAATTGGGGGGATGATGAGTATTCAATTAATATAGGCGCAGAGAATATTCAAATTGAATATTCTCAACCACAAGGACTGCTTTGGGGAATTCAGACACTAAGACAAATTATATTGCAGTGCTCTACAGATAACATTGGCAACAAGACAATTCCTATGCTTAGTTTACAGGATAAACCAAAGAAAAATTGGAGAGGGTTTCATGTAGACGTAGCCAGACATGCTTTTACCATGAATTATCTAAAAAAGATAGTAGATTGTTTATCTTTTTACAAGATTAACAAATTGCAACTGCATTTGACTGATGACCAAGGATGGCGAATTGAAATTAAAAAGTATCCGGCGTTGACATCTGTAGGTGGATGGCGCCAGTTTGATGAATATGATAAGCGTTGCATCGAATTATCTAATGCTGATACTGATTATTTAATTGATTCTAGATTCATCCGTAACGGCAATGAGTATGGAGGATATTATACGCAAGAAGAATTAAAGGATTTTGTCAAATACGCATTAGATAGAGGTATTGATGTTATTCCGGAAATTGACATGCCAGGACATTTTTCTGCGGCAATCAAAGCTTTCCCTAATTTATCGTGTACAGGTGGAGCAGATTGGGGTAAGGAGTTTTCGTTTCCCGTTTGTGTTGGCAAAACAGAGAATTATGCCTTCATGAAAAATATACTGGATGAAGTGCTTGCTATTTTTCCTAGTGAATACATCCATATAGGTGCTGATGAAGTAGAAACTGATAATTGGACCGTTTGCCCGTATTGCCAAAAGATGATAAAGGATAATAATTTGATGAATACTAGTGGGCTATTAAATTATTTCGTCAAAGACATTTCAGATTACTTAAAAAGTAAAGGCAAAAAAGTTATGGTTTGGGACGATGCCTTTTATAAGCGCAAACCTCTTGATTTGATTTATACTTATTGGCGAGATTGGTTACCAGAACAGCCTGGAGATATTACTCAAAGTGGACATTCAATGATTTTTATGGAATGGGGACGTTTCTATTTAAGCGGAACACCTTCAGATAAAGCTTTGAAATCATTATATACATTTACTTATGAGCCTCAATTCCCTGGCATAATTCAAAGCAAGGTTACTGGCTTTCAGGCATGCGTTTGGACGGAAATGATACCTAATGAACGTAAATTTGGTGAGCATGTTTTTCCTTCCCTTCAAGCATTTGCGGAAGTGGCATGGGGAAGTACGCGTGATTGGGATCGATTTGTGAGATACTTGCCTTGGCATTTAAAATGGCTGAATTCTAATGGAATACATTGCCGTAAACCAGATTTTTTGAAATAGTGTTCTAAATAAATAGTTTTAAATTCGTACAATACATGAAAACAGATCGCTTGTTATCCTTAGATGTACTTCGTGGTATCACCGTTGCAGGAATGATTTTAGTGAATAATCCAGGAGATTGGGGAACAATTTATTCCCCTCTCAAACATGCAGAATGGATTGGCTTGACTCCAACGGATTTGGTATTTCCTTTTTTTATGTTTGTTATGGGAGTTTCAATGAGTATATCCATGAAGAAATATTCGGGCCATTTTTGTTCGCAGTTTGTGATTAAGCTATTTAAACGAACTGTTATCCTGTTTCTTTTGGGAGTTATGTTGTCATGGTTCTCATTAGTATTGGATAACATATTGCATCCATCTAAAGGAATCTCCTTGATACAAGTTCTTTTACCGTTGCATGATGTTCGTATTCTGGGTGTTTTACAACGTTTGGCTTTAAGTTATTTTTTCGCTTCTCTTTTGGCCATATGGATTCGTTCGAAAGCAGCATTGTTTTATACTATAATATCCATTTTATTGATCTATGGCTTAGTTTTATGGTATGGAAATGGTTTTGAACTTAGCGAGGACAATATAATCGCAGTAATAGACCGCTGTTTATTAGGCGAAAACCATATGTATTTAGAGTGGTTGCCTGATGGTGGACGTATTCGTTTTGACCCGGAGGGCTTTTTAAGCACACTACCAGGAATAGCCCATGTACTAATTGGATATTTTTGCGGAAACATAATAATGCAAAATAAGACTTTATATGAAAAAATAGTCCAGTTATCAGTGATTGGTATTATTCTTCTTTTCATGGGATTCTTGTTCAGTTATTCATGCCCTATTATAAAAAAAGTCTGGAGTCCAACTTATGTATTGGTAACTAGTGGTTTTACTTATCTGTTTTTTGTATTGCTCATTTGGATAATTGATTTGCGGAAATGCTCGAAATGGATTATACCATTTCAAGCTTTAGGTTGCAACCCACTTTTCATATATTTATTCGCAAGTTTAATGGCGGATATGTTAGGACAGGTCGGATTGCATGAAGAAGTATATGCCGTTTTCGTCAAGTTATTTAATCCCTCTTGTTTTTCATCTATGATGTATGCTATAGCATATGTAGCGGTTAATGCAGGCTTGGCATATATTTTATACAAAAAGAGAGTGTTTATTAAGCTGTAATTGCCTTGGTAGTAATTTGTTAAAAAAAGAATAATTTGAAATGATTGATATATGGTAAAGCATTGTATTTTATTTTTCTTTTTACTTGTTTTTTACAACCTACAGTTGGCTTCCCAAAATATCCGTGAGTGGATTAATATAGAGTGTTATCAAACAGATAATTACTCATATAAAAATTCGCAAAGGAATAATGACTTAGTAGTTTTTATGGGCAACTCAATAACTGAAGGATGGGTTAAATCAGACAGTACTTTTCGGTATTAAAAATGCATTAAATCCACAATACACACATGATGGTGTACATCCTGTTTTAAACGGATATAAAGTCATGGAGTCTTTAATTTTACCTGCAATTCATGATTTGAAATTACAATAATCAAAACAACCTCTTGCATTACGTTTTCAAACGTAGTACGAGAGGTTGTCTTTTGCTATATCATGTTACAGTTACAATTACTGAAGTTTATACAGCTTCATCTTATTATATAGCGTTTTTCGGTCAATGCCGAGTATGATGGCAGCTTTCGACTTATTATTGTTGGTCTGTTTCAACGCATTCAGTATTCGCTGCATCTCATCTTTTTCGCTGTGGAGTGTAAGAGGAGATTCTTCATGAGGAGCATTGAGCAACTCGTCACATAAATCCTTTATGCCTATCAAGTCGCCCGATGCCAATAGTGTAGCACGCTTTACCACGTTTCTCATCTGTCTTAAATTGCCCGGCCAACTGTAGTTCTGCAAAGCCTGACTCGCCTCAGCGTCGAAACCTATCAAGTTACGGCCCAACTCACGGTTGGCTTGATCTAGGAAGAAGTTGGCAAACAACAGTATATCTTCGGGTCTATCTTTCAGATCTGGAATTTTCAGAGTGAATTCATTTATACGGTGATACAAGTCCTCTCTAAAATTACCTTTGGCGATGGCTTCCGTCAGATTCTCGTTTGTAGCAGACACTAAGCGCACGTCTACTTCTATCTCTTTGCTTGATCCAATCTTACGGATGCGGCGTTCTTGCAATGCACGCAATAGCTGCACCTGCACCTCGTAGCTCAGGTTTCCTATTTCATCGAGGAATAATGTTCCGCCGTTGGCTTCTTCAAAAGCTCCGGTTTTATCGCTTAACGCCCCAGTAAACGAACCTTTTACGTGACCGAAGAACTCTGACGCCGCCAAATCCTTAGGGATAGAACCGCAGTCGAGAGCCACGAAAGGCTTATCGCTACGCTTGCTCAACTGATGTATACGGTGCGCCACATATTCCTTTCCGGTGCCGCTCGCTCCGTTAATCAAGACCGACATCTGTGTAGGAGCCACCAACGCTACATAATTATACAGTTGATGAGCCGCTTCGCTCTCACCTTCAAGATAGTTACTCGGTGCCGTTTCGGGAGCACTTTTTTCAGTGATTTCCTCTTCTGCTGTAGGAGGGTTGATAGCCTCTTTTATCTTCTTCAGAAGTTCATCTGGCTGAATAGGTTTAGCTACAAAATCGCTTGCTCCTTGCTTCATAGCTTCTACCGCACTATGTATCTCGGCATAACTTGTCATTATGATAAAGGGAGTATATATATCATTCTTCCTCAACCAACTAAGTAATTGTATTCCGTCCTGATCGGGCAGACGCAGGTCGGACAGAACCAAATCAAATTTGTCTGTCGATAATGTTTTTCGTGCTTTAGCGCATGAACTAGCTGTATCGATATTAAATCCTTTTTTCCCCAACCACGTTTTCAGCATGGTAGAGAAAGTCAAATCATCCTCTACTATTAGAATAGAGTAACTCATACTATTTCCTTTCCTTTGAGAGTGAATTACAAAATTAATCTTTTTCTTCTCAAAGATGAAGCCGACACTGTATATTTTAGCATTAATTCAGTTCTGATATGTATTCTTGCGCAGCGTCAAGAGTATAAGTGGCGTTTTCTATCACCGCGTGAGCCTGCTTTTCTGTTTCATGATTGAATACAGCGTTTTGCTTATTATTTTCCAACCATTGCAGTGCCGGCAGGGTAGCTTTGTCTTCTATCAGAGTGAAACTTGGAAGCATCTTATGGGCTACAGCGCATATTGTAGCTGCATCCGATTTTTGTAATGCTGCTTTTATACGGTCGATGTTCTTTTCCGTCTCACAAACAAATACGTTCAGTATTTCTTTGGCGGCATCTTTATCATCTTCCGAGAAGGCGGTAAGTGCGGCGAAGTTGAATTCACCGGACGACGTGGTAGTTTCGGGTTGAGGCTGTACGCTTTCGTTCACTTCTTTATGGAATATAACTCTCAGTATATGTTGCAGTTCCGACTGATTGAACGGCTTATGCAGACATCCAGCGAAACCGGCATTGCGGAAATACGCTTCATCCATATCGCTTCGTGCGGTTATGGCTATCACCGGTGTGTCTTGGGCATGTTGATTATCAGTGCCTTTTATCTTCTTCAGCAAATCGAATCCGCTCATCGATGGCATCTGTATATCGGTTAATATAATATCGTAGCTCGAATTTTCAACGTGACCAAGCAATTCTTCTGGAGTAAGGCAACTATCTATAATGAGCTGATGTCTACTGTTTGATTTCTCGAAAATATTCTGCAGCATGGCCATAGTCAGTCTCAGCTGTATACGGTCATCGTCTATCATCAGTATGCGTACTTGCTTGTCGATAGGAGCTACTGCATCAGTAGGCAGGCTTGGTAATTCACTGTCGGCAGCTACAACGGGGATGCTGATACAGAATTCACTACCTTTACCTTCTTCACTGTTCAATGTGATGTTACCATCGAGCAGTTCAACAAGTTTCTTTGTGATAGACAGTCCGAGACCGAATCCTTCCTGACCCTGAGCGTTGTTCAGTCGGGTAAACTCTTTGAAAATCTTGTTTTGTTCTTCCTCACTCATGCCGCATCCGGTATCGGTAACGCGGATAATCAGCATGTTCTGCTGAATATAGGTTTTAAGCGTAATACTTCCTTCGGCTGTAAATTTCAGTGCGTTCGATATCAGATTATCAATAATCTGGCGCAAACGGAACGGGTCGCTCTTAATATTGGTACTAGTAGAATCCGATTTTATATAGTTCAGCTTCAATCCTTTCTTTGCGGCGAGCGGAAGGAAACTGGTGTAGATATCATCAAACAGTTCAGCCGGATTGAAAGCTACCGGATGCAGGTCCATTTTACCAGCTTCCAACCGATGGTAGTCAAGCAGCGAAGTGATAAGCAGAAGCAAGTGCTGTGCTGAACTTTTCATGTTCTGCAGATAGAAAAGCTGTCTTTTATCTTTCACCAAACGCAGCATCAGTTCTATGAACCCTATGATGGAGCCGGTAGGGGCTTTGATATCGTGCGTTATGGTAAGCATCAGTTTCTCGCGTGCCGTGAGCAAGTTTTCGGCATAGAGCTTTGATTTTTCAAGTTCCTTACGGTAATGATTGCTACGTGATATATCCTTCAATACGATGAAACAGAACATCAACATCAACACGATAGCCAATACTGCAATGATGGCGATGGTACGCGCCGCCTGTTTACGTATTACATACTCTGCCGACAGCTTGTTCATGTTTCTCTGCGTCTCATCTTGCTCAATGCTGTCGAGCAACTGATTAACTCGTTGACTTAAGGCGTTACCAGCCATTCGCATCTTGTTGGCGTATCTGCTCAGGTCTCTCTGCTTTTTAAGCTGACCCTCGTGCACATTATGCTGTATGGTATTAATGATTTGCGTTACGCTGTCGTCTGGAATGTAAGCTTGATCTATAGAATCGTTTATTATTTCCTCTACTACTCTATGCACCTCTGTAGAGTCTGGTTTTCCGGGCACAAACACCTCTGCCAGACGCTTGAAGAATCCCTTCTTTTTATGCTTTATGGTGTATGTGTTCTGGCGTGTTACTATATGCTTTTTCACCTGATTGCCTATGGCTGAGTCTTGCGAGGCAATCATCTGTCTTATCTGGGTGTGATATAGTTCGTTAATTGAAGTATCCTCCAGTATCTCAAGTATAGTAAGCACGTTTTGCTCTTTTTCGCGCAGCAGAGTCTTTACAGTGTCTAATCGTGCTATCTGCAGTTCTGATGTCATTACCTTCTGCAGCGAGTCTATCAGCACTGCGGCTTCTTTCATCGTGTTTCTGTAAACGGGATATTCTCCCACACTTCCTAAGCGCAGGTTTTGTCCTGTTATCTCGGCTTTGTACAGAGTCGAAATAATATCGTTAGTAAGTCGGCGACGCATAACGACGTTCTTCTCCATATCTGTAGACGATATCAACAGGTTCATTTGCCTATAGACATAGCCAATGGAAACAAACATCAAGACTATGAGCAATACATAACCAAACGCTATCTTAAAGGAAGTAGAGAACATGGCGGTTTACATTTTACGGTTTATTTGGTATCTGAATCGTAGGTAATACATTATTCCGGCACTGGTCAGTCCGAACGGGAAAGCCATCCATATACCAACTATTCCCCAGTGGAATATGAAGCCGAAAAGGTATCCTAACGGAAGAGAGATGACGAAGTAGGCTATGAAAGCGAACAGCATCATAAGGCGCACGTCGGCTATGCCTCGTAGGGCATTGGCGAAGTTTATCTGCAGTCCGTCGCCTAACTGGTAAACCAGGAACGGTATTACGGTTTGGGCTACCATAACAGCTACTGCCTCATCGTCTGTAAACCACGGACCAATGTGATTACGCAGCATGAAGATAGGGATAGCCGTGCAGACTATCATAATGAGTATGATATGAAATCCGATGTTTGCCGTGAGTTTGGCGTTACGCCAGTCGTCTTGTCCCGCAAAGTTGCTGATGCGTACCGATACGGCTGCTCCCATACCATAATACATCATGAAGCATACTTGTGATACGGTTATCATGATTTGATAGCTTGCCAGTTCGTTACTGCCTAGCCAACCCACCATCACCGCGCTGAGGCTGAACGATGCTGTCTCCATACCCATCAGTCCGGCTATAGGCCATCCCAACTTGTTAAGGTGAATAAAGTCGGCTCTGTTGATAGTGCCACGCAAGAATCCTTCGCGGAATACGCTGTAGCGCTGAGTCTTGAAGAACACCACCAAGTATACTATTACCATAATGATGCGCGACAGCAGAGTAGAAAGTCCCGCTCCCGCCAATCCCATCTCGGGCATACCGCATTTTCCGTATATAAAGATATAGTTGCCTATTATGTTCAGGCAGTTTCCGCCCAGCAGAATCCACATGGATGTCTTGGTGTCGGTAATTCCGTCAGAGAACTGCTTGAATCCGTTGAACCAAAGCACAAAAGGTATTGATGCCAGCAAGATGAGGAAATACGGCCTTATGAAAGGCAACAGTTCCTCGGGCTGTCCCAATCGGCCGAGGTTGAAATATAGAACAGTCAATGCCAAGCATACCAAAACAGCTACTACAGTGTTTGCAGCCAAGCTATTCTTAAGTACCTGACCCGCCTCGTGCAACTTCTTTTGTCCGAACAAACGTCCTATGATGGGAGTAAGTCCGTAAGCGAATCCGGTAGAGAAAATTATGGCCAAGTTTACCATGTTATTAACAAAGCTGGCAGCAGCCAACTCGGTAGTGCTGTGATGGCCAATCATCAGCGTATCGGCAAAACTAAGAATAATCATGCCTATCTGTCCGATAACGATAGGCAGTCCTAAAAGGAACAGTGTTTTATAATGTGATATGTTTACTTGTTTCATTTAATAGCTTTATAGTAAAGTATGCAACAATTATCGGCTATAAGACTGCGCTGTGCCACCTCTTGCAGTTGCTCTGCCGTAACCGAACGGTACCTCACGGCTTCCGTGTTGATATCTTCGGCTTTCCCTATCAGTTCTAAGTATGCCATATTTGTAGCCACATTCAGATAATTGATGTTTCCGAATATCTGCTCACTTTCGTAGCGGTTCTTAACTTTTTCTAGTTCGGAAGATTCTACCGGTGTAGTACGAAGCTTCTCTATCTCATCCCAGACGGCTTGTTCGGCTTGTTCAAGACTGATGCCTTCGGCCGGCTTTCCGGTGATGTGCAATAATCCCTCGTCTATGCTTCCGGATATATAAGCATCTACCGAATTGAAAATCTTATTTTTCACTACCAAGTTCTGAATAAGCCGTGACGAGCGTCCGCTAGACAGAATATCGGTTAGCATGTCGTAAGCATAATAATCCTTGTCGCGACGACTACACATATGGAACGCCATATACAGGGCATCTAGCGGAACATTTCTCTCCACTGTTTTCCGTCTAACTTCCGTTTGCTTCGGCTCTGCGGGCAGACTACGCTGCGGTACTTCTCGCTGCGGAATCGGTCCGAACCATTTCTCGGTAAGGCGTACGCTCTCCTTGAAACTGATATTTCCGGTAATTGACAGAATGCAGTTATTCGGAGCATAGTAGCGAAAGAAGAAGTCTTTCACCTCGTCGAGCGTAGCGTTGGCTATATGGCTGATTTCCTTTCCTATGGTAGGCCAGCGATAAGGGTGAATACGGAACGCCATCTCGCGCATCAGGTGCGGTACATCGCCATAAGGCTGGTTAAGATTGCGCTGCTTGAATTCCTCTATCACCACCTGGCGCTGCACGTCCAGGCTCTGCTGACTGAAGTCGAGGCTAAGCATACGGTCGCTTTCCAGCCAGAATCCTATCTCCGCATTCGATGCAGGCAGAGTGATGTAATAATTGGTAATATCGTTATTGGTCCACGCATTGTTCTCGCCTCCCGCGTTTTGCACAGGCGTATCATAATCGGGGATATTGACAGAACCTCCGAACATCAGGTGCTCAAATAAATGAGCAAAGCCTGTATGTTCCGGGTGTTCATCACGCGCCCCCACATTATACAGCAAGTTGAGTGCTACCATTTGTGTCGAAGGGTCTTCATTATGCACCATGCGAAGCCCGTTCGAAAGGGTATAGTGATTAACGTAAATCATTTTCCGTTTCTTTGTTATTCTACTACTGTAGCTTTCAGTATACGGATATCTTGTGTCGGGCGGTCCTGACGGTTAGTCTTAGCGGTTTCAATTTCTGCTACCACATTCATTCCGTCTACTACTTCACCAAATACGGTATAGCTGCCGTCAAGATGCGGAGCGCCACCTACAGTGGTATATGCCTTAATCTGTTCCGGGGTAAATTTCAGGGCAGGTTCTTTAGCCACCTCTTTACGAGCCTGATTTTCGAGCGAGTCTTGCAGCTCCATGAGTCCTTCCATATCGTTAGCCTTACGCATCTTATAGATTTCTTTCATGTGCTTACGAGCCAATGCCTGGAAAACAGTATCAAGGCGTGCCTCGTTCATCTGGTTTTCCATGTTTATCATTTGAGCTTCAGAGAATTTGCGTCCTGTTACTATATAGAACTGACATCCAGACGATTCCTTGTTGGGGTTTACATCATCGCCCTGACGTGCAGCAGCCAGCACACCTCTTTTGTGGAAGAATTTAGGATTGAATTCAGCAGGGATAGTATAACCCACGTCGCCCGAGCCTAAAGTATCTGTAGCCGAAGCAGTTTTGCTGGTAGGGTCGCCAGCCTGAATCATAAAGTTCTTGATTACACGGTGAAACAAAGTGCTGTCGTACACCCCTTCTTTTACCAACTTGATAAAGTTTTCTTTGTGCTTAGGTGTTTCATCATACAGTTTTACAGTGATGTCTCCCATAGTGGTTTCTATTTTCACCAAGGTTGCGTTGTCGTTTGCCATATTATTGTTCTTTTTTTGATTCCCGGTACATGCTGTAATGCAGCACAGTATCAGTGTGAATAAAATAGTTGTTTTTTTCATTTTAGGATTGTTTTAGATATTCTGCAAAAGTAATGAATTTGGTTGAATAAATAAAAGCTATACAGCGTGTTTGCTTCTTAGAATGTATTCAATTAATGAAACTTCTCAGTATTGCGTATGTAAATTGGTGTTTCTTATTCTGGATAGGGTAGAATGTTTGCATGCGAGCTTCGAAAACAAGAATGCGAATTGCAGCACTGCAATATGCGAATGGACAAGTGAAGCATTGCGATGGTTTGATTGAATCACCGCAATGTTTTTTTAGGGTTTTATACGGCATGTTTCTGTTTGGTAAGATTGTCGTTTAGAATAATTGTTAAGATTATAAGAGCATCTGCCGTTTGAAGCAAATTTTCATAGTTTTCAAATTTTAATAGATGATTAGAGTATATTAACACTTCATCCCCCTAGGGGTAGCAGTTGCTACCCTTACATGTGGTATCTTTGTATAAAACATAAACGATAAACCAATAGCTACCCTCTATGTATATTATGACGCTAAAAATGAAATTTATCCAAGACCCCCGACTTGAATTTTTTGAAAAAAAATCGAGTCGTTT
>FR881234.1 GCA_000434735.1 Bacteroides sp. CAG:530
GGGTCTTACAATTAGAAGACCAACATAATTTGCACAACACGCCCGTGTTATTTCTCTCCTATTTTAGTGTGATTATCTATTAGCTTTTACGCTAATGTAAAAGTAGCAAGTGTTATCGTTTATGGTTCTAAGTGGCAATCAGCATAAATTTACCGTATATAACCCAAAAAAACATTGCGATGCTTAAATCGAACCATCGCAATGGTTCACTTGGCCATTCGCATTGTTTTTTCATTTCATTGCATTGTTTTTTTCGCACATTACATTGCTTACAAAAAAACGCACTGAAAATGCAAAAGTAAAATCACAAAGCTTGATGTTTTTACTTTTGCACTTTCAGTGCGTAGTGTATGTTTAGCATTCTTATTATTTCCACAAATCTAAAATATCACTTTCTCCCCAGTACCAATGAGTGTAGCCTGCTATGACATTTTTGTAGCGGTACAATGAGGTGGACGATTCGGTGCCGCGAGCTGTGTAGAGGCGAATCTCTGCAAGGGCTTCGCACGGGGTGTTTTCCATCTTCGAGAAATGGAATTCGTGACCTTTGTATTCTGTGTTATTGAGGGTTATGCAACGGTAGCCTCCGGTGTATTTCTGCTCGTCGGCGGAGATGCGGAATGGCAGTATGCCCGCCATCTCGTATGGGGTGCCTCCGGGTTTGTTCGACAGGCTTTGCGAGAGAAGTGCCATGCCTCCTCCTTCGGCCAATATCTTCCCACCTCTTTCGGCGTAATCTTTAAGTTGCTCCAAGAGTTGCTTGCGGCGATGCAGCTGGCGGGCGAAGAGGTCGGAAAAACCGCCGGGAAGTAAATACATGATACCTAGGGCGTTGCCCTAAGCCATGAAGTTTGCGGACTTTCAGCCCGCTATTTTCGGATGGTAATAATTACAATAACCATCGTTAATCTCTAATTATCATATATGATACACCTTAGCAGCCTACTAATGTATTAGTTATCTACACTATTACATCACTTCAGCATCTCTTCTATCTTCTTGCAGAGAGCGGCGAACTCGTCTTCGTTGTAGAGACGAGTCATCATAACGATTTTACCTTCGCGATCTATCAATACGTTACGGGTGATACCTGCTTTACGCTCTGCGTATTTAGCGAAGATATCGGCTCCGGGGTCGAGGCCCAACGGATATGTTACCTTGGTCTGTGTAGCAAATGCCTTTACCTTTTCAAGCGGCTCGTCACGGTCTATGCCGTAAAGTGCAAAAGAAGCGTTGTCTTTATGCTTCTGCCAGATGTCGCGCTCTATGAACGGCATTTCTTTGCGGCATACGCCACACCAGCTGGCTGTGAACTGAAGCATTACTACCTTGCCGCGCAGTTCGGAAAGCTTAACTTTGCTGCCGTCGGTCAGTGTCATTTCAAAATCGGGAGCCTCATCGCCCACCTTTACTATATACCCCACTGCGTCGGGAGTAACTTGTTGCGCACACGCTGTGTTAGGCAACGCCATACCGCATGCAAATAGTACGGCCAACATCCATTTCTTCATAATAAAAGTTGTTTTTGGGTTAATTATCTATTTACTAAATTTCTGCATCACACATACATCGGCGTATCTGCCGTTTACGTACATCCAGTCTTTCATGATGCCGCTCTGCACATAGCCCGCCGAAGCGAACAGCGCCATGCATGGGGCGTTATCTGAAAGGATGTAAGCGTATAGCTGATGGAGTCCCAGCAGACCGAAGCTATGCGAATGGAGTAACGCCAAGGCTGCTTTGCCGATGCCTTTGCCTCGAAACTCGCTACTCACCACTATGCCAACTTCTGCCCGACGGTGACGGGGTTCGAACGCTATCAAATCTACCATGCCTACCGTTCCTTCGCCGTCTTTCTCTATCATCAGGCGGAGTTGGCGGTCGGTATAGAGATCGTTCTGAGATTCGGCTATGAATTGCTTGAGCTGGTAGCGCGAGTAAGGACCCGTAGCTCCTCCATGCTCCCACAGCTGAGTGTCGTTTTCTATAGAGAGCATAAAGTCGAGGTCTTCCGGCTCTGGAGCACGAAGGCGAATCGCACCATTATTTATAAGGTCACTCCGCATCATCAGCCGATTTTGCTTCGCTTTCTTCTGGTTGAATCAAACCAAGTTCCGACTGCAAGCGGTTGCGTCCGGGCACACAGAACAAAGAGGCCAACAGTACCATTCCGGCGCAGAGCAGTCCCGCCGTGTCCATTGTCCAGTAATATACAGAGAGGTTCAGCAACGCCGGAGCCAGCAACAGGCAGAGGCGCACTTCGCTCCATCGGCGATAGCTTTTCAAAGCGTCCATTACGGGGAGTTTGCTTACATAGCGCACCTTTGATAGGTGAAACATGCGCAATGACAGCGGAATGAACAGTACAGCCAGCAAGATGCCGGTTACCTGCATCATGTAGGCTGTCTGGGCATCGTCTGACAAGATGCCTTGGGGCAGTATATCGGTTTCGTACATCACGGCAGTAAGCACGCAGAGGCACCAAAACACTCCGTATTCCAGTCTCAATGCCGACAGTATTCTTTTGATTTCTTTCTCCATAATTCTATTTATTGGTTTGGTTAGTTTTTATAAAGTTCCGGTAAAAGGCAGTCGGTTTACTATAGAGCGTCCCAACGTAACTTCGTCGGTGTACTCCAGTTCATCGCCTATCGATATGCCTCGGGCTATCATAGTTATCTTAACGTCGTAAGGTGCCAACTTGCGGAAAATGAAGAAGTTGGTGGTATCGCCCTCCATGGTAGAGCTTAAAGCCAATATCACTTCTTTCACTACCCCCGACTTTACTCGTTTTACAAGGCTGTCTATCTGCAAGTCGGACGGACCTATGCCGTCCATCGGCGAGATAACGCCCCCAAGTACGTGATACAAGCCTTTATACTGCTGAGTATTTTCTACCGCCATCACATCGCGGATATTCTCTACCACACACACTGTCGAAGCGTCGCGCTGCGGGTTTGAACATATTTGGCAAGTATCGGTATCAGAGATATTATGACACACGCGGCAGTACTTCACCTCGTGCTTCAGTCGCACTACAGCGCTGCCAAACGCTTCTACAGTAGATGTTTCTTGTCTGAGCAAGTGCAACACCAGTCGCATGGCTGTCTTCCGGCCTATGCCGGGAAGTTTGGCGAACTCGCCCACCGCCTTTTCTAATAAAGTTGAAGGATATTGTTGGTTCATCGTTTTATTATCACCCTAAATTGTCGTCGTGCAAAGATAATGGATAGTTTTTCGTTTTTCACATAATGATATTGTATTTTTGCAACATTAATAATTAACCATAAAAGCAGAAATCATGATAAAGATATACGGAATGCCCACTTGTCCCGACTGTACATACGTGGAAGAGCAGGTAGAAGGAAACGATAAATATACGGTAATAGACATAGGCCGACACGTAAAAGACCTTAAAGAATTCTTACGTCTGCGCGACAGCAGTGCGGCTTTCGACGAGGCGAAAAAGAACGGATGGGTAGGCATACCATGCTTTGTATTAGAAGACGGAAGCGTAACACTAATAGCCGAAGAAGCGGGACTCCATTCGCGCCCCGTAACCATGGGAGCCGCATGCAACATAGACGGCAGCGGATGCTGAGCCGACCGAAGAAAAACACTAAAAAAAGTAAAAGCGGTAAAATAAAAGGATATTATCTATATCTTTGAATGATAAATCATAACTTAACGAATGACGCATGAAAGTTACAATGTACGATAAACTGCTGTTGCTGCCGCTATTTCAAGGCTTGGGGATACAGGAACTTACAAGCATCATAGAGAAGGCGAAGTTTCATTTTCTGAAATTCCAGACCGGAAATACCGTTGTCCGTCAGGGAGAAGACTGCGCCGCTATACTGTTCTTGCTGGAAGGACAGGTGTATCGTGAAGCGAAGAACGACTCGCAGGGATATACGCTGACCGAAACTTTAGAAGCGCCATACGCCATAGAGCCTTACTCGCTGTTCGGCATGGACCAGACGTATCAGGCTACTTACACGGCAAAGACCGATGTGGCCATCGTTTCGATAGATAAGAAAGATATTCTGAACGTATTCTCCAAATATGAGATTTTCCGCCTTAACTACCTGAACCTGCTGAGCAATCACTCGCAGATATTATCGCGGAAGTTGTGCAACTCATGCTCGGGGAAGAGCATGGAGAAGATAATCAATTTCTTATCCATACGCTGCATCCTTCAGACGGGAGAGAAAACTCTGAAAATAAGGATGGAAGACCTGGCTGCACTGATAGACGACACGAGAATCAACGTTTCGAAAGAACTGAACGAACTTAAAGAGAACGGATTGATAAGCCTGGGCCGAAAGGAGATTCAGATTTACGATATGCAGGCTTTGACCGATTACATAAAACATTAAAACCATGACAGAAAATCCTTTTTTACTCGATTATAATACTCCGCACGGCACGGTGCCGTTCGATAAGATTAAGTTGGAGCACTATGAACCGGCCATCAGAGAGGGCATAGCACGCGAAGACAAGGAGATAGAGGCTATCATAGAGAATCCGGAGGCACCGACTTTCCACAATACCATCGCTGCTTTAGAGAATTGCGGCGAGTTGCTGGAGCGTGTTACTACGGTGATGTACAATCTTATGAGTTCTGAGACTTGCGATGAACTGGAGGAGATAGCCGAAAAGATGACTCCTTTACTGTCGGAGCATAGCAATAACATAGGTCTGAACGAGAAATTGTTCGCCCGCATTAAGCAGGTGTACGCTAAGAAAGATGAGTTGAACCTGACTGCCGAAGAGAGTAAGTTGCTGCAGAATACTTACGACGGATTTATTCGCCGCGGAGCTAATCTGAACGAAAAGGATAAGGCTACTTACCGTGAGATGACAGCGGAGTTGAGTCAGCTTACGCTGAAATTCTCGCAGAATCACTTGAAGGAAACCAACCGCTACGAACTTCACCTTATTAATAAGGAGCAGTTGGCGGGATTGCCAGAGAGCGCTATCGAAGCGGCTGCTCATACCGCTAAGGAGAAGGGCAAGGACGGATGGATTATAACGCTACAGGCGCCATCGTACGTGCCTTTCATGAAGTACAGCACCAACCGTAGTCTTAGAGAGGAATTGCATAAGGCTTATAATACTCAGTGTACGCACGATGATGAGTTGAACAACTATGGCATAGTAGCACGACTGGTGAATCTGCGTATGCAAGTGGCACAGTTGTTGGGATTTACCGATTATGCCGACTTCGTACTGCGTAAGAGGATGGCAGAGAACAGCGATAACGTATATAATCTGCTCAATGAGTTGATAGACGCTTATATGCCTACAGCCAAGGAGGAAGTGAAAGAAGTGGAAGCTCTGGCCAAACAAACCGAAGGTGACGACTTCGTGCTTATGCCGTGGGACTTCTCTTTCTATTCTGAAAAGCTGAAGAACGAGAAATATAATTTCGACGAGGAAGCGCTTCGTCCCTATTTCGAACTGAAGAAGGTAGAAGACGGTGTGTTCGGCCTCGCTACCCGACTCTATGGCATCACGTTCAAAGAGAATAAGGAGATTCCGGTATATCACCCCGACGTAAAGGCGTACGAAGTGTTCGATAAAGACGGAAGCTATTTGGCAGTGCTCTATACCGACTTCCATCCGCGTGCCGGAAAACGCTCGGGCGCATGGATGACAAGCTATAAAGAGCAATGGATAGACAGCGACGGAACCAACAGCCGCCCGCATGTTTCGGTTACGATGAATTTCACGAAGCCTACTGCGGAAAAGCCTGCGTTGCTGACTTTCTCTGAGGTTAATACATTCCTTCACGAGTTCGGCCACGCACTGCACAGCATGTTTGCCAACACTCGCTTCAAGAGCATGAGCGGAACCAACGTGTATTGGGATTTCGTGGAACTGCCATCGCAGATTATGGAGAACTTCGCCATTGAGAAGGACTTCCTTAATACCTTCGCCCGTCATTATCAAACCGGTGAGGCAATTCCCGAAGAGTGGTTGCAGCGCATAGTAGATTCATCGAACTTCAATGTGGCATACGCATGTATGCGTCAAGTAAGCTTCGGTCTGCTCGATATGGCTTGGTACACACGCCGTACGGCATTCGATGGCGATGTAAAAGACTACGAACATAAGGCTTGGACCCGCGCACAACTGTTGCCGCAATTGAACGAAGCGTGCATGACCGTACAGTTCGGTCATATCATGTCGGGCGGATACTCTGCCGGATACTACAGCTATAAATGGGCGGAAGTGCTCGATGCGGATGCCTTCTCGGTATTCAAGGAGAAAGGAATCTTCAATCAGGAAGTAGCCCAGTCGTTCCGCGACAACATCTTGTCTAAGGGAGGAACTGAGCATCCGATGACACTCTATAAACGCTTCCGCAAGCAGGAGCCTACCATCGATGCGCTGCTGAGAAGAAATGGAATCAAATCATAAAACAACAATACATTTATGAAACGGAATTTTTTATTCGCACTGCTGGCAATACCGATGGCGATATTGTGCGGATGCAATCAGGAAGATGACATAAACGAGATTTTCGCCAACGGCCAGACTTGGCACTGGAGCAGCTCGTACAACGCTGACCGCGACTGGAAGAATGATAATAAAGTAACTGAGACACTGAGCGTAGACGATAAGAAATACATCAATCAGGAATCTAAAAGAGACGCGTTCATCATTCAGTTTTCGGATGAAGGAAAGGTAGAAGGCAAGGGCGACAGCTTTACTTTTACCGGGACATGGAGCGCTAACGGCAAGGATAATAGTATCTCTATCAGCATTAAGGCCAACCGTACGCCTAACGCCGGACGAGACGCTATCTTCTACAAGGAGATATCCGAAGCTAAGTATTATCGTGGTGACTCAAAAACAATAAAGTTGTTCGACGGAGCGAAAAAGCACTTCATCCAATTCTATCCGCAGGACTTCAGAAACTAATAAAACGATATTGATATGGAAGATCATAAACAAGATATCCTTGACAAACGATACATGCGTATGGCCAGCATCTGGGCGGAGAATTCTTACTGCATTCGCCGTAAGGTTGGGGCGCTGATAGTGAAGGACAAGATGATTATATCCGACGGATACAACGGTACTCCGGCGGGATTCGAGAATGTATGCGAAGACGAGAACGGTGTAACCAAGCCGTACGTGCTTCATGCTGAAGCTAATGCCATCACCAAGATAGCACGCTCGGGCAACAGCAGCGAGGGTGCTACGCTATATGTCACCGCATCGCCTTGCATAGAATGCGCCAAACTGATAGTGCAGGCCGGAATAAAGCGTGTGGTATACGCAGAGAAATATAGATTGGAAGACGGGATAGAGTTGCTGAAAAGAGCTAACGTAGAGACCGTTTATCTTAATCCGGAACAAGAGTAAAAACATAGCATACTTCAAGATATGACAAACAATAACAAGTACAGACTGATGCCTCTCCTACTAGCCGTAAGCATGGTGGTAGGTATATTGATAGGCACATTTTACACTAATCATTTCTCCGGGAACAAATTGGGCATCATCAACACATCGTCTAACAAGCTGAATGCCTTGCTTAGAATAGTGAACGACCAATATGTGGATACTGTAAACATGGCAAACCTTGTAGAGGAGGCAATGCCGCAGATTCTGGCGGAACTCGACCCGCACTCATCGTATATTCCGGCTAAGGACCTTGAGGCGGTAACTTCCGACCTGAGGGGTAGCTTCAGCGGTATCGGCGTGCAGTTCACCATTCAAGACGACACCATACATATTAATAATGTGATACCGGGTGGTCCGTCGGAGAAAGTGGGACTACTGGCTGGCGACCGCATAGTGGAGGTTGACGACTCGGCTTTCGTTGGTAAAATCGTAACGAACAATGAAGCGATGCGTCGTTTGAAGGGTCCTAAGAACAGCGAAGTGAAGTTGGGCATCATGCGCCCGGGCGAGAAAGAGATTCTGCACTTTACCATCGTACGTGGTGATATTCCTGTAAAGAGCATCGACGCGGCATACATGATTACCGACAAATTCGGATATATAAAGGTTAATAAATTCGGTGAGACTACTTATCCGGAGTTGCTTGCCGCTTTAGCTAAATTAGCAACCAGCAGTTGCAAAGGTCTGATAGTGGACCTTCGTGGAAATACAGGCGGCTACATGACGGCAGCTATACAGATGGTAAATGAGTTCTTGCCTAACAAGCGACTGATAGTTTACACTGAAGGGCGTAAATCGCCGCGCGAGAACTATATGTCGAACGGCACCGGAAGTAGTCAGAAGATGCCTCTTGTTATCCTGACCGATGAAGGTTCGGCTTCGGCAAGTGAGATTTTCGCCGGAGCTATACAGGATAACGACCGTGGTACCATCGTGGGAAGACGCTCGTTCGGTAAGGGATTGGTGCAACAACCTATAGAGTTCAGCGACGGCTCTGCTATCCGTCTTACCATCGCTCGCTACTATACTCCATCAGGAAGATGTATTCAGAAGCCATACTCTAAAGGCAATGACGCTGAATACGAAATGGATCTGATAACAAGATATGAGCACGGAGAATTCTTCTCGGCAGATAGCATCAAGCAGAACAAGAACGAGGTATATCACACCAGTTTGGGACGTACGGTTTATGGTGGCGGAGGTATCATGCCCGATATATTCGTTCCGCAAGATACCATCGGCATAACTTCTTATTACAGAATGGCCGCTACCAGAGGCTTGTTGCCAAGATTCGCTCTTGACTATACCGACAAGAACCGCACCAAGATGCAAGAGTATGATAACGCTGATGCTTTAGTGAAATTCCTGCAGAAGCAGAACCTTATAGAGAAGTTCGCACAGTATGCAGAAAGCAGAGGACTGAAACGCCGTAACAACCTGATAGCTAAATCGAGAACACTGCTCAACGAAGTGTTGATAGGAAATGTAGTCTACGACATGTTAGGAATAGAATCGTACATAGAGTATCTCAACAAGAGCGACGTAACAGTACAGAAAGCCTTGCAGGTACTTGAGAAAGGCGAAGCTTTCCCTAAAGCTCCACAGCAGGAAGAGGAATAAAGTTTTCATTACAACATAAAAAGGCGCGGTGGCGAAACCGAAAACGAATCGCCACCGCGCCTATTTTTTATCACAACTACAGAACGCTAAAAGAACAACATAATGCTGAAAGAAGAGAAAAAACTATTGCGTAAGGAGATAAGCCAACGCAAAAAAGCTACTACTGAAATAGACCGGAATGAATGGTCGAAACGCTTATTGGAGCTGATAGAAAATCACCCTTTGTTCAAGCAAGCTTCTACAATATTGCTATATCACTCACTGCCCGATGAAGTGCAGACACACGAGTTTGTAGAGAAATGGAGCAAGCAGAAAAAGATTATCTTGCCCGTAGTGAAGGGCGATGATTTGGAACTGAGAGTATACACCGGTGCAGAATGCCTGCAAAAAGGAGCGTACAACATAGACGAACCTACCGGAGAGCAGTTTCGCGAAGAAGAAGAAATAGAACTCGCCATCATACCAGGAGTGTCGTTCGACAACGAAGGAAACCGCTTGGGACGTGGCAAAGGATATTACGACCGACTGCTGGCACGCATTTCACCTTATAAAATAGGTATCTGCTTCCAGTTTCAAGTGGCAGAGAACACACTTCCACACGAAGACTTCGACACGCCTATGGATGAAGTGTGGAGCGAAAACGGACAGGTTAAGTAAAGACGATATTATATATCACCTGCGCACCTACCCTGTTGTTAAGATGACGCATCAGCAATTCACGGTTCATCAGCAACTCCTGACGGATGACAGACGACGCTACCTGCACATAGAGGGTCTGGTTCTTGATAAACACATTACGCGTATAGCGTGCTATGGCCGGACCCACTACATCGTTCCACGCATCAACTATGCGGAACTCGTTGAGCGGAGTCTCAAGTCCCTCCTGACGCAACATACGCATTATCGCGTCGGCTATGTGTTCTGTATTTCCACGCTTCATAATTCGCCTCCTTTCTCTTCAGCACGCAATGTCACCTCACCGTTCTCTACCTCGAACAAACGGTAATCACCGTTCACCTCGTGCAGAATACGGTCCAGATGATCGCGGTTGGTATCTGTTATAAATATCTGTCCGAAACTATCGCCCGAAACTAATTTTACAATCTGCTCTACACGCGATGCGTCGAGCTTATCGAATATATCATCAAGCAGCACTATGGGTGTAGTGCGACTTCCGGTGCGCTTCAGGAATTCGAACTGAGCTAACTTCAACGCTATAAGATACGTCTTGTTCTGTCCCTGCGAACCTTCGCGCTTAATGGGGAACTCGCCGAGCGACATCAGCAAGTCGTCTTTATGCACTCCGCGCGATGTGTAACCCAATATACGGTCGCGCTGACGCACCTCCTTCAGTTGCTGAAGAAACTCGCCCTGCGCCACATGCGACTGATACTGGAGCGATACCTGCTCGCCATCCTTCGATATGAAAGAATAGAACGACTGAAACACCGGAATAAACTCCATGATGAATTCATATCGTTTGCGATACACCGCCTCGCCTGCCTGAGCCATCATCTCCTCCCATACAGACATCAGCTCATCATCAGGCTCTACCTCAGCCTTCAAGAGAGTGTTGCGCTGAAGCAACGCCTTATTATAACGAATCAACGCATCAAGATACTCACGGTCGAACTGCGAAATCACTACGTCCATAAAACGGCGGCGCTCTTCACTTCCACCTAATATAAGGCACGAATCGGCAGGCGAAACCATCACCAAAGGGATAAGTCCAATGTGATCTGACAGGCGAGAGTACTCCTTCTTATTACGCTTGAACTGCTTCTTCTGACGGCGCTTCAGTCCACAGTACACTTCTTCCGGCTCACCGTCGTCGGTCTCGTAAAAGCCCTGAAGCACGAAGAAATCAGCATCGTGCATCACATTCTGCGAGTCGACCGGATTAGTTGCGCTCTTGCAGAACGACAGATAATACACGGCATCCATCAGATTGGTCTTACCCATTCCGTTTCGGCCTATAATACCGTTCAGCTTATGCGAGAACTCCAGCTCCGCCTGTTCCAAGTTTTTATAATTAAGTATAGAGATGCGTTTAAGCCACATAATCATTGATTGTAAATTCAAGGCAAAATTAGCAAAAAAACGTGAGACGCACATCCAGACATTAAATAGAAAACATTTTCAAAGAAAATATCGCTACCATAGCACAATAGCCACAATAGCGATATTTCTGTTAAATACTAAACAAAGCTCCACATTTAAGACAGACCGTCGGCCTAATCTTCCCACCTACAAGAAAACCTCCCGTATTGATACCGATTATCCAACCGCTCTTAGTTTGCCGTTCTATCCCTATCTGAACAGCAGTGGCAAGCCCATTTAACGAACGCCTTTCGCTGTCTTCCGAACTTTTCAGTTCTTCCCCAAAGCCGTACCCAACAAGCACATCGGCATAAATCCATTGATCGCCTCCGTTATATAAATATATGCCCGGACCTACTCCTAACATATATTCGCGCATAGTATGCTTAAGGTTGGTCGCTTCTCCAGCATATTGTCCCTCATAGCTGCCGTTATTAATACCACAGTGCATGATAGTAGCCATGAAATATCGTTCACTGAAAGCATAACGGACACCAAAATTCAAATTGCCACCAGACTTCTTGCTCATATCGGGAAACAATTCATAACCACCTTGTAGTTCAATATGAGTATAGCCTACTTGTGCAAGAGCATCTGTTCCAACAAAAAGGAAAGGCAGAAAAAGCAGAAACGACTTCAATTTCATTTCTTTTCAGGATTATACAAATCGGCAATCGTCTGCAAATCGCTAGAATCAATTTCTTTATTTTCTAGCTTTGCACACAAGTTGGGGTCATCAGCAAGATATTCCACAAGCTGACTACGCCAGTATTTGCTACCAGAACCCTTATAGCCAATAATGCATCCGGTTTCTTCTCCTATTTTACGGGCAACAAACATAATATCCCCATTTTGCACACTGGTAATCACAAGCGATCCGTCTTTAGGTATGCTATATTTATAGCTGCAGCAATAAAATTCCACATGGTCGCCTTGTGCTTCAACAGACATCCATTGCGGCTTTATAATTTTCTTCTTTTTGGTAGAGAACATTTTAGTTGTCTCATATGGATGGCACACAAGAAAATGACATTTGTCAGTATGCGTCTTTTTCCACACGCCGAGCACTGCAATGTCTGTATTCTTCAATTTTAGTTTTTGTCCATCTTCTGTCTTTAGGCGAATAGTTTGAGTGTTGCACTTCGGCATTTTTACACGCCCTACGTATTCTGTACCATCTTTCATTACAACGCGTCCTTCTTCATGGTCGGTAGCGTCTTTTACTACACTGTAAATCTGGCAACTGCTTAACAAAGGAACAGCAATGCAGAGCATACCCAGTAATTTTATATTTTTCATAACATTTAGAGCTCTCAGTTCTCATAGAGCTTTTACTAAACTAACATGAAGCGTGGAACTGTATGCCAACATATCCCGGATGTACAAAACTTCAGGAACAAAATGCAAATGATAATTATCTGAATTCCGCACATACGAGAAGAAGGCATAACGCTTCTATCTTTATTAAATCCAGTTTTATTTCAGACAGAATCGGTCGTA
>FR881235.1 GCA_000434735.1 Bacteroides sp. CAG:530
AAAAAGAGGATGCATCGTTTCGACACACCCTCATTTAAAAGAGTTCCAATTGCTGACCAGGAGCCTCTGGAGGAAGAGGCTTTTTTCCGTAGAATAATTCTATATTAGCAAATTGTTTATCTGTTATGCAGATTATCCCGACATTACCATATTCTGGCAAGAACGACTTGACACGCTTTATATGAACCGCAGCATTCTCTTGACTGGCACAATGACGCACATAGATGGAAAACTGAAACATGGTAAATCCATCTCGCTGCAGATTCTTACGAAAAAGCGCATAGGCTTTCTTGTCTTTCTTAGTTTCTGTAGGCAAATCAAAAAGAACTAATATCCACATAACACGATATTCGCTAAACCTGTCCATACTTACCGTTCAGGATAAATGATTTTTCGTAATTCTCCGTTGAAACATTTATAGAGAGATGCCGTGGTTTGAGCCACAGCTACCATCAAAGGACTTCGTTTACCCAAAACTTTCACTTCTAAAGTGGGAACAGCAAGCATTGCCGCCTTCCATTCCTTAGTCAGTTCTTCGTGAGGAAGTCCTTTCTGCTTAATCAATCCATATACCAACTCGTCAACATACGGACGATACGGTTCCATTATATCATCAGCCAAACAATAGGCATTATACCTATTATGATGATGTATGCCTAATGTAGGAAGCAAGCCACTCGTAACCAACGCTCTCGCTACTACTGCACGCAATATGGCGTATCCATAATTCAGCAAGTTATTGGGAGGAACGCCTTCACGGTCGCGAGTAAAATCGGGGATATGCTGCATCAGTATCTTCCAATAATAAGCAGCCGCACGCCCTTCCAAGTTATCAGGATCGCCACTCCTTACATCGCCAGCCCACACATACATGCACTTATGTTTCTCGCCTACACATTGCTCCAACACCATGGCCTGATTATTTATCTTATACTGTATGGTTTGCTGCCAAAGTTGTTTTTTCAGCGGAAGCGAAGCATCAATCTGCTGTCGAAAGCGTTCGCATTGCGTAGTGTTGCCATATAGCGGAAGCATCAACCCCACCGGCATACTCTTACTATCACAAGTTATGACTGCACAATTATTTTCTAACAATGCCTCCAAAGCACCTTGTGTAATAGTAATCTGCTTATTATCGAGCACCATTACACCAATATCCTCTATCGGCTTTGTCACTTCTGTCTGTTGCTTAAACCCATCCGGAATTGAAGTACTTTTCACTACTTCCGGAAGTTTTATCACCAACTGCTGGTTACGAAGCGACAGATAAGCCGGGTTACCGAAATAAAGTGTTTTCTTTATCATAAGCTACGATGGTATTATATTCCCCAGACAGTCAATTCGTACTTTAAAAGGCCTAAGAGCAAATAATCCACTTAAACTTCTAACACGATAAGTCATAGTCTTCTTTTGTACATCTGTTTCTAAATGATGAATAAAGTTATAGTCAGAAGAACTTAATTTCTGCACACGATACAAATGATCACTCAGCAACTTATAGTCTTTACTCTCTATAGCGAATTTCACTTCATCTTCTTCCATTCCTAAAATAAACATCTCATTTTGCTGCATACTCAATTTCAATGTCCAATCAGGTTTTGGCAACAGACTTAAGAAACTCTGAGGATATACATCATCACCGGCCATAGTTATTTTATCCCAAACTTCATTCGCATCTTTAATTATAATTGGTAAACCGTACTTCTTACGCTCTACAGCATTCCAGAATGTACATACATGTTCTTGTCCTTTGCCATCAGCACCCACATAAATAGCTACATGGTGATTATTGCCAGGCTTAACAAAACCAATATCCATACCATTCTCATCTTTCTTTACCGGAACGACAGCAGACAAGCCTGTAAGGCAACGCACAGAACGAATAGGACGTTCTAAACCTTCGTCTTCATACCATTTCAAGGTCTTACCGTCTTTTACCACATCCTTAAACGCTTCTTTAGGTTTTCCACCAAACTTGCTAAGTCTATCTTCAAGAATCTGCTTAACCTTGCCATCAATCACATCAGCAATTTTGGTAAAATTAGGATTAACATCGTATTTCTTCACATACTCATCTTTAAAGCAAGTACCATATTCCAATAGCTTTGTTTTCTCCTTATCCAAATAAACAGGATTCTTCTTGAGTGAAGCAAGGGCTTGCTTATTGTCGTTATCAAACTCTGCCAAGCGTTCTTTTACCAATGCTTTGATGTATGGTTTAAATATCAAATCCGGATTTTCGAATAAGTATTTTACAGGCATCTTTCGAACTATCGTACGAATCTTACCGTAAACACTACCTTCACTCAATGCTCCACGGGGTACAACAATACCTTGCTGCACAACCTTTCCCTTAACTTTTCGTTTTCCGATAGTAGCTACTTTCTTACCTGCCTTAAAGGATATCAAAATACGAGACACAGCTTCCGCAACATCACTTACAGATATCGGACGCTGAGATATGATATACTTTTCTAACAGAGAACGTTTCTCTCTAAACTGTATAGAGCATTTTTCAAGTTCTTTCTGCATATCGTCTCGCGTTTTACTAGAGCTTAAGGTATTGAATCGCTGAATAAATCCTTGCTTAGTACAAGCTATGGTCAAAGCATCTATAGCATGATGTCTATGGTCGTCACGTTTAGTCCAGCCTTTTATGACTTCTTTAGAATGCACATTCTTTCCATGATCGCTTGTCCATTCCACCATTTCAGTCAGCCCAAGTTCCTTGTACTTCGGCATCTGCAAGTTCATGGTTATATCATCCCATCCCCACAAATGGCGCAATTCAGCAGTGACAGTTCCACTTGTACTCCACACATTATAACATATGGTTTGCAAAATCTCACGCGCCTTTGTAGCTATGTATTGGCTCTCACGTAATTGACGATCTATAAAATTACTCGGGATATCGTCTTCTGACATCAATAACTTATTGTACTTGGAACGACTTATAATTCTATCTGCATATAATTGATTAACTCTTTCTACATACTTATCAAAATCCTGCTTTGACTTAGTCTTCATAAAATCGTAAGCAGTCATATCGTTCTTATTGGCATTACATTTACGATGCGCAAGAGTCTTGTTACTCTGAGAATCATCGAACAACTTTGATCTCGGTATTATATGTTCTACGTCGACTTCGTCGCCATTCATTGCAGCCGAAAACGAAATAGGATTTCCACAATAAATACAAATTGCTTCATGCTTTTTCTCTCCCATCTCTTCAAACAGGCGGTACTTCAGAATATTGTTATGCGTAGCACGTATTCCATGTTCCTCGAGTTTCTTTTCAGCCTCTTTATTCTCACGTTGGCGCTTACTCATCGCCTTGTCGGCATCATTACGTTCTTCTTTACTCTGCTTTAATTCACGAGCTAGTTCAAGACGTATCTCATCAGGTTTTCCATATTTGTCAATAATAGTATTCACCAACTGAATCATCTGGTTCATAATCTTTTCGACAATAGGCTGACGCAAAGAATTCTTAGTTAACAACTTTAACTTATCATTCAGCTTTCGCTCATGATTCTCTTCTTTTGTCAATGAATTAGAGTGATTATAACCAGCATAGCACATTGCATCACTGTATTTATCGCCTTCCATAAGATAAGGCAATATCTTACGAATGGCTTTAGCCGACTTATTGCCGAAACCATACTTGCTGAAATCAATTTTGGCAAGTCGCCCTGCTGTCTCTGCATCTATGTCAAAGCGTTTTTGTAATGCCTTACAGCATTCGTCTTCGTCTGAAATAGAATAAATAGTATGCCACAACTGATAGAACAATTCTTTCTCTACCGATTTATCTATATATTGCAAAGGTTTTTCTCCAAGTACTTCACCTGTACTTTTAGTATATAAATAACACGGAGTTCCTACTTCCTGTTTCTCTAGATTCAGCTGAAGTAACTGATTGTATTTGCTACCTAATATATCTGCTATTTTACATTTTGTAATATTACCTTGCAAGCCTTTTTCCAATTGCTTGGGCAGTATATATTCTTTTTTATCCTTACGCAAAATCTTGAATAATGCTGCCGTAGTTAACTTTTCGTTATTATCCAAGAATTCAACCAACTGCTTCTTTTCCTCAAGAGTAAGTTCTATAGTATCGCCATATTTAGTGCTCAACTTGATATTATTCACACTCTCCCAAATCTTTGCTAACTGAAATAAAGGAGAACTTTTATGAGCAACCTTCGGACCGATAAACAATTCTTTTCCATTCTGATTCATCCACTTTCCCTCAAAATCGTAAACTGAAACAAGACCTTTTTGCGATTTTAATGGACGCTGATAGTAGATTATCTCATTACGAATTTCAGCTATAAGTTCTTCTGAAAGTCCTAAATGATCTTTTTGTCTTGAGCAAATAGCATCAAACTCTGCAATATATGCCTCACGTGGGAACACATTTTCTTTTACTCTAAAATATTCGTCACACTGAAGTGATTCATAGAAATACTGACCGATAGTTTGATTTTTCTCTTTAATCTTATCAAAACGACTTTTTACTTCTTTTACATAATCAGTATCTTTCTTGTCTAAATTAGCATCGCTTCTACTACTTTTGTAACCTCGTTTCTGATTTAGCCAAAGCAATAAGCGTCCTAATTCTTGACGCGATATATATTCTGTAACAGCTTTACTACGCAATTGCCATAGATTCATTTTAGGCATCTTCCTTAAATCTTCACTAGGCATCATCAAATTTTTCTCAAGTACATTGATCAAATATTTGCGTCGCAACTGATAACGGTCATATCCTTTTCGAGTCGTACGTGCTTGAGTACGCAAAGAATTACGACTTTCGCCAGCACCTTTGGCAAAATCCTGTCCTTCTGTACCATTGTAAGGAATTATGCGACTACCTAATGCTATTATTCTTATCCCTTTTTCATCTTCTTCGATAAGTGCCCAGCCTATAGATGCTGAGCCTAGATCAAGCCCTAATATTCTCTTCATAGCTATTTGATTATAATTTTCTCAAATATATAAATATTTTATCGTAAATATTTGCTAATACGACTTTTATTTGATTATTTTGCTGATACTAAATTGAAGCAATTCACAATAAGGATTATTCCGTTGTGAAAACATTAGGCTCTTGCCCATCGTCCTTTATCGGTGGGCTTTTTTTATGCGGTATGCTCATACCGCATAAAAAAATAGTGCCCCGACTCACGTTGGGGCACTATCTACACAAACACAAAATAAAACACGACAAAACTACAAAGCAAACATCACGTTTCTATCTTTACGACAGTGACACTATCGTTATTCACATAAGAACGTATCTGTATATGTTTGCTCGTTTATATCAATACAAATATAAATCAATTTTGTAATTGTGCAAACATTTTTGCACAAATTAACAGCATGTTATTGAATACCTTTTTCGCGCAGGTGCAACTGCCAGTTCCATGCTGAACGAAGGGTGTCTTCTATAGGAGTATCGGCTTTCCAACCCAATTCGGTATTAGCCAAAGTTGGATCTGCCCAAACCTTAACGATATCACCAGCACGACGGCCTACAATCTGATAGTTCAATTTTACGCCTGTAGATTTTTCGAATGCATTGATAAGTTCCAATACTGAAAGTCCGCGACCTGTACCGATGTTGAATACTTCTACGCTTTCTTTCTGCTTGTCTTCCAAAATACGGTTCATAGCGATAACGTGAGCCTTTGCCAAATCGACTACATAGATGAAGTCGCGGATACATGATCCGTCAGGAGTATCGTAATCGTCGCCGAATACGCTCAGCTTTTCGCGGATGCCGATAGCTGTCTGGGTAAGGTAAGGAATAAGGTTCTGCGGAACTCCGTTAGGCAACTCACCGATAAGAGCTGATGGATGTGCGCCGATAGGATTGAAGTAACGCAACATAACTGCGTGGATAGGAGAACCAGAAGCCACAGTATCGCGGATGATTTCTTCGTTGATCTGCTTAGTGTTTCCATAAGGAGACTCGGCTTTCTTGATAGGAGCGGCTTCTGTTACAGGAAGAATATCTGGCTGTCCGTAAACTGTACATGAAGAAGAGAATATGATACCTTTTACATTGTGCTTAGGCATCAACTCCAATATGTTGATCAGAGATACCAAGTTGTTGCGATAGTATTTCAAAGGCTTTTCTACTGATTCGCCTACAGCCTTACTAGCAGCAAAATGGATGATACCCTTGATGCCAGGATACTTAGTGAATACGGCATCCATACCTTCATAATCCAAGCAGTCTACTTCTTCAAAAGCCGGACGAATGCCTGAGATTTGTTCGATGCTATCTACTACATCGGCGCGCGAATTAGACAGATTATCTACTATCACTACTTCGTAGCCATTGTTCTGCAATTCTACCACGGTATGAGAACCGATATATCCAGTTCCACCGGTAACTAAAATTCTTTCTTTCATTACGCTAAAGTTTTTATATACATTTAAGTTATAATGACAAATGTAGGTATTTATAATAACACAAACAAGGTGTTTTGTACACAAATTCTACAAAAAAAATCCCCATATTATCCATTTCATCTAAAAACGGATAATATGGGGAGATTTTATTATGGCAGACACTTCGCTTAATAAAAGCGAGGCTCTGTATTTATCGGATTAAAGACCGAAAACTGCAGCCAAACCTTTGTCGACACCAGAGAAGCCCATGAATGCCATAGCGAGCAATCCGGCTGTTACAAGTGCTATAGACATGCCACGCATACCCTTAGGAATGTTTACCAAACTGAGTTGTTCGCGGATTCCGGCGAATACTACCAATGCCAACGCAAAACCGATAGCGGTAGAGAACGCGTAAACTACACCTGTAAGCAAATCGTAGTCTTTCTGAATTACCAAAATGGTAACACCGAGGATACAGCAGTTAGTGGTGATAAGCGGCAAGAATACGCCCAGTGCTTGATACAGTGCAGGAGAAACTTTCTTAAGGATGATTTCTACCATCTGTACCAACGCTGCGATAACCAAGATAAACGCGATAGTCTGCAAGTATGCTAATCCACAAGTATCGAGCACGAATTTCTGAATAACATAAGTTACGATGGTAGCCAATGTCAATACGAATGCCACTGCGGCTCCCATACCCATAGCGGTCTCTACTTTCTTTGATACACCGAGGAACGGACAGATACCCAAGAACTGAGACAACACGACGTTATTTACGAAAATAGCCGTGATAAATATCAATATATATTCCATATCTTATTCTTTTAAAGGGTTTATGCTTTCTTAAAGCGATTTACAATAGCAATGAGATAGCCCAATACGATGAAAGCACCCGGTGCCAATACGAACACCAGCATTCCGTAGTCTTCGGGGAAGATTGTCATTCCGAAAATCTTTCCTGTACCAAACAACTCGCGCACACCACCCAGAAGTGTCAAGGCAATGGTAAATCCGAGTCCGATACCGATACCGTCGAAAATAGAAGGGATAGGACCGTTCTTTGCGGCGAATGCTTCGGCACGACCCAAGATGATACAGTTTACTACGATCAACGGAATAAACAGACCCAAAGTGGCGTACAAATCGGGAACGTATGCCTGCATCACCATCTGAAGCACTGTTACCAACGATGCGATAACTACTACGTACGATGGGATACGAACCATATCTGGTACGAGATTCTTGATGCAAGAAATCACGAAGTTAGAACAAATCAACACGGCCATAGTGGCAAGTCCCATAGACATACCGTTGATGGCGCTTGATGTAGTACCCAAGGTAGGGCACATACCTAAAAGGAGTACAAATGTAGGATTCTCCTTGACGATACCGTTTAATAAAACTTTCAAGTTATTCATAATCAATTTCCTCCTTACTCATTTGTTGATTCGGCAGCGTCGTCGCTACCTTCTGTTTCATTATTCTTAACGCGCAAAGTGGCACTGCTTGTTGCATCAGAAGATGTAGAAGCTTTTCCTTTGTAGGCTTTATAAGCGTTGTTTACAGCCAACAAGAATGCACGGCTGGTAATAGTAGATGCGGTAATAGCGTCTACATCGCCACCATCCTTAGATACTGTAAGTTCTTTTTCGCCCGGGTTCTTTCCGATAATGTCGCCCTTGCCTCCTTTTTGGAACCAGTCGCCAGCTTTAGCGCCCAATCCCGGAGTTTCAGCATGTTCCAATACGCTATAACCAGAGATAGTACCGTCTTCGGCAAAACCTACCAATACTTTCAGTTTACCACCGAAACCGTCGGTTGCAGCCTGAACGGCAGTTCCCTTGTTGGTTTCATAAATGATGGTAAACTCATCGATATTTTCAGTGTTCGAAACTTGAGGCATTTCATCTGCGTTAAGCACGCTCTTCAATGCGTTGTTCAATGTCTCGGCTTTGATTTTTTCGATAGGACCAGCAGTGACTTGGTTTACATAAGCAAGGATACCACCGGCTACCACAGAAATGACAGTCAATACGACCACCATATTTAATAAAGATGATTCCAGCTTTTTCATTTTTTCATTACCTCCCCGAATCGTTTAGGTTTGCAATAAGTGTTGATTAACGGAGTGAATGCATTCATGATGAAAATAGCGAACGACATACCTTCTGGGTAAGCACCGAACAAACGGATTACCACGGTAAGGAAACCGATAGCTACACCATAAATAATCATTCCCTTGTGAGTCATCGGCGAAGTGACATAGTCGGTAGCCATGAAGATGGCACCCAACATCAAACCACCGGTAAACAGATGGACAAATGGAGATGCATATACTGCAGGATTAGCCAAATGCATCAAGCCTGAGAAAACGAATACTGTAGCGATGATAGATACTGGGATATGCCATGAAATAATTTTCTTCCACAACATATAAGCCAAACCAAGCAACAGAGCTACAGAGCTGATTTCACCGATACAACCCGGATTGTTTCCGAGGAACAAGCTCAATGTATCGGGCAACTGATTCAAGGCTTCTACATCGCCGTGTACAGCCATCTTCATTAATGCCAACGGAGTAGCAGCGGTTTCGGCATCTGTATAAGCAGCGAGCTGTCCGGCTACAGGCCATGAAGTCATCTGTACAGGGAAAGAGATCAATAAGAAGATACGTCCTACCAATGCGGGGTTGAACGGGTTGCAACCCAAACCACCGAAGGTCATCTTACCAATACCGATAGCTACCAACGCACCGATAATGATAATCCACAACGGAAGATTTGACGGAAGATTGAACGCCAACAATACGCCGGTAAGGATAGCCGAACCGTCGGTGATAGTAGTACGTTCGCGTTTCAGAATGAACTTGGTGATAGCCCATTCAAAGAACAGACACGACAAAACAGAAGTAAGCGTGACTATAACAGCCCCTAAGCCAAACATATAGAATGATACAAGCAAGGCAGGTACCAAAGCAATGAGTACACCGTACATGTTTTTCTGTACGCTATCATTGTTATGCACATGGGGCGATAATGATACAATTAATTTATTAGCCATAATTTTTTCTAAAAACTTATTTCTTAGCGTTGCGTGCACGGATTATTCCGCCCACCTTACCTTTTCCTAAACGGATGTAGTCCAACATCGGACGATGAGAAGGACATGTAAACTGACAAGAACCGCATTCGATACATGACATGATCATTTCTTTTTCTACGCGTTCCCAGTCAGCGTTTGCTGAACATGTAGCCAAAAGATATGGCTCAAGTCCCATAGGACATGCGCTCACACACTTAGCACAGCGGATACACGGCTGAGGTTCTTCACGTTTAGCTTCTTTATCATTCATGATAAGTACGCCAGAGCTACCTTTACAGATAGGAACTTCGGTATTTACCAATGCCTTACCCATCATCGGACCACCGCCGATTACCTTTCCGGTATCTGCAGGAAGACCTCCGGCAGCGTCAATCAGCTGGCTCATCGGAGTACCCATACGAGTCAAGAAGTTAGACGGGTTAGCAAGTGACTTTCCGGTAACGGTTACCACGCGCTCAAACAATGGTTTGTTCTTCTGAACAGCTTCGTAAACAGCGTATGCAGTACCCACGTTCTGCACTACAGCACCTACGTGGATAGGAATTGCGGGAGGTGCAGGTACCTGACGACCGATAACAGCGTCGATGAGCTGCTTTTCACCACCTTGCGGATATTTCACCTGCAAAGGAACAACTTCAATGCCTGCATAGTTTGCAGCCTTTTCAGTCATCAACTTGATAGCGTCGGGCTTATTGTTTTCGATACCGATATAACCTTTAGTTACCTTAGCGGCCTTCATCAGCAATGAAACACCTACCAAAATCTGGTCTGCCTTTTCCAACATCAAACGATGGTCGGCAGTAAGATACGGTTCGCACTCTACAGCATTGATAATAACGCATTCTGCCTTGCATCCCGGAGGAGGCATAAGTTTTACGTGAGTAGGGAAACAAGCTCCACCCATACCAACTACACCGGCGTCTTTAATCTTCGCAACAATTTCTTCGGGAGTCAACTTGCACTCTTTCACCAAATCAGCGCTGCGGTCGATAGATTCTTCCCATTCGTCACCTTCTACATCGATAAAAATAGCTGGTTTACGATAACCACTTGCATCGATAACACTATCCACCTTATTTACTTTTCCTGAAACGGAAGAGAAAATAGCAGCAGAAACGAAGCCTCCAGCCTCGGCAATCTTAGTACCGACCTTTACGACATCGCCTCTTTTTACAATAGCGGTAGCCGGAGCACCAATATGCTGAGATAAAGGAAAGACTGCTTGCTTAGGAAGTGCAAGGGTCTCTATTGCTTTACCGGCTGACAATTTATTTTCTGCTGGATGTACTCCACCAATTCTAAATGTCTTCACTTTTATATTGTTTTATTTTAATTACTAATAGATGAATTAAGCCTTTGGTTCGGCTTCTTCTGCTTTCTTTTCAACCGGAGCTTTAACTTCTGCAGGTTTTGCTTCGGCCGGTTTTGCTACAGCTGGCTTAGCTTCATCGGCTGGAGCGGCTTCTGTTTTCGACTTGCGAGGAGGGAAGTTAACAGCAATAATTGCGTTTTGTGGACATTCCATTTCGCACTTACGGCAAGATTTACACTTAGCAGGATCAATGTAAGCCAAGTTGTTTTCTAATGTAATAGCTTCGAACGGACATACTTTAACACACTTACCACATCCGATACATGCTGCAGTACAAGCCTTACGAGCTACTGCACCTTTGTCTTTGTTTACACACTGTACATAAACACGGCGGTTGTTCTTACCCTTCGGACGAATCTCGATGATGTTACGAGGACACGCCTTGCTACAAGCGCCACAGGCAGTACACTTAGCTTCATCAACTTCAGGAAGCCCTGTCTCAGGATTCATGTGGATAGCATCGAACTTACATGCTTCAACACAGTCGCCACAGCCCAAACATCCAAAAGTACATCCAGTCTCACCTCCGTAGGTAGAGTTGGCAATAACACAAGAACGAACGCCATCGTACTGAGTAACTCTTGGACGATTAGCACAAGTTCCGTTACATCTAACCACTGCCACCTTAGGTTCTGAAGCAGCGGCTTCCAATCCCAAAATTGCTGCAACTTTTGTCATGGTTGGCTGTCCGCCTACAGGACAAAGTTTGCCTTCCAATGAACCAGCCTTAACGCATGCTGCGGCAAAGCCAGAGCAACCAGGGTAGCCACATCCACCGCAATTAGCCTGAGGAAGCACTTCTGCCACCTGTGCTATACGGGGATCTTCATACACAGCAAACTTCTTAGAAGCGACAAAAAGAATAATGGCAGAAACCAATCCAATTGCCCCTAAAGAAATCACTGCAATTAAAATTAAATCCATAATATAAGTTAGTTATTTAATAAATTATAAAATTGATTCTACGTAAAAGGTGAACGAGCGTTTAAGCTTTCCACGACACAAGTATAGGATAACGTAATATGGAACCAGAGAACAAAGCGCAACAACCGCAGCAAACAGTTCGTTATCTTCGCCCATAAATGTCAAAGATAAAACCAAAGCTAACATAAGCACGCAAAAAGGCACGACGAAAGCTAATAACACAGCCTTCATCCCCATAGAAGTTCTGCCCGCAAGCATAATTCTATCACCTATCTTACATGGTAAATTGAGGATGTTAAATACTTCGATTATCTTTTCCTTAGTATCAGACACGCTACAATGTCCCTTTACACTACATGAGGAACAAGCTGAAGATTGAACGATTTTCACCTTTAGATGAGAACCATTCATGCTTTCCACAATACCTAAATGTTTAATGCTATCCGCCATATAAAGATTGTAAACTCAACATTACAAAATCAGGGCAAATGTAATATAAATATTGTTTCGTCGGTAACGCAAACGAGGAATTTCTTATTAAAAAAACAAAAATTTTAACGAAGCACTATATATCACCTAAAAATATAAAAAAATCAAGACTGAAGAGGTATTATAACATGGATGTAAACTTCTAAAACAACTAGTATTTTTAAAACCTGAAGATAATATATAAATAAGGTATCTAGAAAGCACCTTTGCGGCATATACACATAAAAAAATTCCCCTCACAACTGAATGTCGTAAGGGGAACCAAGACGGCGACTACCTACTCTCCCACTTGCGCAGTACCATCGGCGTGACGAAGCTTAACTTCTCTGTTCGGAATGGGAAGAGGTGGAACCTTCGTGCAATAGTCACCTGAATATCTTTTGTTTCAGCTCTGCTGAACATGAATCACAAGCAAAGCGGACTGTTAAGAGTCCGAACGTATATGCCATCCTCCGTGCTGAAAGGAAAGTGAACGGGCAAT
>FR881236.1:0-40646 GCA_000434735.1 Bacteroides sp. CAG:530
TCGAAGGGAGCTGGCCGTATGGGACTTACCCATGTTATGTAGCAGTCAAGAAGCGATTCACAAGGTGTCTTTCCCTGATTGCGGTGCAAAGGTAGACATAATTTTTGAATCTGCAACATTATCAAGCAAAAAATCTCATCAAAATTCAATAAAAAGTGATTTTTAAGGGTTTTCTTATAAGTAATAGATGCAAAAAGCGTATTTTTGTGGCTTTAAAACAAAAGAAATCAAACATCATCAAACATGACAGCAAACCGTCCGATTTCATCGCGAGAGCAAGCATTGCAATATGGAACCTTGGTAGGTATCTTTTGGATAGTAAAGTTCTGCTTCCTTCCTTTAGGCTTCCAAATACCTTTTTTGCAATTTCTGTTTCTACTGGGCACGATATTCGGTCCTATATTAGTATACTTATTTGCACGCAAATACAGAAAAGAGAATCCGCAAGATGCTTTTTCTTTTTTCAGGGCTTTCAGTTTTACTCTTAGCATGTATATGGCGGCAACGCTTTTGGTAGCGGTGGCTCACTATATCTACTTTAAGTATATAGACCAAGGATACCTTATTAATATGTATCAGCAATTATTGGATGAGCTGAAAAATACGACACAACCAGAAATGGGGGCTTCGTTAGATCAGATTACACAGGCGTTCGATCTTATCTCTACCCTAACCCCACTGCAAATCACTTTTCAGTTGATGAGCCAAAACATGTTTTACGGTATTCTGCTGTCGGCTATCACGGCGTTTATAGTGAAAAGAAAGAAAACAAACATTTAGTCTTAAGCATAAAAACAAAAAACAATTATGGATATATCAGTTGTTGTACCATTATATAATGAGGAAGAATCGCTTCCCGAACTATTTGCATGGATTAAGCGAGTAATGGACGCTCATAACTTCAGCTATGAAGTCATCTTTGTAAACGACGGAAGTACCGACCACTCTTGGGATGTAATAGAAAAGTTGAGCAAAGAAAACAAAGAGGTAAAAGGTGTCAAATTCCGTCGTAACTACGGAAAATCGCCCGCTCTTTTCTGCGGATTCAAGCGTGCCGAAGGCGATGTGGTTATCACTATGGACGCTGACTTACAAGATAGCCCCGACGAAATCCCGGAATTGTATCGCATGATAACAGAAGACGGACTCGACCTCGTATCCGGATGGAAACAAAAGCGATATGACCCATTGTCGAAGACTATACCTACCAAGCTATTCAACGCTACCGCGCGTGCCGTATCGGGTATTCACAATCTGCACGACTTCAACTGCGGACTGAAAGCTTACCGTCGTGAAGTGGTGAAGAATATCGAAGTATACGGTGAAATGCATCGCTACATACCATATCTTGCAAAGAACGCCGGATTCGACAAAATCGGCGAGAAGGTAGTTCACCATCAAGCTCGTAAATACGGAAAGACAAAATTCGGTTTAAACCGCTTTGTTAACGGATATCTTGACTTGCTTACCTTATGGTTCCTCTCCACTTTCGGAAAGAAGCCGATGCATATCTTCGGATTCCTTGGATCCATCATGTTCTTTATCGGATTCCTGGCGGTAGTCATTATCGGTGCAAATAAGCTATACGACTTATACGCAGGCAATTCATACCGACTGATAACCGACAGTCCGTATTTCTACCTGGCACTTACTACAATGATACTGGGTACACAACTCTTCTTGGCGGGATTCTTGGGTGAATTAATAGCCCGTAATTCGTCAGAACGCAACAACTATCAAATAGAAAAAGAGCTGTAAGCATGAAGAAACTGTTATATATAGTCTGCATCATATCGCTGGCAGGGTTTGTCATTCCTGCGTGCGAAGTGGAAAACTGTCCGCCCAACACGATGACATACCTTCACCTCACCCTGAGCGACCAGTACGGACGCACGTTTAAGACCTCGGATACGATTACCGTGTTCGGGCAGACTTATGCCGATGTCACCGTTTACGATACATTGCCCGACAAGACCTTGCAGCCCCGCATCGTATACGACTCGCTAGTGAGCGACACCTTTATTAATAAGGAGTATGGTGCCAACGGATTTTCTATACCATTGAGCTATGCCGACCAAACTCGCATAGTATTATCGTATAGAAGCCTTGACCAACGTTTTCAAGGAACAGACACCTTATTTATAAGCCATCGTAACAAGCCTTACTTCACCAATCTGGACTGTAGCACGATGATGTTCTACGAACTGACGTCAACTACCGCTACCCGACACAGGCTCGACTCGATACAGATTATCAATCCGAATATTGACAATAATGAAAAAGAAAACATTAAGATATATTTCACTGTTACTAATTCTGACGAATAGCATATGGCTATGTCCCGGTGCATGGGGTCAGACTGTTCCGCAGAAGAAAGACAAGGAGACACTGAAAGCCGCATACCAAACTACACCATTCTACCAAGGAACTTCTATCGGTGTAGAAGTGGCTGGTGCCGCTGGCTATGCCCTCGGAAGCGACATACTAAGTAGCGAAGTGAAACTGGAGGCTAATTTCAAGAACCGATACATGCCGGTTGTGGAGATAGGATACGGAAAAACCGACGCCACTAACGACGATACGCAGATGCACTACAAAACAAGCGCTCCTTATTTCCGCGTGGGTATGGACTATAATGTTTTCTACCTGAAGCCTTATCTGCCAGGACATCTCTACGTTGGAGGACGATATGCCATGAGTTCCTTTACGTACGATGTAGACGGCCCTATCATGAGCGACCCAAACTACGGTGGACATATTACATCGAATTACGCATACACCGGACAAAAGAGCACGGCGAAATGGCTTGAGGCAGTTGTCGGCATCAAAGTGAAGATATACAAACGGTTCTGCATGGGATGGACCGTAAGATATAAGATACGCATGAAGGTTGACGAGAACGAGAATTCCACTCCATGGTATGTGCCTGGATATGGAAAGAACGGCAGCTCAAGCTTCAACCTTACGTATAACTTAACTTACGATTTGCCATTCTAACCGCATTTTACACACTGACAATCAGCAATGAGTACTTTTGAGATTTGGCTATTAGCCGTAAGTTTAGCTATCGATTGCTTCACGGTTTCCGTGGCAAGCGGAATCATACTGCACCGCATAGAGTGGCGGACATTCTTTACGATGGCATTCTTCTTCGGCTTCTTCCAAGCACTTATGCCACTGATAGGATGGAGCGGTGCCAATCATTTCAGTCATCTGATAGAAGCCTACGACCACTGGATAGCTTTCGGCTTGTTGGCTTTCTTAGGAATACGAATGATACGCGAATACTTTAAAGACAGCGAAGAGTGTAGCTTCGACCCTACGCGACTGAAAGTAATACTCACCCTGGCAGTTGCTACAAGCATCGACGCTTTGGCAGTAGGCATTTCATTCGCCTTCACTGGCTACAACAACCTTGTATCTTTAACAGAACCGCTGCTTGCTATCGGCTTCGCATCGTTCGCCATATCGTTAACAGGCAGCCTAATAGGTATCTTCTTCGGGAAACGTTTCAATTTCCGCATGGAGTTTTTTGGCGGACTTGTTTTGATTGGCATCGGAACAAAAATACTGATAGAACATCTTTTCTTTAATCAATAAACATAAGATTATGGCAAATAATAAACTAAAATGGCAATTACCGTTCTTGATCCTGCTTATAGTAGGAACCATTCTTATACTAAAGAAACAAGTCCCCTACCAAACAGACGAGGGCTTGGTGTTCGGTACTATATATAAGATAACCTACCAAAGTAAAAACAATCTGAAATCAGAGATAGAAAAAGAGCTGAAGAAGGTAGACTTCTCACTATCTCCTTTCAATAAGGAATCCACCATTACACATATCAACAACAATACAGACATGAGCACCGACAGCCTGTTTCTATATGTGTACAATCTGGCGAGAAATGTATCGGAAGCAACTTACGGAGCATTCGACATCACAGTAGCTCCGCTGGTAAACGCATGGGGATTCGGATTTAAAAACGCTGCCAACGTTGACTCGGCTACAATAGACAGCCTTCGCACTTTCGTAGGATTCGATAAAGTCAGCCTGAAAGACGGAAAAATAGTAAAGCAAGACGAGCGCACCATGTTAGATTGTAGCGCCATCGCCAAAGGATTCGGAGTGGACTGCGTAGCCCGATTGCTGGAAAGCAAAGGCATAAAGAACTACATGGTAGACATAGGTGGCGAGTTGATGATAAAAGGTGTAAACCCAAAAGACGAAACATGGCGCATAGGTATAAACAAGCCGATAGAAGACTCACTGTCTGTAAACCAAGAACTACAGACCGTACTCGAAATCTCAAATGTAGGCTTGGCAACATCGGGTAACTACCGCAACTTTTACTATAAAGACGGAAAGAAATACGCTCACACTATAGACCCACGCACGGGATACCCTATACAGCACAACATATTGTCGTCTACAGTAGTCGCGAACAACTGTGCAACAGCCGATGCCTTCGCCACCTCGTTCATGGTATTGGGTCTCGACTCTGCCAAGGCGATTTGTGCAGCACATCCAGAAATGGATGCCTATTTTATATATACCACCGACAGCGGAAAAATAGGCATCTACTTTACAGACGGAATGAAGAAGTATATTAGAAAATAACATTTAATAATACCTTAAACATCATGAAAGAAAACGAAAAACAAAACGGTCTGCCCGAAAACGCGTTCCGACCGTTAAAACCAGGAGAAAAGTACGAACCTCCTATGAAAGCCGATCAAACCTATCCCGAAGTCAACCTTTGGTCTGTACTGTGGGGTATAGCTATGGCTGTACTGTTCTCGGCAGCATCGGCATACCTTGGACTGAAAGTAGGACAGGTATTCGAAGCAGCCATTCCTATCGCCATCATCGCTGTAGGTGTATCAAGCGCAGCCAAGCGTAAAAGCGCACTAGGAGAAAACGTAATTATACAGTCTATCGGTGCATGCTCGGGAGTAATCGTAGCTGGAGCTATCTTTACCCTTCCTGCACTTTATATATTGCAGGATAAATATCCTGAAATGACCGTAAACTTCTTCCAGATGTTTATCAGCTCTTTGCTGGGCGGAATATTGGGTATCTTGTTCCTTATCCCATTCCGTAAATACTTCGTAAGCGAAAAACATGGCGAATATCCTTTCCCCGAAGCAACCGCAAGTACACAGGTACTTATTTCGGGCGAAAAAGGAGGCAGCCAAGCTAAGCCGCTTCTGTTTGCCGGATTAATTGGTGGATTATACGACTTTATAGTATCTACCTTCGGATGGTGGAACGAAAACTTCACTACCCGTGTATGCGGATGGGGAGAAATGCTTGCCGACAAAGCTAAGGTAGTATTGAAAATCAATACCGGAGCAGCCGTATTGGGTCTGGGATATATCGTTGGTTTGAAGTATGCAGCCATCATCTGCGCAGGTTCATTGGCAGTATGGCTTATCATCGTGCCGGGAATATCTCTGATTTGGGGAGACGCTGTGCTCAACGCATGGAATCCGGCTATCACAGAGACAGTAGGTTCCATGAGTCCTGAAATGATATTCTCACATTATGCTAAGAGCATCGGTATCGGTGGTATCGCTATGGCTGGTATTATAGGAATTGTCCGTTCATGGGATATCATTAAAAGTGCAGTAGGACTTGCAGCCAAGGAAATGGGCGGCAAGAAAGAACAGGCCAACGTAGAACGTACTCAGAAAGACCTTCCGATGAAAGTCATCGCTATCGGCTCACTGATTACCATAGTACTTGTAACTCTGTTCTTCTACTTCGACGTTATGCAGGGTAACTTGATGCATACCATAGTAGCTATCGTCTTGGTAGCAGGAATCGCATTCCTATTTACTACAGTTGCGGCTAACGCCATCGCTATTGTTGGTACCAACCCGGTTTCGGGTATGACGCTGATGACTCTTATCCTTGCGTCTGTAGTCATGGTAGCTGTTGGTCTTAAAGGTTCTACCGGTATGGTTGCAGCCCTCGTGATGGGTGGTGTAGTATGTACAGCACTGTCAATGGCAGGCGGTTTCATCACCGACTTGAAGATTGGCTATTGGTTGGGTAGCACTCCAGCCAAGCAACAGACTTGGAAGTTCTTGGGAACTTTGGTTTCTGCAGCAACCGTAGGAGGAGTAATCATGATATTGAACAAGACTTACGGTTTCACCACAGGTGCCTTGGCTGCTCCGCAGGCTAACGCTATGGCAGCGGTAATCGACCCGCTGATGAATGGTGTATCTGCTCCATGGTTACTGTACGGCATCGGTGCCGTATTGGCATTAGTACTTACTTACTTTAAAGTTCCAGCTTTGGCGTTCGCTTTGGGTATGTTCATCCCTCTCGAACTCAACTTGCCGCTTTTAGTTGGAGGAGCTATCAACTGGTACGTTACAAGTCGCAGCAAAGACCCTGAAGTAAACGCTGAACGTGGAGAAAAAGGTACCCTGCTTGCTTCTGGATTCATTGCCGGAGGTGCGCTGATGGGAGTTGTAAGTGCAGCCATGCGCTTCAAGGGCATCAACTTGGTAAACGACGCTTGGTTGGATAACCCGCTTAGCCAAGTAGTTTCGCTCATAGCATACGCTCTTATTATAGTATATCTGGTAAAAGCCAGCATGAGCATCAGCAAGAAATAATCACAACCAATTAATACAAAGGGCTGTTGGGCAATCGCTGAACAGCCCTTACTTAAATCAGCTACAATCATGAAAAACTTATTCATCTCCATTTTACTTTTTTTCATTACTACAATGAACGCAACTAATCCGATTGAAATTAAGATTTGGGGACAAGATTCTTCCGAACCGCAACCCACACTTACCGTCTACCCCGCCACCAACGGCAACGGAATGGCTATCATAGCCTGCCCGGGTGGAGGATATACTCATTTAGCCATAGACCATGAAGGCAAAAGCATGTCGGCATGGTTCAACAGCTTGGGCATTACATACGCAGTATTAGTTTACCGTATGCCAGGCGGAAATCACGAAATCCCGTTAAGCGACGCTCAACAGGCTATGCGCATCATGCGCCAGCACGCCAAAGAATGGAATATACAGAAACTCGGCATCATGGGGGCTTCTGCCGGAGGTCATCTGGCTAGCACAGTAGCTACCCATTATACAGACGCAGAGACCAAACCTGATTTTCAGATATTATTCTACCCCGTAATCACGATGGATGCATCGTACACCCACGCTGGCTCAAGAAAGAATCTGTTAGGACTGTCTCCATCAGAAGAACTAGTAAAACAATTCAGCAACGAGCTTCAAGTAAACGCACAGACCCCACCGGCATTTATAATGCACAGCAGCAATGATAAAACAGTACCCGTGGCAAACAGCGTAAACTACTATATGGCACTTATCAAAAATCACGTAGAAAACTGCTGCCTGCACACCTACCCTACCGGCGGTCACGGATGGGGATATAGAGACAGTTTTGAATACAAACGCCAGTGGACCGGCGAGTTAGAGAAGTGGTTGCGCGAAATAAACAAGTAAATTTACTTGCAATATAAATAAAAAGTAGTACCTTTGCACCGCTAATACGAGCTATTAGCATATTCAAATCATTAACATTAAAAATTTAACGTTTAGAAAATGGCAACTAAAATCAGATTGCAGAGAAACGGACGCAAGAGCTATGCGTTCTATTCAATTGTTATTGCAGATGCAAGAGCACCACGTGATGGTAGATTTACTGAAAAAATTGGTACTTACAACCCTAATACCAATCCTGCCACAGTAGATTTGAATTTTGAACGCGCACTTCATTGGGTAATGTGCGGTGCACAGCCTACAGACACAGTACGCACTATCTTGTCACGCGAAGGTGTTTACATGAAGAAACACTTGCTTGGTGGTGTAGCTAAGGGCGCATTCGACGAAGCTACAGCTGACGCTCGTTTCAACGCTTGGAAAGAAAACAAACAGTCAGGTTTGGCTGCTTTGAAAGCTAAAGAAGACGAAGCTAAGAAGGCTGACGCTAAAGCACGTCTGGAAGCAGAAAAGAAGGTAAACGAAGAAATCGCTAAGAAGGTAGCTGAAAAGAAAGCTGCTGAAGCTGCTGCAAAGGCAGAAGCTGAAGCTGCCGCTGCTGCTGAAGCTGCTCCTGCTGAAGAAGCAACTGAAGCTCCTGCTGAAGCTTAATAAGCCAACGCTTAGGATTTTTCAACAGAACAAAATGAAGAGGATGTGTTTTCGCATCCTCTTTTTTTGTCCCTGTACCAAAACGACATCAGCAGGTATCAAACTATTATCATAAAGCATGCGAACAAAAACTATGTAGACCTTATAAAATTCTCTATCTCTAGCCTAGAGATATATAAACCTAGGTTAGAGATATACATCTTTAAGCTAAAGATATACATCTCTAACCTAAAGATAGAGTTTGTATTCCAACAAATCAACTTTCTCTCCGCATGTTATCAACTCTTCTACGACTCTTTTACCGAAACAAACCCGGAAATCGGTGACACAATGACTAAAACATAAAAAGACTATATATACGGCAAAATAGAAACTGCAGATGTCAATATCGAATCCAGATTAGCAATTTTGTAATAATTCAATAACAGAAACGCCTCGTTTCCTTAATTAATTTTATTATTTCTCATGTTTTCACTCTTGCCGATTGCTTATTTTACTATATTTGGGCACGACTAATAAAAGTCGACCGAGAGTCGATGAAAAAACATATAATCATTATGGAAAACAAAATTCAAGAGCTTACCGATAAAATTTATCGTGAAGGCGTAGAAAAAGGAAACGAGGAAGCCCAGCGAATTGTGGAAGAAGCCCGCAAAGAAGCTGAGAAACTGCTTGCCGAAGCACGCCAGGAAGCTGAGACAATCGTAGCCGAAGCCCGTAAACAATCGGACGAGTTGGCTGAAAACACAAAATCAGAATTAAAACTTTTTGCCAATCAGTCACTTAGTGCTCTGAAGACAGAAATAACAAATCTGCTTACTAACCAAACCGTATCGCAAGCGGTTAAGGGATTTGTTTCTGATAAAGATTACTTCAACAAGTTCATACTTAATTTAGCTACCCAATGGTCTGCTCAAGAACCCATCGTCATTTCTGTAAAAGACGCTGAGCCTCTGCAAAAATACTTCATGACCAATGCCAAAGCTCTCCTCGATAAAGGAGTGAAAATAGAACAGGTAAACGGACTGAAGACTCTGTTCTCTGTTTCTCCGGCAGACGGTTCTTACAAAGTAGATTTCGGAGCAGAAGAATTTGAAAACTACTTCAAATCATTCTTGCGCCCACAGCTGATCAAAATGTTATTCTAATCTTGTGTCGACATGAACACATATTATTGCTTGGTTGCCGGATTTCCTGATATCTCTTTAGACGATGGTAAGTTGAGTTGCTCTGTAAGCGACTTCCGAACCGATGTCTACCCACAGCTGGCCTCATCAGACCAAAAACTTGTGGACCTGTTTTATCTAAAGTTCGACAATCAGAACCTTTTATCGTTACTGAAAGACAAAGAAGCACCAGTCAAGACCGAAGGCACACTTACGGGAGAGGAACTACTGGCTCTTATTGAAACGGTCCGAAATGGAGACATTCCAGATAAAAAATATCCAGCCTACTTATCCGAATTCGTATCTCAGTATATAAACCTCGCATCCGAAGATTTATATAAGGCAGAAGATTTACTGGCTTCATTATATTATCAGTATGCAATGTCGTGCAAAAACCAATTCATATCAGAATGGTTCGAGTTCAATCTTAACGTCAATAATATACTGTCGGCTTACACTGCCCGCAAATATAAATTAGACGTAGCGTCTGTTATAGTAGGCAATACGCCTGCTTGCGAACAGTTGCGTACATCGAACGCACGCGATTTCGGATTGGGAGATACGATTGATTATATGGATCAGGTGCAACGCATATCCGAGACAGAAGAATTAGTGGAACGCGAAAGAAAAATAGATACGCTGAAATGGAAATGGCTCGAAGAGCAATCGTTCTTCTACTATTTTACAATAGAGCGTATATTCGTTTTCCTGATGTTCCTGGATATGACAGAACGCTGGATTTCACTGGATAAACAAAAAGGATATGAACTCTTCAGACAAATGATTGAGAATTTGAAAGAAGAAATCAGCATCCCCGATGAATTTAAAAAATAATAAAACGAATAGATAAATCATGGCAACAAAAGGAACTGTTTTAGGAGTCATCGCCAATATGGTTACATTGTCTGTTGACGGTCCGGTTTCACAGAATGAAATCTGCTACATTTCTACCGGAGGAGACAGACTAATGGCCGAAGTGATAAAAGTAGTCGGACAGAATGTATACGTGCAAGTGTTCGAAAGCACCCGTGGACTGAAGGTAGGAGCCGAAGCTGAATTCACCGGCCACATGCTCGAAGTGACATTGGGTCCTGGTATGCTTTCTAAGAATTATGATGGACTACAGAATGACCTCGACAAGATGACTGGCGTTTTCTTGAAACGCGGTCAATATACATACCCTCTTGATAAAGAAAAGAAATGGCATTTTAAACCAATCGCCAAGGTAGGCGATGAAGTAAGCGCATCTGCATGGCTTGGAGAAGTTGACGAAAACCATCAGACGCTGAAAATCATGGTGCCATTCCAACTTACCGGAACGCTGCGCATTAAATCAATAGCAGCCGAAGGTGACTATACTATAGAAGATACCATTGCCGTACTTACCAATAAAGACGGCGAAGACGTTAAAGTTAACATGATTCAGAAATGGCCGGTAAAGAAAGCCATGACTAATTATGCCGAGAAACCACGTCCTTACAAACTGTTGGAAACAGGCGTACGTGTAATCGATACAATGAACCCGATAGTAGAAGGTGGAACTGGATTTATCCCTGGTCCGTTCGGTACAGGTAAGACTGTGCTTCAGCACGCTATTTCTAAACAGGCAGAAGCAGATATCGTAATCATCGCTGCGTGTGGTGAACGTGCCAACGAGGTTGTTGAAATCTTTACCGAATTCCCAGAATTGGTAGACCCGCATACAGGAAGAAAATTGATGGAACGTACTATCATCGTAGCCAACACTTCTAACATGCCGGTTGCAGCCCGCGAAGCTTCAGTGTATACAGCCATGACAATGGCAGAGTTTTACCGCTCTATGGGATTGAAGGTGCTTCTTATGGCCGACTCTACTTCACGTTGGGCACAGGCATTGCGTGAAATGTCAAACCGTATGGAAGAGTTGCCTGGTCCAGACGCCTTCCCTATGGATATCTCGGCTATCATCTCTAACTTCTACGGACGTGCAGGATATGTACGCCTCTACAACGGACAGTCGGGTTCTATTACATTCATCGGAACAGTATCTCCGGCGGGTGGTAACTTGAAAGAGCCTGTTACTGAAAACACCAAGAAGGTAGCTCGCTGCTTCTATGCGTTGGAGCAGGAACGTGCCGACCGTAAACGTTACCCGGCGGTTAACCCTATAGACTCTTATTCCAAATACATCGAGTATCCGGAATTTGAAGACTATATCACCAAACGCATCAACAGCGAATGGACAGGAAAGATCAATGAACTGAAAACTCGTTTGCTGAGAGGTAAGGAAATCGCCGAACAGATTAACATCTTGGGTGACGACGGTGTACCTGTAGAATACCACATCATATTCTGGAAGTCAGAGCTTATCGACTTTGTCATTCTGCAGCAGGATGCTTTCGACGATATCGACTCTGTTACACCTATGGAAAGACAAGAAGAGATAGTAGATATGGTTATTGACATCTGCCATACAGACTTTAAGTTCGATAACTTTGTAGAGGTAATGGATTACTTCAAGAAGATGATTAACCTATGCAAGCAGATGAACTATTCGGCATACAAATCGGAACAGTACAACGACTTCCGCAAGCAGTTGGCCGAACTTGTTTCTCAGCGCAAAGCGTGATTCTATAATTTAAAAATGTAATGTAATGGCAACTAAAGCTTTTCAGAAAATATATACTCAAATCAGCCAGATAACCAAGGCCACTTGCTCGCTGAAAGCAAAAGGAGTAGGTTATGACGAACTGGCTATGGTAAACGGCAAATTGGCACAGGTTGTTAAAATTGCCGGTGACGAAGTTACACTTCAGGTATTTGAAGGAACGGAAGGCATTCCTACAAACGCAGAAGTGGTATTCTTGGGAAAATCGCCTACACTGAAAGTTAGCGAACAGTTGGCTGGACGCTTCTTCAACGCTTTTGGCGACCCTATAGACGGTGGTCCCGAAATTGAAGGACAAGAAGTTGAAATCGGCGGTCCATCAGTTAACCCGGTACGAAGAAAACAGCCGTCGGAACTTATCGCTACAGGTATAGCTGGTATCGACTTGAATAATACATTGGTTTCCGGTCAGAAGATTCCGTTCTTTGCCGACCCAGACCAACCGTTCAACCAGGTTATGGCTAACGTAGCGTTGCGTGCAGAAACCGATAAGATTATCCTTGGCGGTATGGGTATGACAAACGATGACTACCTGTACTTTAAGAATGTGTTCTCTAACGCCGGCGCACTCGATCGTATCATCAGTTTCGTAAATACAACAGAAAACCCTCCGGTAGAACGATTGCTTATCCCTGACATGGCTCTTACAGCTGCCGAATATTTTGCGGTAGAGCATAATCAGAAAGTATTGGTATTGCTTACCGATATGACATCGTATGCCGATGCCCTTGCCATCGTATCAAACCGTATGGACCAGATTCCATCGAAAGACTCTATGCCGGGTTCATTATATTCAGACTTGGCAAAGATTTACGAAAAGGCAGTTCAGTTCCCGTCGGGAGGTTCTATCACCATTATCGCGGTGACAACCTTGTCGGGTGGAGATATTACCCACGCCGTTCCTGATAACACCGGTTATATCACAGAAGGACAGCTGTTCTTGCGTCGTGATAGCGATATCGGTAAAGTAATTGTAGACCCGTTCCGTTCACTGTCTCGTTTGAAACAGCTGGTAATCGGAAAGAAGACCCGTAAAGACCATCCGCAAGTGATGAACGCCGCCGTACGTCTGTATGCCGATGCCGCTAACGCAAAGACCAAGATGGAAAACGGTTTTGATTTGACCAACTATGACGAACGTGCTTTGGCATTCGCTAAAGACTATGCCAACCAGTTGCTGGCTATCGACGTCAACCTTGACACCACCGAAATGCTCGACGTAACTTGGGGACTGTTCAGCAAGTACTTCAAACCCGAAGAGGTCAACATCAAGAAAGAGTTTGTCGATTTGCATTGGAAGAAATAATCTACGATTTAAAGAAACAGCGTAATGGCTATAAAATTTCAATATAATAAAACGTCCTTGCAGCAGCTTGAGAAGCAACTGAAAATAAGGGTGCGTACCTTACCTATTATAAAGAATAAGGAAAGTGCATTGCGCCTTGAAGTAAAACGTTGCAAAGAAGAAGCAACTGCATTGGAAGATAGCTTGGAAAAACAGATTCAGCATTATGAAGCCATGTTCGCACTTTGGAATGAATTCGACCCGTCACTTATAAAGGTAAACGATGTTCATCTGGGAATACGGAAGATAGCCGGAGTGCGCGTACCTGTACTTGATAATGTAGATTTCGACATTCGCCCGTTCAGCTTGTTCAACAGCCCCAAATGGTATTCTGACGGAATACATTTGCTGAAAGAACTTGCCAGCACGGCCATCGAACGCGAATTCACCATCGCCAAGTTAGGATTGCTAGAACACGCCAGAAAGAAAACCACCCAGAAGGTGAATCTTTTTGAGAAAGTGCAGATTCCGGGATATCAGGATGCTTTGCGAAAGATAAAACGCTTTATGGAAGACGAAGAGAACTTGTCTAAATCTTCTCAGAAGATACTGAAATCTATCCAAGAAAAAAGAAAGGAGGCAGAAGCATGATTTCAAAAATGAAGAAACTTGCCTTTTTGATTTATCATAAAGACTATGACACTTTCTTAGAGCAAGTGCGCAATTTGGGCGTGGTACATGTAGTAACCAAATCGCAAGGAGAGGCCGAAAACCAGGACTTGCAGGCTACTATCCGACTCTCGGCACGCTATGCTGCGGCCATCAAGCTCTTAGAGGGAATGAATGTCAAGGCTGCCGACAAGACAAGTGGCAACGCAGATAAAGGCGAACAGGTACTTGATAAGCTTGAAACATTGCAACAGCACGATGCGGAAACCAATCACCGCATTCAGGCGATAGAAAAAGAAATCACCGCCATGGAACCGTGGGGCGATTTTAAAATGGAAAGCCTGAAAAGACTTCGTGATGCAGGCTATGAAGTAGGATTCTACATCTGCTCTGACAAGGTGTACGATGAAGAGTGGGAAACCCTATATCATGCTGTAGTGATAAACCACATAGGCTCGAAAGTATATTTCGTTACAGTTACTCCGGTAACCGAAACGGTTTCGCTCGATGTGGAAAGCGCTAAGATAGCAGACCGCTCTCTGTCGGAAATCATTCAGGAGAAAGAAAAACTTGACGCTGAAAGAGCGGAAACAGAGAATGCCATGAAAGAATTGGCAGAAAACTCTATCCCCGACTTGAAGGCTGCTCAAGTACGTACCAGCCAATTGGTAGACTTCGACAAGGTGAAGCTGAGTGCCGACTCACTGGCAGGCAACAAACTGATGTTGCTCGAAGGTTGGGCACCGGCAGAAAATGCGCAGCAGTTGAACGACTTCTTGAAATCGAGTGAGGTTTATTACGAGATTTCAGACCCCGTTCCTGGCGACAATGTGCCTATACAGTTGAACAACAAAGGATTCTTCAAGTTGTTCGAGCCTATCATGAAGCTTTATATGCTTCCTAAATATAATGAGCTCGACCTTACTCCGTTCTTCGCTCCATTCTTCATGCTGTTCTTCGGCTTGTGTTTGGGAGATACCGGATACGGTCTGTTCATATTGTTAGGAATCAGCGGATATAGACTGATAGCTAAAAGCATAAGTCCGTCAATGAAACCCATACTCACACTTGTCCAATTGTTGGGCTTGTCTACTGCGATATGCGGTTTACTTACTGGAACATGCTTCGGATTCAACCTATACGACATTAATGTGCCATTCATACAGAAGATGAAAGAAGTAATCATGCTCGACAATCAGCAGATGTTTAACCTTTCGCTGATTTTAGGAGCTATACAGATTATCTTCGGTATGACACTGAAAGCTGTAAACCAAGCCATACAGTTCGGATTTAAGTATGCTATCTCTACCATCGGATGGCTACTCGTACTGGTTAGCACAGCCGTTGCATTTGCCGCTCCAAGCGTAATGGCTATGGGAGGCACGCTGCATCTGGCTATCTTAGCCGTAGGCGGACTTATGGTATATCTGTTCAACAGCCCAGGAAAGAACATATTCTTGAATATCGGCTTAGGACTGTGGGACACTTATAACATGGCTACCGGCTTGCTGGGCGATATTCTGTCGTACGTTCGTCTGTTTGCCTTAGGCTTATCAGGCGGTATATTGGCAGGCGTATTCAACAGCTTAGCAGTAGGTATGAGTCCTGATAACGTAATAGCAGGTCCCATCGTAATGGTACTAATATTCGTTATAGGTCACTCTATCAACATCTTTATGAACGTACTGGGTGCTATGGTTCACCCAATGCGACTCACCTTTGTAGAGTTCTTCAAGAACTCGGGCTACGAAGGCGGTGGCAAAGAATACAAACCATTTAAAAACTAATTAAAGCAAACGTAAAACAATTAAAATCTATAATTTATGGAAACAAATCTTCTTATTGCCTATCTTGGCATAGCTATTATGATCGGTCTGTCAGGTATCGGCAGTGCTTATGGTGTAACAATCGCAGGTAACGCAACAGTTGGTGCATTGAAGAAAAACGACGGTGCATTCGGTAACTTCTTGGTACTTACCGCTCTTCCGGGTACTCAGGGTCTTTACGGATTTGCCGGTTACTTCATGTTCCAGAGCATATTCAATATCCTTACTCCTGAAATCACTGGAATCCAGGCTTGCGCAGTATTAGGCTCAGGTATTGGCTTAGGATTGGTTGCCTTGTTCTCTGCTATCCGTCAGGGTCAGGTTTGTGCAAACGGTATCGCCGCTATCGGTCAGGGTTACAACGTATTCGGTAACACTTTGATATTGGCTGTATTCCCAGAATTGTATGCCATCGTTGCTTTGGCTGCTACATTCTTGATGGGTTCAGCTCTTTAATCAACGAGCGATTATAAAGTAATTATAAAAAGTAAGCTCTGTCGATGTGATGTCGGCAGAGCTTTTCTTTTTATGTCTTTAAACACCATACACATATTACACTCTTTTACTAAAGTAAACAAAGCTATTTTACTTATATACGATACGTATTCAAAAAACTACAAACGTAAACCGCTTAAAAATTGATCGTCATCAACTTAAAACAAGAATAAAACATTGCGGCAACCAAAACGAAACATTACAATTTTTCTTACTACCGACATGCATTTTATTATTGATTTATATTTTAATTTTAACTCTTTTACCACACAATAAAGCGTTAGCAGAAGATAAAACATGCATTATCATCACAAACAATTAAGAGTATTTTAGAAAAATGTATAATTTAAAAGATATATTTATATGGAAAAATGTATATTTGCATGGAAAGAATCCATAGAAAAGTATAAAAGGAATATTGTATAGAAGGCTTGACTTTGAAGAACTCGCAATTGTGAATGATTACAACAAGGATGTGCATTTAGCCTTTAATAAAGTTAGTTTAAACATAAATGACTTTTTGCCTTATGAGTTTACAACAAGCGTTGGACTTTTCAAAGAGAGCCATTTTCACTGACACTTTTTATTTAAAGATGAAGCCATTTAAAAGTGTACAATTGTCACACCTATAATATGATTCATTTTTTAAGAGAATAAGACGGCGTAAACAATAATAAAAACAGTTACAAATTTTATAACTTGTAGATTTTTGCAAGTGTTGAATATAATAATGAGTAAAGATAAGCATAATACAAAAAATGAAATAAAACCTTTTGTAAAGTGGGCTGGTGGGAAAAGTTCGCTAATAAAACACCTCATAATGCATTTGCCAAATGATTTTGCAGAACAAAATGATATAACATATATAGAACCTTTTGTTGGAGGTGGGGCAATGCTTTTTTACATGCTTACGCATTACCCTAATATAAGACGAGTTATCATTAATGACGTTAATAAAGACTTGATGTGTTGTTACCAAATGATAAAGAACAATCCACAACTCTTGATTAAGTTGCTAAATGATATTAGTAATGAATTCTATGCGCTCGACAACATTGATAAAAAGACGAATTTTTATTATCAAATTAGAGAGCGATATAATAATGAAGATTTAACTAAAGAAGAACGTACCGCATATTTTATATTTTTGAATAAAACTTGCTTTAATGGGCTATACAGAGTTAATACCAAAGGAAAATTTAATGTACCTTTTGGCAAATATAAAAAACCAAAAATTTGCGACAAAGATATAATAATGTCAGATCACGAACTTCTTAAGAAAGTGGATATACATGTTGGGAACTATGACAAAATGATAAAACATTTAGGGCGTGGATATAATTTTTTATACATGGATCCACCTTACCGTCCTCTTTCTGGCACATCAAGTTTCATAGAATATACACGTAATGTTTTTGATGATACAGAACAAGAAAAGCTAAAAGAATTTTGCGATCTACTTAATAGCAAGGGGTGTAAAATCATGCAAAGCAATTCAAATTCTTTAGACAATGACGGAGAATCATATTTTACTAAATTATATGCAAACTATAACATTACGTATATAGAAGCACATCGATTTATTAATGCATATGCAGGTAAACGAGAAAAAGAGACAGAATTACTCATTATGAATTATTATAATTCTTCAAACAGTACGAACAAGTAAATAAGCATAATATGGTATCTTTAACAATATCTCAAAAACAAGATTTTTTAAATCATATGACTGATGACCAGTCTACACTTATCAAGAAATTTAAAGCTAGAAAAACTCCATATTATACAAGAAGTATTGGAATCAACGAGTTAGATGATTATATAGCTGAAGGATGGGAGGAAGTATCCACATCAAAACATAAAGCTAAAATTCAGAAACTCAAGCCTGAAGGAGTGAAGCTTGAGGATGATATATGGTGCATGTTTTATAATTTAGGTTTTAGAAATCTAAATTATGATGAAGACTTATCTGTTCAATGGGGAGACAATCCAGAAGATCGACATCAGTTAGATGTTGTGGCTGTAGGAGATGAAGCCATATTTGTTGTTGAATGTAAAGCAACCGCTAAGCTTAAACCAGCATCTTTTAAAAAAGAGATAGGTGAAATATGTCTTTACAGAGATGGGGTAATAAAAGCATTACGCCAAATATATGGCGACGAGAAAAAAGTAAAATTTATCTTTGCGACTCGTAATTACACATTTGCGGAAGGATGTGATGATGAAAAGAGATTAGCCGATAATAAAATTTTTCAATTTACAGATAATACGTATGACTATATAAACAGTCTAATCAAGTCATATAAATCCACGGCGATTTATCAGTTCTATGGATTAATGTTTAAGCATGAGCGTATTAATAAAGAAAAAATCCGTATCCCTGCACTAAAAGGTACAATGGGAGGCCATAATTATTATATGTTATCAATAGAGCCAGCTAAATTACTAAAGATTGGCTTTGTTTTGCATAGAACAAAAGTCAATACTCAAATAACGATGCCTACTTATCAGCGATTACTTGTTCCATCTAGATTAAAGGGTATTGGAGAATTTATTGATAAAGGAGGATATTTTCCTAATACTATTATTGTCAATTTTGATGACTCCAATAAAAAGAATAGAATTCAATTTGAACAGGCAGCAGGCGGCTCTGACGACACAAAAACCAAGTTAGGATATCTAACTATTCCTAATGCATATTGCATAGCATATATCATTGATGGTCAGCATAGAGTATATGGCTATGCAGGATCAAAATATAAAGATACAAATACGATTCCTGTTGTTGCGTTTGATGGATTACCATCAGAAGAACAACTTAGGATTTTCATGGATATTAACGAACACCAAAAGGCTGTAAATCCTGGTTTACGCTTGGATTTGACAGAGGATTTAAATTGGGATTCTCCACGCTTAGATTCTCGATTAAAAGCATTACGCTCATCAATTATAAAGCAACTTGGTAGTGGTAATAACAGTGTTCTATCTCGAAAAATATCTATTGGCGAAGATTCAGCAAAACTAGCATTCAAACCATTTGACACAGCATTATCACAATCATCATTACTGCCAAAAGCAACATCAAAGGAGTTTACTAAACATACTGATGTATGCCTATATAACACTAATTGTGTTGACGCAAGTAAAGCAATGAATGATTCTCAAAGGCGTGTATCAAACTTAATAAAAGATTGCTATGCATATGTATATCACAAAATGAGCAATGAGCATAAAGATGAATACGAACAATTCATAGAATGCAATCGTGGAACATATGCTTTCATATCATTAATTGCGTCATTAAATGAGAATCTTATTTCAAACAACGTCTTATCACAAACATCTAGCACCAAAGAACAGGTAGATAAAATGTCTACATATTTCGATGTTTTAATAGATTACTTGTGCGACATGCCTACTGAAGATAAAAGCCTAATATTATTATCAAAAGGTGCTGGAGCTGACACTTGTTGGTTTAGGAAGTATCAAAATGCAATACACAGAAAAATTTCGTCTTACAATCCTGAAGGACTAAATGCTTGGCTGGAGACGCAAAATAAAGATCTACAAGAAGAAGGGAAAAAGTTTGGCAGACAAATTGAAAAAGATATAAAGACTCGTATTCTTAGTAAACTAGAAGATCTCTACGGTGATACTTGGGAAAATAAAGTTAAGAAGATTAAGGGAAAATGCTTCCAACGCATGGACGACAATGATGATTCAGAAATGCAGGATTGGACAGACTTCATGACCTTGCAAGATTATAAAGAAATTATAGATACCAATTGGAATGTACGTAAAGAAGATGACAATTCATTTAAAACATTTGAAGATGAATTTTCTATAAAAGTTTCAGAATCGTTTAGGACAAAGACTGAAAAACTAAAATGGATTAATGATCTGATTTCATTTAGTAAAGCATGGACAACAACAAAAGGGAGAGCTTTATCTCAAGCAGAAGTAAATGAAATACAATCAATTTCACAAAACTTATCGCCTAATGAAGATTTCCAATGATTAATTACAACGAATTCTATCAGAAAGACATCACTTTGCGTGATTATCAACAGTTTGCTAAAGAAAAAATCTTTAGCAATTGGAATGTAATCGACAATATTTTATACCAAATGCCTACAGGCACAGGAAAAACACGATTATTCACGTCTATTATACGTGATATAAGTGTTTGGGGATTAAGACATAATATTAAATATCGCATTTTAATAGTTGCCCATCGAAGTGAACTGATAGAACAAAGTTCCCGTAGCCTTGACAAATATCACATTATACATGGTGTTTTAGCTGGCACAATGAAAGACAAAAGAGATTTAACACAACCAATTCAAGTAGCATCTATTCAAACGATTACACATCCTTCTAATAGGTGTTTGATTAAAGATCTTCAATTCGATTTCATAATAATAGATGAAGCTCATCATGCTATTGCCAATTCTTATCAAAGACTTTGGGAATACTGTCCAAATTCAAAAAAATTAGGCGTAACGGCAACACCATGGAGAATGAATAATTGTGGGTTTGCTAATATCTTTGATTTATTTATACCATCAATGTCGATTAAAGAATTCACCCAAAAAGGATGGTTAGCTCCATACAAATATTATTCAATACCTAACAATTCTGAAATTATCAAATCAATTGAATCAATAAAGGATTTTGACATAGATGGGGATTACAAAATTAGTGCATTAACAGAAGTCGTAGATACATTACAAATTAGAGCTCAGTTATACAATAGCTATGAAAAATATGTTTCTAGGAAAAAAGGTATAATCTACAGTTTATCTCGTGAACATAGTGAGCACATCTGTACTCAATATCGCAATTGTGGCGTATCTATAGAAACTATTGATAGTAAAACACCTATAAAAGCACGTGAAAGTATTATAAAAGCTTTCAAAGACGGAAGAATAGACGTTATTGTCAATGTTGATATTTTCTCAGAAGGTTTTGATTGTCCCGACATTGAATTTATTCAATTAGCAAGACCTACAAAGTCATTAGTTAAATATATTCAGCAAGTCGGTCGTGGGCTAAGAAAAAATGGGAATAAACAATGTATTATATTAGATAATGTAGGCATGTATACCCGTTTTGGACTACCTGATGAAGATAGAGATTGGGAAGCTTATTTTTATGGTAAAACTATTGAAGAACTAAATAAAAAAGGAACACATAATTCAAGTAGAATAACAAGAGAATTTCAAGAAGAAAAGATCAGTGAAGGAAATGAAACGATGGTACTAATACAAGACGTTGCAAAACAAATGACGATCGTAACAGATTCTCCTTCAAAAGAAATTCAAGACAATGAAACTGAACAAAATTTAAGATGCTTTTCAATCACCAGCAAAAACTTTAATTCAGGCAAATATCTAATAGAAGAGAATGAGTTAGGCTTTTATATTATAAATGTACGTACTAAAAAGAGATTGTTCCTAACAAAAACAAAGACTTTCCATGGAGGTATCATTGTTATCAACAAAGAAAAAAACAGAAATTATTTTACTATAATTAAAGCATTATCATCAGACACTTTGCAAACTGCATCAAGTAGAATCATAGGCACCATTGTTAAAGAAGGGTTAATTATGAAATTCACTTCATTTGACAAGTCTGTCATAGATTTAAATGTTACGGTATAAAGCAAATATGAAGACTGTAAAACAAGAAACCATACCTACTAACTAGAAGCGACCAGATGCAAGCAATTTTGGAATTTATATGAAATAATCCCATAATCACTAGAGCTAAAATATCAGAAAAAACAAGACTTCATAACAGCAGTGTAATAATGTAGATTGAAGATGTTAGTTAATGATAATGTTAATACAACGTATCGGTCGTCATAATGGAAACAATTGGCATATTCACAAGAATAATATTAGAAAATGACACTCTAGATTTTTAGATTATAGTACATTGATAAATGCCATCACTATGTATGTCATACTATATTACCAAACAAACCAAAGCCAATTCCCCTACGAACAAGCCTTCATCAAAAAACATTCAGATGCAACCCTACTCAGAAGGCTTCTTAAGGCCGATTCCTATCGATTTTTGAGAACAAGAAAAAACATTGAGATGGTTCAAACAAAACATTGCGATGATTAGAACCAAAGATTACGATGGCTCAAACCAACCATCGCAATCTTTGGTTTGCGATTCGCATTCTTTTTCGAGCAATTTTAGTGTGCGTAATTTTTATCGTTCATTATAGAAGACGGACTTTTATCGCATCACTCCACTTATTCTACGAAAGGCGCAAAGCCGACAGTTGCACACTCATGAAATTCGTTATTTCGGCAAGAATCATTAACTTTGCCATTAGTTTCAATAGAAAAGTCAATCTCTTAACAACATGATAGTTTGCATTGCCGAAAAGCCCAGTGTGGCACGAGACATAGCCGAGGTGCTCGGTGCACGTACAAAAAAAGACGGATATATAGAAGGCAACGGATACCAAGTTACTTGGACGTTCGGCCATCTGTGTACGCTGAAAGAGCCGCACGAGTATACTCCGGCATGGAAGGTGTGGAGCTTGGGAAGTCTTCCCATGATTCCGCCACGGTTTGGTATTAAACTGATTAACGACTCTGGCATAGAGCGACAGTTTCATATCATAGAGGGACTTATGCAGAAAGCTGACGGCATAATAAACTGTGGTGATGCCGGACAGGAGGGAGAGCTTATACAGAGATGGGTGATGCAGAAGGCTGGTGCACACTGTCCGGTGAAACGTCTGTGGATTTCATCGCTTACCGAAGAAGCTATACGCGAGGGATTTGCAAAGCTGAAAGACCAAGCTGAATTTCAACCGCTATATGAGGCGGGACTGAGTCGTGCTATAGGCGACTGGGTACTGGGCATGAATGCTACACGCCTGTATACTTTAAAGTACGGACAGAACAAACAGGTACTTTCTATAGGAAGGGTGCAAACTCCTACGTTGGCGCTCATCGTAAAACGACAATTGGAAATAGAAAACTTTAAACCTGAGCCTTATTGGGAACTGAAAACTGTGTATAGAGAAACTACGTTCAGCTCTACGAAAGGTAAGTTTACAAGCAAGGAAGAAGGCGAGAAGTTCTTAGAGACTGTGCGCAATGCTCCGTTCACCGTAACGGATGTATCGGCAAAAAAAGGTACAGAGGCTCCTCCCCGACTGTTTGACTTGACTTCACTACAGGTGGAGTGCAACAAAAAGTTCGGCTTCTCTGCCGACATGACTCTGCAACTTATACAGTCGCTTTACGAAAAGAAAGTGGCTACCTATCCGCGTGTAGACACCACATTCTTGAGTGATGATATTTATCCTAAGTGTCCGGGCATATTGGCGGGACTGAAGAGTTACGAAGCGTACACAGCGCCTCTGTATGGAAAGAAATTAATAAAATCGAAGAAGGTATTCGATAACTCTAAGGTTACAGACCACCACGCCATCATCCCTACCGGAGTACAGCCGCAGGGACTGAGCGACATGGAGCAAAAGGTGTTCGACTTGATAGCCCGTCGGTTCATAGCCGTTTTCTATCCCGACTGTAAATTCTCTACTACCACCGTATTAGGCGAAGTGGAAAAAGTAGAGTTCAAAGTAACCGGAAAGCAGATTTTAGCCCCGGGATGGAGAGTGATATTCGGAAAAGACCAACAAGAAGAAACTAAGGATGGCGACGAAGAACGAGTTCTCCCTGTGTTCAACATAGGAGAAAGCGGTCCGCACGTGCCAGACCTGAACGAGAAATGGACTCAGCCGCCAAAGCCGTATACCGAAGCTACTTTACTGCGTGCCATGGAAACGGCAGGTAAGTTGGTTGATAATGACGAGCTACGCGATGCACTGAAAGAGAACGGTATAGGACGTCCGTCTACCCGAGCAGCCATCATAGAGACCCTGTTCAAGCGTCACTACATACGTAAGGAAAGAAAGAACCTGATAGCCACCCCTACCGGAGTGGAACTGATACAGCTGATACGCGAAGATTTGTTGAAATCGGCAGAGCTAACTGGTATCTGGGAAAAGAAGTTGCGCGAGATAGAACGCCGTAGTTACGATGCCGCCACTTTCTTAAACGAACTGAAGCAGATGGTGGCAGAAATTGTGAATAGTGTATTGTCGGACAATACCAACCGACGTGTAACCATTATGCCCGAAGAGACTCCTGCCAAAGCGATAGAAAAAGCGGCGGCACGAAAGAAAGCCGCCAAGAAGAAGGCTACAGCTACACCACAAGGAGATACCATTATAGGTACACCTTGTCCGCTATGTGGTAAAGGTACTATTATAAAAGGCAAGACCGCCTACGGATGCTCGGAGTGGAAAAACGGCTGCACATACCGCAAGCCGTTTTAACACAAACGGTTAATTATTCGCTATCGCCCACAGGGAATACGGTAACTACCTCGTCGGGCAGATAGCCGCTGCGGATGCGCCACTCTTGCGGATACAGATTGTTGGCACGGTTTCCTATGTTTTTTACGAAACCCAACGGAACGCCTGCGTATTTTACCAGCACATATCCGCGTGGGGCCGATGCATCGAGCACAACGGCTTCTTTACGCAAATATGATATCGCCTGAGAATAGTCGAGTTCTACCGATGGGAATACATCGTTTTTCACGGTAGACATAGCCAACGAGTGCTGCGGAACAAAGTCTTTTCCTTTAAGTTCGGCCAATGTTATGCCGGCATGAAGTATGTGAAGATACGAAGAAAGGCTGTCGAACACGGCACTCCAGCGCGATGATATAGCCGTAACTTTTTCGCCAGACACTGCAAAGTTATAATCGTCGGGGTTATTAATCCATTGTTTCAATTCCTTGGGGACAGTGAGCACGGTATTTCCTCCTTTTCCACCTTTCGCTTTCTTGTCTTTTTTCTTCTTCGCTTCGGGCATTCGTTCTATTTCGCCTTCATGCTTGCGGAGTACCGCCAGGAAGAGACCTTCGCCTACAGTACGATGAGGCAAGAAACGGTATACCGGGAAATCGCCTCCCACCAAGTTGCCCGTAATGTTCCATTCTGGCAATGTATCGACCGGAAGTATCTCGGCTCCAAGTTCATTGGCTATCCATGCCACATTATCTTCATTCTCCTCGCGGTTGAACGTACAAGTGCTATATATCAAGAGTCCACCCGGTTTCAGGCAGTCCCAAATATCTGTCAATATGCGGCGTTGACGCTGCCAACACAAATCTACATTCCCTATACTCCACTCTTCTATCGCAGTGGCATCCTTACGAAACATTCCTTCGCCAGAGCAAGGCACGTCGGTAAGAATAACATCGAACAGATGGCGCAACGGAGAAAAATCGGCAGGGTCGTTACTTGTCACCACCACATCGGGGTGTCCCCACTTTATAAGATTCTCAGCCAATATCTGAGAGCGGTTACGCATCACCTCGTTGGCTACCAGCAAACTGCCCTCGGGCAATACCGAACGAGCTAAAGTGGACTTACCGCCGGGAGCGGCACAGAGGTCGAGCATCACCGACGGAGCGTGCACGTATTGACGCAGTGCCTGCTCTACGAACATAGAAGAAGCTTCCTGCACATAATAGCATCCGGCATGAAACAGAGGGTCGAACGTAAAAGTGGGGCGCGAAGCCAGATAACGTCCGGCACGACTCCACTGTACGTTGGTACTGCCGGGCACTTCATGAGGATATTTTTCAACATTCACACGGATACTTACCGGTATATCGTGCTGCAAGGCATCAGAAAACAACTGATAATCGGTTTCGCCCAACAAGGCACTAGTACGTTTTTCAAAATCGGAAGGAAGATTCATCATTCGCTCTTTAGTGGTTTTACTTTGACTATATAGATGCAAATTTAGAGGTTTATCTTAAGAATTTAGCTACCTTTGTCACAGAAAAAGCTGATTAATCAGCTAAAAGCCGACAGAAAGACTAACAAATCTTTCGCTATAGTAAATAAATAACAGGCCTCAATACACAATGAAACAATATCTTGACTTATTACATCGCATACGTACCGAGGGCGTACGTAAAGACGACCGTACCGGAACGGGCACCATCAGCGTATTCGGACACCAAATGCGTTTCAATCTGGAAGACGGTTTCCCATTGGTAACCACGAAAAAACTTCACCTGAAATCAATTATCTACGAATTGTTATGGTTTCTGCAAGGTGATACCAACGTGAAGTATCTGCAAGACCACGGGGTAAGAATTTGGAACGAATGGGCAGATGCCAACGGCGACTTGGGTCATATTTACGGTTATCAATGGCGTTCATGGCCCGATTATAACGGAGGTTTCATTGACCAGATTAGCGAGGCGGTAGAGACTATAAAGCATAATCCCGACTCACGCAGAATCATAGTAAGCGCATGGAATGTGGCAGACCTCAACAATATGAATCTTCCGCCGTGTCATGCGTTCTTCCAGTTCTATGTAGCCAACGGACGACTGAGCTTGCAGTTGTACCAACGCAGTGCCGACAGTTTCTTGGGCGTGCCGTTCAACATTGCATCGTATGCCCTGCTGCTGCAAATGATGGCTCAGGTAACCGGACTGAAAGCTGGCGACTTTGTACATACACTTGGCGATACACATATCTATCTGAACCATCTGGAACAAGTAGACCTACAGCTTACGCGCGAACCTCGCCCATTGCCGCAAATGCGTCTTAACCCTGACGTGAAGAATATCTTCGACTTTAAATTCGAAGACTTCGAACTAGTGAACTATGACCCATGGCCTCACATTGCAGGAGCCGTATCAGTATAACAACAAAAAAGCATACGTATGATTTCTATTATAGTAGCCGTAAACAAGAACCTTGCCATCGGCTTTGAGAACAAATTGCTGTACTGGTTGCCCAACGACCTGAAGCGCTTTAAGGCACTTACTACCGGACATACCATCATAATGGGACGCAAGACTTTCGATTCTCTTCCTAAAGGGGCACTCCCAAACCGAAGAAACATAGTACTGAGCCGTTCGGAACAACAATTTGCCGGAGCGGAATGCTATCATTCTTTAGAAGACGCTCTTAATCAATGCCAAGCAGATGAGGACATATACATTATAGGAGGAGCAAGCCTTTATAAAGAGGCTCTACCCATAGCCGACCGCTTGTGCATCACCGAAATAGATGACGACAAGGCGCAAGCCGACACATTCTTCCCTGCCATCGACCTGAATGTATGGCAAGAAAAAAGTAGAGAATGCCATTCTACAGACGAAAAGCACCTCTACTCTTATAGCTTTGTAGACTACGTTCACAAATAATACACCGCAGATTACTCTTCGGTAACTTCTGCTTCGTCATCATCCGCCAGGTTCCGTATCGGCATCTGACGCTTGATGGCTTCGCGGAAAGATATTATGGTTTCTGAACGCGACAATCCCAATGGCTGCAACTTATCGTGAATGATGTTCAGCAAGTGATGATTGTTCTTAGCGTATATCTTTATAAACATATCATACTGTCCGGTAGTGAAATGACACTCCACTACTTCCGGAATGAGCTTCAAAGCCTCCGTTACATTATCGAACTGTTCCGGGTCTTTCAAGTAAAGTCCAATGTAAGCACACGTTTCATATCCAATCTTCTCCGGATCGATAACGAACTCCGAGCCTTTCAGTATTCCTAAATTAGTGAGTTTCTGAATACGCTGATGAATAGCCGCTCCTGAAACATTACACGCTCTTGCAACTTCAAGAAACGGGATACGAGCATTCTCCGCTATCAAGCGTAAAATCTGTTCGTCTAACTTATCAATTTGATGATGTCCCATTGATTATCTTATTTATTACCGAGCAAAGATAGAATAATTCTTTTATAATTTAATAAGGATTATAAGTTTTATATGCGGTTTGGCTTTAATTCGATAGATAATCCTATCTTTGCAATTACAAACTCTGAATTATGAAAAAACAATTATTTACACTTGCTTTATTGGCAACATGCGGTATAATGCCCGCTAATTCACAAAATTTTGAGGACTTTTTCGAGAATAAGACTCTGCGTCTTGACTATCTTTTTAACGGTAATGCCAATTCTCAAAACATCAGTCTTGACGAGTTGGTGTCTTATCCAGAATGGGCAGGCAGACGCCACTCGCTGGGTAAGCTTCCGGTGGAAGGAAACGGACAGATAACCGTAAAGGATAAAAAAACGGGGACAATTATATATCGTACTTCTTTTTCAAGCCTGTTCCAGGAATGGGTGACTGAAGAAGAGGCTAAACACGTAACCCGCGGATTCGAAAACTCGTACTTAATACCTTTCCCTAAAGAAGATGCTATAGTTACTATAGAACTTAAAGATAAGTATCATAAAACATCGGCAAGCTTAACGCATGAGGTAAGTCCTAAAGATATTCTGATTCATCAGCGTGGAACGAAAGATATCACTCCGCATAAGTATCTGCTGAAAAGCGGTTCGTCAGATAAATGTATCGACGTGGCCATCATGGCAGAGGGTTATACAGAAGCCGAAATGGACTTGTTCTACAAAGATGCTCAGGCTACTTGCGATGCATTGTTCTCGCACGAACCGTTCAAACGACTGAAAGACAGATTCAACATAGTGGCAGTAGCTTGTCCGTCGAAAGACAGTGGCGTAAGCATTCCTCGCAACAATGAATGGAAAACTACAGCTGTCAGCTCTCATTTCGACACTTTCTACTCTGACCGTTATCTCACTACACGCAGCGTAAAGGCTATACATAATTGGCTAGCAGGCATTCCGTATGAACATATCATCATACTCGCCAACACAGATACATACGGTGGTGGAGGTATATACAACTCGTATACGCTAACTACAGCTCACCATACCATGTTCAAGCCTGTAGTGGTACATGAATTCGGTCATAGCTTTGGCGGATTAGCCGACGAATATGCTTACGACGAGACTCCAAGCTCGCAATATCCGTATGAGATAGAGCCATGGGAACAGAACATCACTACCTTGGTTCATTTTGAAGATAAGTGGAAAGATATGGTACAGCAGGGAACTCCTATTCCTACCAAACCGGAAACAGACCCTAAGAAGATATACAATAAAGTTGGAGCTTACGAAGGTGGCGGATATACGCTGAAAGGTATCTATCGCCCTACTACAGACTGCAGAATGAAGACAAACGACGGTCCGCAGTTCTGCCCAGTATGCCAAAGAGCATTAGAAAGAATGATCTATTTCTATACCGAATAAAAACAGTGATATGATTACATTTAACCCTATTACTACAAGTCATCCGCATTATGCGTTCGTTGAAAACCTGCTACACTCAGCTTTTCCACAAGAGGAGCGAAGAGATAACGAGTTTCAACGCGAAAACACGGATAACAACCCAAAATTTGAATGCCTTTGCATCACAGATCAGGAGACAGACTCTGTAATCGGACTAATAACCGTATGGTCGTTAAACGGATTCAGATATATAGAACATCTTGCTACATCTCCGCATATACGCAATAAGGGCTATGGTCTTAAAATAATGAACAAGCTGAAAGAGACTTATCCCGGAGTAATAATACTTGAAGTGGAAAGACCGGAAGACGAAATGAGTACTCGCCGCATAGGTTTCTACAAACGCTGCGGATTCGAACTTTGCAACTTGAATTACATGCAGCCACCATATAGAAAAGAAGACGGTGAATTGCCATTGCTATTGATGTATGCTGGCATAGACAACATAGACAATGAATTCGAAAACATAAAGAATGAGATTCATCGTGAAGTATATGGAGTAAACTGCTAAAAGCAAGTCTAATGCCGCAACGATCATAGTCCTAAAATAAAATCAAGCCGAACACACTTTGCAAAATAAGTCGTTCGGCTTGATTGCTTTATACCATACAATTATAGTTTCTTCTAAAGTCTAGCCAAAAGAGCAAAAACTTTACGACTTGTATACAAAAACAAAAAAGGCTGTATCACAAGGATTAAATCCTCTAATACAGCCTTTTTCTATCTATACACTATCTTACTTACGCTGAGAAGCAGAATAGTTAATTTTCAAAGCATATGCTTTACGAAGAGCCTGTTTTACTTCAGTTACGATACCCATCTTAGTCTTTGAATCGACTTTCAATGAAACTGTCATAAACGGTTTATCCGATTCTTTCATGTTTTCACGTTCCTGATAAATGTAATCCTGAACCTCTGAAGATTCAGCAAATTTATCATTCAACTGAATTCGGTCTGACGTACCCATTTTCTTTTGGAATTCAGGCATCGGCTTACCTACATAGATGAAAGATACCAAAGATTTCTTTTCAAGCTTTTCCAATTCAGTACCTGCTGGAACTTTAAACTGTACCTTCAAAGTAACCTCACGCATTGTTGTTACAATCATGAAGAAGAACAACATGGTGAAGATAAGGTCAGGCAAAGAAGAGGTGTTCAATTCAGGCATCTCACGCTTTCCTGTCTTGCTAAATTTTCCCATTATTATTTTCCTCCATATTTTTTAGGTTCAGCTTCAGAAATCTTCTGTGGATAGTAATCACTGATAGCTTCTTTCTGTTCTTCTGTACATTCAGCAAGTGGTTTACCAAACTGAGCCTTAGCCAATTCGTCACGCAACTCATTATAAGCTGCTACCAACTCGTTCTGAACTTGGAAATAAGCGTCATAGCTTGTACCAACGTCATTCTGTACAGAAATAACATGCTTTTCAGTAATCATCACGTTTCCAAAGAAAGGAAGTGTCTTAGCATGCTTTTCAGGCATATTAGGATCATCCTTCGGATTGGCGATGAATTCTTTAGCTTTTTCTCTTAATTGCTTAATATCAGACCATTCTCCACCAATCATCAATTGGTCGTCCTTGTTCAGACGGATCTGGAGAACATTTCTTTCCTTTACAATAATATCGTCTTTCTGCTTTTCGTTTTCTGGCGGAGGCGGAAGTCGTCTTGCCAAACCACGGTCAGTATCCATTGATGTTGTAATAAGGAAGAAAATAAGCAACATAAAAGCAATATCGGCCGTTGAACTGGCATTAATGCCTGGCACTTTTCTTTTTCTCTTACCCATTTTACTTACTTTTTAATTTTAAATCAATGCGATATTATTTCAAGCTTTTAAAGATACCTGACAAGTTAAGTAATACACCAATTGCTGCAACAGCGAACAATATATAAGTTGAATACAAGAACATGTCTGTTACCTTCAACATAGTAGCATCGCTAAAAGAAGTTCCGTCACCCAATACCACTGCATCTGATGCACCAGCGTTGTAAGTAACAATAAGCAGAACAACCAACAAGATTACTCCCAAGAAAGATTTAATAGCTGCCTTAGGATTATCTCTCAATGCTGCACCGAACTGAATCAAAGCACCAATCAATGTTGAGATAACAGTAACGGCAAACAGTCCGTACATCAGGAATATCAATGCCGGTGTATTGGCTGGTTCTACCAAGCCTGCGGCATTTGTCTGATTGTATCCTACTCCGAAGAATAATGCCAACACAACTAAAATAAGAGCGATGCAGACATAAAATACGTAGTACGATACTTTATATGATAATTTAGTCATCGTTCAAATTATTATTTTTTGTATTTCAAGTTGTATTTCATAATTATATCAAGCAATGTGATAGAAGAGTCTTCCATCTGGCTTGTGATAGCTTCAATCTTTGCAAGGATATAGTTATAGAATACCTGAAGAATCAACGCTACGATCAAACCGAAGATAGTAGTAATCAAGGCAACCTTCATACCACCTGCAACGACTGTCGGAGAAATATCACCTGCGCGCTGGATGTTATCGAACGCCATAACCATACCGATTACAGTACCCAAGAATCCCAAAGACGGAGCCATAGCGATGAACAATGTGATCCAAGAGCATCCTTTTTCAAGGTAACCAGCCTGAACACCACCGTAAGATACTACAGAACGTTCTACAACGTCTACACCATCTTCGATTCTCATCAAACCTTGGTAGCAGATAGAAGCGATAGGACCGCGAGTGTTACGGCAGATATCCTTAGCGCCTTCTACATCACCCTTAGCCAAAGCAGCTTCAAGTTTACCCATCAATTTCTTAGCGTTAATTTCAGCCAAGCTCAAGTAAATGATACGTTCAATACAGAAAGCAAGACCCAAAACCAATGCAATAGCAACCAAAGACATAAAGCCTGCATCACCTTCGATAAACTTTGTCTTCAATTCTTTATGCATACTAGTTTCTTCTACTACTGCAGGAGCTTCAGCTTCGTCTGTAGCAGGTGCAACTTGTTCTGACTGTTCGGGAGCTGCTGTTGCAGTAGAATCCTGAGCCATAGCTGCTTGAGTCATTCCGAATGAGAGGACACCCATTACGGCAAGAATCGCAAATAACTTTTTCATTGTGTGTCTAAATTTTTAAGATTAATTAATTGATAATTTAAATTTAATAGTTTGCGGAGAAAACGGGATTCGAACCCGTGATACGCTTTAGGCGTATACACGCTTTCCAGGCGTGCCTCTTCAACCACTCGAGCACCTCTCCTCACGTCCGCTAAAAGCACTCACAAACCCTTCGAAAGGGTCTATCAGTCTTTTCAGCTACAAATGTATTCTTTTTTTTCGTCTTACATAACATTCGCCGCATAAAAGTTGAGCAATATCTCAAAAATTAATATTCTTTAAAAACTGTTTCATACATTTTAGAAGACTTTCAACGCGTTCTCTGTTGTAATTCTAGCTATTTCCGCTAACGGAAGACCGTAAATATCAGATAATTTCTCGGCCACCTTAACAACGAAAGCACTTTCATTGCGTTTTCCACGGTACGGAACAGGAGCTAAATACGGAGAGTCTGTTTCTAACACTATACGCTGCAACGGAATTTCTTTTAACGCTTCGGGCAACGTGCTTTTCTTAAACGTCACCACTCCGTTTATGCCAAGCATAAAATCTGGATATTCTAGCAGCGAAGCAGCATCTTCTGATGTTCCAGTAAAACTATGGAATATGCCACGTAACTTACAATGGCGGTATTTAGACAACACTTCGAGCAATTCAGGATAAGCTTCGCGACAATGGAATACCAACGGCATGTTTCGCTCTATCGCCCACTGAATCTGAATATCGAGCACCTTCATCTGTTCATTACGATAAGTGGTATCCCAATACAAGTCCATCCCTATCTCACCTATGCCGTAGAACTTCTGCTCAGAGCGAAGCCATCTTTCGATAACCGCCAGACGTTTCTCCCAATCAGCATCTACCGACGTAGGGTGAAGTCCTATCAACGGAAAGCACCCTTCATGGGTGTTACAGAGATTAACCAATGAATCTACCGTCAAATCATCAACGTTCGGCATGAACATACGTGTCACCCCCGCTTCTTTGGCACGAATTATCGCCAACTCACGGTCGTCGTCGAACTCTTCAGCAAACAGATGAGTATGTGTATCTATGAATGTCGCCATAACTGCAATTACAAATTACGCCCCATCAAACTAAGCAAATAGTTTTTCAGATTAGCTTTTCTTTCCTCGCTTACCGAAACCTGATCCAGACACGCCATCGCTTCATCGTAATATCGATTGATTTCCGCACGGCACACATCATCTATTCCCACCTTATTATATATATATGTCACAGCACTTATCTTTTCGGCAGGAACATAGTCTTCACGCTTAATCCACGAAAGCAATTCTTCTCTTGTTTCAGCATCCGCCATATTCTGCGCAGACAGAAGCATAAACGTTTTCTTGTTACAAAGAATATCACCACCGATGTTCTTACCGAACACCTTAGGATCGCCATACACGTCGAGGAAATCATCTTGCAGCTGGAATGCCAATCCGGCTTTTACTCCTACCTGATACAGCGCAAGCGCATCTTGCTCTGAAGCACCGCCCAAGATAGATCCTATCTGAAGAGCGCCACCCAAAAGAACAGATGTTTTTAGACGAATCATTTCCATATATTCGCTTATCGCCACATCGTCGCGAGTTTCGAACTCCATATCCCATTGCTGTCCTTCACAGATTTCGAGTGCCGTGCGTCCGAATACTTCCATCACATCGTGTACGCATTGAGCCGGACAACCGTTCATCATGAACTGATAAGAAAGAATCAACATAGCGTCGCCCGACAGAATAGCGGTATTAGGATTCCATTTCTTATGAACAGTAGGAACACCACGACGCATATCAGCCTCATCCATCAAGTCATCGTGAAGCAACGTAAAATTATGATAGGTCTCTATACCCGCTGCCTGCGAATAGATAGTCTCAACATCTTCCTTATATAAATTATACGCCAAAAGCATCAATACCGGACGAAGGCGCTTACCTCCCATATCAAGTACGTACTCTATCGGATCATACAAACCTTCTGGAGCACGTTTATATCCTAACGATTTAATATACTGATGAATTTGCTGATGTAAAGCCTTATGGTCAAACTGTTTCATAATAATAGAAAATATAATAACAGATAAAAATTAAGCACGGATTAGCAGCCAAAGCCCTAATCCGTGCCTATTTAAATATTGTCGACAAAATCGATTACTGCAATCTAAATGTTACAGGCACTGTATATTTTACACGTACAGCCTTACCACGCTGCTTACCTGGTTTCCACTTAGGCATTGCCTTGATGACACGGAGTGCCTCCTTATCCAAGTAAGGGTCAACGCTACGTACAACAACCGGGTCAACGATTGTTCCGTCTTTGTTAACGACGAACTGAACGATTACACGTCCCTGTACACCATTTTCCTGTGCGATAGTAGGATATTTGATGTTCTTAGCCAAGAACTTCATACATTCTGCCATACCACCCGGGAATTCAGGCATCTCTTCTACAACCTGGAAGATCTGCTGTTCTTCCACCTCTTCTTCCTCAACTACTGCAGGTACGTACTTAATTTCTACAGCTTCACCTTTATCTTCGTTAGACTGGATAGTAGTTTCTTCTACGTTTGCATCGTTATCTGCAATCTGCAAAACTTCTTCCACTTTCGGAGCCTCGGGAGGAGGAGGAGCTTGTTTTGGTTCTTCTTGTTCCGTGATAGGAACCATTTCTTCTTCGAAAGCAACCTCTTGGATACCGCTATCGGCAGTGATCACAACGTCACGTTCTGTCCATTCAAACGCAACGAACATTGCTGCCAATATCAGCACAAGACCGATAAGAACACCAGTGGTCTTCTTGCCTTCCAAATCGGCTTTGGGCGATTTTTTAATTTCCATAAAATAACTTTTAATGGGTTAATAATTCTCTGTCGTGCAAATATAGCGCAAATCTTTTAATGCACAACACTTCACGCAAAAAAAAAGATTTTTTTTCTTTCAATTTCAGCACTTCATACTAAACCAAGATAACTTATAAAACGTATCCCTACAATACTAACTAGTACATTGCAACATTTTTAAAAGTATACAAGACTTTAGTATTTTAACAAAAAGAATTATCTTTGAACTCATAAATAATTAACAAATTAGAATACAGACGTATATGAAAAAGATAGTCATCGCAATAGACGGCTTTTCATCGTGCGGGAAAAGCACAATGGCGAAAGATTTGGCACGAGAAATAGGTTACATTTATATAGATAGTGGAGCTATGTATCGTGCTGTAGCACTTTACTGCATTCAGCATGACTTGTTCTTCCCCGACGGAAACGTAAAGGCTGAAGAGTTGGAACAACAACTTGATAACATACATATATCATTCCAGCTCGATGCTGAGACAGGAAAACCGTGCACTTGTCTGAACGGAACAGACATAGAAGACCGCATACGCACTCTCGAAGTATCATCACATGTTAGTCAGGTGGCCGCTTTGGGCTTTGTACGCCATGCATTGGTAAAACAGCAACAAGACATGGGCAAGGAAAAGGGCATCGTGATGGACGGACGCGACATAGGTACCGCAGTTTTCCCCGACGCTGAACTGAAGATATTCGTAACGGCATCGGCCGAGATACGCGCCCAGCGTCGTTACGACGAACTAAAAGCCAAAGGACAAGAAGAACCATACGAAGAAATTCTGAAGAACGTAGAAGAACGCGACCGTATCGACCAGAGCCGTGCAGTAAGTCCGCTGCGTAAAGCCGACGACGCTCTGCTTCTCGACAACAGTCACATGAGCATAGCCGAACAGAAAGAATGGCTTATGAACCAATATAAAAGAGCTATCAATGCGTAAACTGAAAGTTGAAATAGACGAAGGTTCTGGGTTTTGCTTCGGAGTAACAACGGCCATCCGTAAAGCCGAAGAAGAATTACAGAAGGGAGATACACTATACTGTGTAGGAGACATAGTGCACAACGGAAGAGAATGTGAACGCCTGAAAGGGCTGGGACTGATAACCATCGGTCATGAAGAATTGAAGACACTTCAAAACGCCCGCGTATTACTGCGTGCACACGGAGAGCCGCCAGAGACTTACGAAACCGCCGAAAGAAATCACATAGAAATCATAGATGCCACCTGCCCTGTAGTACTGCGTCTACAGAAACGTATCAAACAGGAATACGACAATCAAGACGGTAATCGTAGAAAACAAATCGTAATATTCGGAAAGAACGGTCACGCCGAAGTGCTCGGCTTAGTAGGACAGACTCACGGAGAAGCCATCGTGATAGAGAATTTAGAGGAAGCGCGTAAGCTGGACTTCACGCAAGACATCCGCCTCTATTCACAGACCACCAAGTCGCTCGATGAATTCCGCGAGATAGTGGCCTACATTAGTCAGCACATTTCGCCGCAAGCCACCTTTTTATATTATGATACCATCTGCCGACAAGTGGCCAACCGTATGCCTGACATCAGAAAGTTCGCCGCATCGCACGATTTGGTATTCTTTGTATGTGGACATAAAAGCTCTAACGGTAAAATACTATTCCACGAGTGCCTGTCTGTAAATCCAAATTCCTACAGAATAGACCGTCCGGAAGCCATCGACCTATCGCTGCTTACCGACAACGTAACCTCTGTAGGCATTTGCGGAGCCACCTCTACCCCAAAGTGGCTGATGGAGGCTTGCCGAGACGCCATTCTAAAAGATTGTTGAAATTCGTAAAAATCACGTCTTCTATTGGTTGACACTATGATTTTTTAATACTTTTGCATAAAAGAACAATACTAAATATCATTTATGGGAACAATTAAATGTATCGGTATACTTACTTCAGGAGGTGATGCTCCAGGTATGAATGCTGCCATCCGCGCCGTAACACGTTCTGCAATCTACAACGGCTTGCAGGTCAAAGGTATCTATCATGGCTATAAAGGGTTGATAACAGGCGAAATTCATGAATTCAAAAGCCAAAACGTAAGTAATATCATCCAGCAAGGAGGTACAATCCTCAAAACCGCACGCTGTCAGGAGTTCAAGACACCCGAAGGAAGACAGTTAGCATACGAAAATATGCAGAAAGAAGGTATCGACGCTCTTGTCGTTATCGGCGGAGACGGTTCGCTGAGTGGAGCAAGAATTCTTGCACAAGAATTTGACATCCCCTGTATCGGACTTCCTGGTACTATCGACAACGACTTGTACGGCACCGACACTACCATCGGTTATGACACAGCGCTTAACACTATCCTTGACGCTGTCGATAAAATCCGTGACACTGCCACTTCGCACGAACGCTTATTCTTTGTGGAAGTTATGGGACGCGACGCCGGATTCCTCGCACTGAACGGAGCTATCGCTGCAGGAGCAGAAGCTGCTATTATTCCTGAATTCAATACCGAAGTAGACCAGTTGGAAGAGTTCATCAAAAACGGTTTCCGTAAATCTAAGAGTAGTTCTATCGTATTGGTTGCCGAAAGTGAAATTACAGGTGGAGCGATGCACTATGCAGAGCGTGTAAAGAACGAATATCCGCAGTACGACGTACGTGTAACCATCTTAGGTCACTTGCAGAGAGGCGGTAGCCCTACAGCACACGATAGAATTATCGCCAGCCGAATGGGTGTAGCCAGCATTCAGGCTCTGATGGAAGGTCAACGAAACGTTATGATCGGTATCGAAAACGATGAAATCGTATATGTACCTTTTAACAAAGCTATCAAGAACGACAAGCCTATCAACCGTGAACTTGTTAACGTATTGCATGAATTGTCTATCTAACGAATAACATTCCTTATCGAAATAATCATAAAAAAGAATCCGTATGCAGCTTAGTTGCTATAGACGGATTCTTTTTATTTATATGCTATTCTGAATCAATGAACCAACATATCAGCTGAAATCGGAGTGAATTCATCAGCATTTACGTTACGATATCTAACGACTCCATCGCTCCAGTTTGAAGGCCATCCACCTACGATGTGTCCTAAGAACACAACCTTCAACTGATGCAAACCTTTCTGAAGAGCAACACCTCTGTCGCGACGAGAAAAGCGTTTAACTTCGCCACCGTTATCTATAACCAACTTGCCATCCACCCAAACATTTTCATATTCAGAAGAAAGCACGTAAACACCGTCTTCGGGAACATTGAAATAACCTTCGGCTACTGATGCATACTGCGGAATGCCACGCATAGAATCAGAAGTCTTACGGTAAGATTTCAGTTCTTTCAAATCCTTGATTACCTTAGTTTCGATAGGTTCTTTACCTGCAGCGTCGAAAGCCTTCATGTCAAGATACATACCGTCTGTCACCTTCATAACAAGTCCCGGTTCTGTCTTTTCAACAGTAGCGGCAGGAGCCAACTCTTGTTTTTCGACATTGATAGTACGCACCTTACTCATCTTGCCCGAAGGAAGAACTGAAGCAATCTTCAATACACCGCTGTCGTCAAAGTTAATAGGAGCAGTATATTCTGTAGATTTTGCAGTAGGCTCGTTACCGTCTGTAGTATACACCATCTTGCACGGACGTGTAGTAGTGAATTCCAACGAAGCTTTATCAGTGAAAGCTACATAGTCATAAGAACCCTTGGGCTGCTGAGGCAATGGAATATGGTATTTCACATCATGCTCATCCAAACGAACGTATGCATTATTGATACGGCGTTCAAAATCCTTATAATCTTTACGATCCAAGTTAGTCCATGCGATTTCGGCCAATGCTATACCACGCGGGAATGTCATATAAGAGCGGATATCTTCTGTGTAAAGATACTCAGACCAAATATTAGCCTGCACACCTTTAACATACTTTTCTTTACCTTGTACTACCAAAGTATCGGGCACCGGATTATAGCTATAAGTCTTTTCCAATGTAGCATAACCACCGATAGCTACAGGCTCAATCTTGTAATCACCCTGATAATGATCAAGGTACATACCACCAGAACCCGGAGTCATAATAACATCATGTCCTGCCGATGCTGCAGCGATACCACCGTCTTCACCACGCCATGACATAATAGTTGCGGTAGGATCTACACCACCTTCAAGAATTTCGTCCCATCCGATGATCTTTTTTCCCTTAGTAGCAAGATACTTCTCTATTCTACGTACTACGTAGCTCTGCAATCTTTCTTCGGGAGAATGTTTTTTATCGCCACGCAATCCTTCTTGAGTTATACGCTTCTGACACAATGGGCACTGTTTCCAGCTAGCCTTAGGACATTCGTCGCCACCGATATGGAAATATTCGCTTGGGAACAAAGCCACCAATTCGTCTATAACATCTTCCAAGAATTTAAATACCTCTTCTTTACCCGGACACATCACGATATCCTCAACACCCCAAATGACACGCGGAGTAATAGCTTCACCTTTACAAGAAAGTTCTGGATAAGCCGCGATAGCTGCCAATTCGTGACCTGGAATTTCCAATTCAGGAACTACGGTAATGAAACGGTCGGCTGCATACTTCACGATATCTTTCACTTCTTCCTGAGTGTAGAAACCTCCGTATTCAGTACCTTCGCCATCGATACGCTTAGAACCAACTTCTGTCAGCTTAGGATATTTCTTGATTTCGATACGCCATCCCTGGTCTTCTGTAAGATGCCAATGCAATGTGTTTATCTTAAACATAGCCATCACATCAATCTGCTTCTTGATAGCCTCTACTGGCATGAAATGACGACATGGGTCAATCATCAATCCACGGTAATGGAATCTTGGTTCATCTTTTACAGATACCGCAGCGGCAGTCCAGCTGATGCCTTTCACTTTCTCAGGGCTTTCAATTTCGGCAGGCAACAATTGCAAGAAAGTCTGCATACCGTAGAACAATCCTTGTGGAGTCTTGGCCGAAACATTTACGCCATCGGCAGCTACATTCAGTTCGTAAGCCTCATAGTTACCTTCTTTCGATGCGTCAATTGTAAGGTTGATAGTACCCTTATCGGCTACAGTGAACTTGTATCCTGTAGAACGCATCATTTTATCGGCAAAGAACTCGGCTACGGTCTTCGCTTCCGGAGTAGAAGCTCCGATTACCATGCCATCGGCAAGTTTAAACTGTCCGTCCTGCTGTACCAAAGTC
>FR881236.1:40656-50624 GCA_000434735.1 Bacteroides sp. CAG:530
CGTCCTGCTGAACCAAAGTCTGAGGCATCGGGATGATGTTGATGCCTTCGTTGTAGGGCTTAACAGCCGACGACCCATCGCCACAACTAGTAAAGGCCATGAGCGCAGCTCCTACAAAAAGAGAAGAGATTAAATTCTTCATGCTAAAAACATTTTTCTTATAGTTAATATTAGGTTTAATTCTTACTTGCGAAAAGGAGGTTTAACCACTTTAGCTTTCAACTTACGTCCTCTATTATCCAAATAGATTTCGGTTTCAGGTTTTGCGAATTCTATTTTCACGTATCCCATTCCGATTCCGATTTTACGAACAGGCGACATTGTACCAGATGTAACATGTCCTATTACTTGTCCTTCAGCATCGGTCAAATTATATCCGTGACGAGGAATACCTCTGTCTATCATTTCAAAGCCTACCAATTTACGAGATACACCGTCTTTCTTTTGCTGTTCAAGCATGGCACGGTTGGTGAAGTTCTTTCCGTCAACAAACTTGGTAATCCATCCCAAACCAGCTTCGATAGGTGAAGTTGTATCGTCTATATCATTACCGTACAGGCAGAATCCCATTTCAAGACGCAGAGTGTCGCGTGCACCAAGTCCTACCGGCTTGATATCAAATTCGGCGCCTGCTTCGAATACGGCATCCCATATCTTCATGGCGTCTTTCGGATCGAAATACAATTCAAAGCCTCCAGCTCCGGTATATCCGGTATTAGAGATAATAACATCTGGCACGCCGGCAAACTCGCCAACGCAGAAATTATAATAAGGTATATCCGACAAATTAACAGAGGTAAGCTTCTGCAATGTTGCTACAGCCTTAGGTCCCTGCACTGCCAACTGTCCTATATTATCAGATGCATTTGTCAATTCAGCGCCCGCTTCATTGTGCGACACACACCAATTCCAGTCTTTATCAATATTGGCTGCATTCACTACCAACAAATACTTTTCCGGATTAAAGCAATACACCAACAAGTCGTCTACTATACCACCAGTTTCATTCGGGAAACAAGTATACTGTACCTTACCCTTGGTAAGAACAGCCGCATTGTTCGATGTAACCTGCTGAATGAAAGCAAGCGCATTGGGACCTTCTACCCAAAACTCACCCATGTGAGACACGTCGAACACGCCCACCCCATCACAAACTGTAAAGTGTTCATTGATTATACCTGTAGGATATTCAATAGGCATATTATATCCTGCAAACTCATGCATTTTTGCCCCTAAAGCAATGTGCTTCTCTGTAAAAGGAGTCGTTTTCATAATTAGGTCTAAAATCTTTAAGGTTATTTATTATAAAAAGCAAAAGCACCGAATACCGGATTCTAATTATCCGGCATTCGGCACTTATATATATTTATCAATATCTTTTAGCGGTAAGCTCTGCTATCTTAGCCACCACGTTCATTGCCTTATGGATAGACTGGATAGGCACAAACTCATAGCGTCCGTGGAAATTCAATCCTCCTGCAAAGATGTTAGGACAAGGCAATCCCTTAAACGACAACTGCGCTCCGTCTGTTCCGCCGCGTATAGCCTTTACCTTAGGCTCTACTCCAGCTTCTTTCATTGCCGCAAAAGCGATGTCTATTATGTGCATCAACGGCTCTACCTGCTGACGCATATTATAATATTGGTCCTTCAGACATACCGTAACAGTATCTGCGCCATAACGTTCGTTCATCTTTTCGGCACAAGCGGTGATAAATTTCTTGCGCTGTTCAAATTTAGCACGGTCGTGGTCGCGAATAATATAAGAAAGGTCTGTACCTTCAATATCTCCCTGAATGCCTATCAAGTGATAGAAACCTTCATATCCTTCGGTAGCGGCCGGAACCTCGTTAGCCGGAAGCATTGAGATAAACTCGTTGGCCAGAAGCATAGAGTTAATCATCTTATTCTTGGCATATCCCGGATGAACGTTGCGTCCTTTAATATGTACCTTAGCCGATGCAGCATTGAAGTTTTCGAATTCCAATTCGCCAACTTCACCACCGTCCATAGTATACGCCCACTTACAGCCAAACTTCTCAACATCGAACTTATGCGCACCCAATCCGATTTCCTCATCGGGGTTAAAGCCGATTCTGATTTTTCCGTGCTCAATTTCGGGATGTTCTTTCAGATAAGCCATCGCGCCTACTATCTCGGCAATACCGGCTTTATCATCTGCGCCAAGCAGTGTATGTCCATCGGTAACAATCAAATCCTCGCCTACATGGTCAAGCAATTCCGGGAACTGCTCCGGCGAAAGAACAATGTTATCTTCTGCACATAAAACAATGGGCTTTCCGTCGTAATTTTCTACGATGCGAGGCTTTACATTTGTTCCGCTCATATCTGGACTTGTATCCATATGGGCTATAAAGCCGATGGTAGGTATCTCACGATTCACATTAGCCGGAAGAGTGGCAAACAGATAGCCATTCTCGTCAAGCGAAATCTCTTCCAAGCCCAAGGCTTCGAGCTCCGACTTTAAATACTCTGCAAAAACCATCTGTTTCGCAGTACTTGGAGTAACCCCTGTCGATTCATCCGACTGAGTATCGAAGGTGACGTACTTCAAAAAACGTTCTATAACTGTCATAGTATTATAACTCATATTTATTAGCTGATTTCTACAGCATACTCATTAAACTTTGTAAAATTAGGAAATTACTTCATAACAGCCAAAAGCATTATATTTTTTTATCAATACGTATTACTTAAGTAGTAAAACCATGGCCTTATACCATAAAGTCTTAAAAAAAGTGCTTCGTTATCGTTTCAAAAACCGTAACTTTGTCACACTGAAACATTCATATCAAATTGATGAAAAAATACATATTATTCTTTATCGCCCTATCAGTCACTTTCACCACAGTAGCTAAAGAAGAATCTTTAGCAAAAACTGATTCCACTACTACAACCATACTGACAAAAAAAGAGTTGCACCGTCAGCGTGTAGCGCAGCGCAACTTCCATTATAACATTTTAGGAGGACCAAGTTACACACCCGACTTTGGTTTTCTGATTGGCGGTAGTGCATTGATGACTTTCCGCATGAATCCACAAGACACCACGATGCGACGTTCGGTAATCCCCATGGCGTTGGCATTCATGTTCGAAGGCGGAGGACTGAATCTTATGGTAAAGCCACAATTATTCTTTAAGGACGATAAGTTCCGCATCTTCGGCGTTCTGAATTATAAGAATACTAGAGAGAATTTCTACGGTATAGGCTATAACACCAATAAGAACTATGAGCGAAGCGACTCTACCAGCCAATATAGATATAGCGGATTCCAAGTAAATCCGTGGTTCCTGTTCCGCATGGGAAAGAGCGATATATTCTTTGGCCCGCAGATAGACATCTCGTACGATAAACTAAGTGATCCCGCCAAGCACTTGCCTCAACAAGCTGATTATGCTGCAGCCGGAGGCGATGAAAACGGATATAAGAATTTCAGTTCCGGTATCGGATTCCTTCTTTCTTACGACACACGTGATATTCCAGCCAACCCTTACCGTGGCACATACGTAGACTTGAGGGGTATAATGTATCAAAAATGGTTAGGCAGTGACAAGAACTTCTACCGCTTGGAGCTTGACTACCGCCAATACAAATCGGTAGGTCAACGCAAAGTGTTGGCTTGGACACTACAATCAAAAAATACTTTTGGCCGGCACATCCCTCTTACTAAATACGCATTGAGCGGAACCCCGTTCGACCTGCGCGGATATTACATGGGGCAGTATCGCGATAAAAGCTCGCATGTAGCCTTGGTAGAATACCGCCAGATGTTCAATACCGACCGCAGCACATGGCTAAAACGCATCACCAGTCACTTGGGATATGTGGCTTGGGGAGGCGTAGGCTTCATGGGTCCTACCCCAGGAAAGATAGAAGGCGTATTGCCCAACGCCGGATTAGGCTTGCGCATAGAAGTACAGCCTCGCATGAACGTACGATTCGACTACGGACGTAACTTCGTGAACAAACAGAACCTGTTCTACTTTAATATGACAGAAGCTTTCTGATATATAGAGAAAACAAAAAAATCCGCAACACTTGTTTTACCAAGCACTGCGGATTCTTTTATTTATGGCAACCGCTATGGCTGCTCATCTTCTTTTCATAAGTCTACTTCTGTTCTTTCTTCTTTGCGAGGACCGGTACACGCTCGTAATTCAAGCTATTCAATAAATCGGCCATGTCTATTCCTGGGTGGAAGTTGAAACGAGCACGTATTATATTGGCTCGGGTAAACTCTTTTTCCGTCTTTGCGCCCACACTTCGCAAGCCAATTCTAAAACTGCCCAAGTCGCCCAATCTTACTATCTCGCCTGCCATCAGTCCCTGCTTCATTACCATGCACAGTGAACAGAGCACCGCCATGATATCAGGATACGTCACGGTACACATTTGCTGTATGCGATGTCCTATCTCACGGATATTCATCTCACCTCTGGCTTGCGCCTGTGCATAATACAATTTGTTTTCTCTGTTAGGGTCTTTAAAGTCTGTTCTTGCTACTACTGAATAAGCTACTGATTTTTCCATTTTTGTTACTTTTTAAAATTAAACATTGTTCTTTGTATTAATACGTTCGATATCGATTTCGTATTACAAAGATACAACACCGCCACCGCGTCACTGTATGGCTTTGAATCGGTTTACCAAATTATTTTTTAATTTTCTTATATGCGCCTTACCAAATGCCGCAAACAGCCGTAACGGCTTGATTGGGCAAGCCTTTTCGGGCGATGAAGCAGTAGCAATTCTTCACCGGTTGACAGCGGATCTTCCGGGGTGTGCAGGCGGATTACTATATTCTCTCCCTCCTTTTGACTGCGCACCACCATCCTGCATAGTACGTGCAGACGCATAGCGAGCCGTGCGGTATGCAGCAGATAAGCCAGAATCTTGGTCAGCGTGTTAAGGCAAGGATTCGGATTGTGATTGGTAAGCGTATCCATCCGCACAGAAGTACAGCGGTTCATTGCCCTGCACGATATGCCAACGCTATTGGCCAGCCGATGGATAACAGCGGCAGTCTGTCGTGATACACACTTCTGAATTTCTTCAGCACATTCAAGTTCAGTTTCATTTTTAAAATCATAAAGCATTAGATTAAGTTGATATTTGAAATATCGGCCTCATCGGTGAGACCGCTTTGCCTTTTCTCCTGATTGTATTTTCCGTTTTTGTATATCGTTTATAGAACTTGAAACCATGCATCATAATGACAAAAAAATACCGGCTTGCCAGAAGTGCCATCACCTCTGAGCAAGCCGGTTGCCTAAAAAAAGAAAAAAGATTTAGCAATCTAAACAAACTATTTAATTAATGATGAGAACCGTATTAAGGTTGGTTTTTTTTAGGCTGTATTATATACGATGGATTGTTGCGTATCTCCCAACGCTCCAACTTATCGCCGTTGGTCATCACAAGCCTTTCGTTAACGTATGCTATGACGGGCTGCGATGGTAACGTCACCCTGCTGTCGGCAGCGAACTGACGGAGCGGAGCGCCAAAGTTGCGGCTCTGAAAATCGGCTACGGTCATTTCCGCCAGCAGCGTATTGCCGTTCTTCTGCATGGCCACGAACAGAGTTGCGTCGTCTTTGCCTCTCGCCACAGAACGTATCTTCACTCCGCCTGACGTGGTTACAGATACGGGCGTTTTATCCTTCTTGTCCGCTATCTCGTTTACGTTCCATGCGTAGACAACGCCTGTGCGTGGAACGAATGCGTAGAGCGAGTCGCCTATCACTTCCATGTCGTATGATTCCGTTGTAGGTTCGTCTCTGCCACCTATGAAGTTTCCCCCTGTGGCAAGTCTGGCAAACACGGTATTGTTATTGGCAGCCTTGAGGTCGAGAGCCTCACGGTCGAACACACGCACGTTTGTTTCTTTCGAGTCGCGCACAAAGGCGAAGCGTTTCGTGGCGCACACACATCCCGCCCACGACACGTTGCTCCCCTGCCAGTTGCCTGTGCCAAGGCGACTGAGGTAAGCGCCCGTCTTCCTGTCGAATATCTGCACCTCACGGCTGTCTCCGGCGGCTACAAACACATGGTCGCCTTCCACATACACGTCGCGTGCCAAGGTGCGCTCTCCGTTTGCCATGCTACGCTTATACTTAAGTGATTCCGCGTCGAACACGTCCACGCACTTCCCGGCGAAGTTAGCCACATACAGCTCAGCTCCATCCAGAAACAGGTTTGCGGCATTAAGCGTTCGCCCCTCACCCAGAGCGGTTGCGGTACATGCCGAATACCCGTCCAGATAATAGTTGTCCGTCACCTTAACCGTGTCTACCGGTTGCGGCAGGTATCTGTCTTGCGTAGTTTCGCGCAGTTCGGTCTTCTCGCAAGCCACCAATCCAAGCGTTGCCACACCTATTATAATAATGTCTCTTTTCATTTCCGTTCCTCCTTTCCTGCCGTTGCGTGCAACGGGTGTTCATTAAAGTATTTCACCAGTCGGCTCTTCTTGTAGAAATTGTCTATGTTCTGTTTCAGCACACTGTCGTCCTGAAAGACATCTCTTATGCCGCAATCCCTGTACTTGGCGTTCTCCGGCTTATGGAATCCCAGCAGGTTACGGTCAAGATAAGGCAGGTCACCCTTATGGCTCAGCCACATGTGAAGCTGCCAGACGAACTCTGTCCACCCCACGTTCACGCCTGCGTCAGTCTTTGCAGCATAAGTCATGTTACTGTCGTGCGAGTAGTCAAAACAGTGCATAAACTCGTGCGCAATAGATTCCCATCCGCTGAACGAGGCGTAATGTCCGTAGAAATTCCAGTCGGTCACCGTCCATGCGTTACCGCCTCCCAGACCGCCGTATGCCGGGCTGCTCTGTCCAAGCACGAAGTTGCGTGCCGCCTTAAACCTGGCTTTCTCAGCCTGATACTTCTCGGCCGTGAACACCTCCTTATTATTATTGTACAGATCGCCTCCCATCACCTCGGCAAAGTGCGACATCACGTAGTCGTACTCGGCGGTAGTCATCATATAGGCGTAGTTGGTAACTATCACCACCCATTCTCGTGCGTAGATGGGGCGCATTTCCCTGAAGCTGCAGCTTTCTCCGGCAGTTGGTGTCCAACTGTAGTTAGAGAAGCTGCACGTCCACTTGGCGTCTATACGCTGCAGTTTCTTCAGATGTTCGTCGTCACTGATAAGGCGTACCGCCATCCGTTTCATGTCGAGGTGCGGACATTCAAAGCTCACGAATCCGCCGTTGGCGCTGCGCCACACGTTTCGCTTGCCCACCCACGATGGTTTGAACTCGAAGCGTGAGAAAGCGGGTATTGAGTCGAAGTAAGCCACCGGCAGATATTCGCCCGCTTCGGGGATTAACATCTCCAGTTTAACCTTATAGACGGTCTTTGCCGACCAGCTGGTTATGCGCAGCGAGTCGTCTTCGGCGGTCTGTTTCACGCTGATAAGCTCATCGGTACGGAATGTATAGTCCGCCTTATTCACTATTGCCGCAGACGGGTCGGCAAGGTTCAATATGCGCCGCGCTTGTTCAGCCGGCAACTTTCCGTAAGTTACCGTATCGGTTCTGAAATCGTCATGAAACGGAATTTCAATATCGTTATACACCGTCTTGTCATCATAGACGGTAGAGCACGCCACTGTAAACATGGTAGTACCCAGCATCGCTATCACCGCTTTGGCATTAGTAAATGAGTGATGTTTTCTTTTTAAGTTCATATATTGTTTTTTTGTGTTATTATACAAAAATAATAAAAAGCGGAAGCCCCCGTCTTCACAGACAAGAGCTTCCTTTTATAACTGTGATTCTAACACATCGTTGCATACGCTTATGCAACTAACTAAACTGTGGGACCTGCAACAAATGCAGGCAGAGATTTTAAATAATTAAAATAGATAAAAAGTCCCTTACTTTCACAAGCTGAGGACTAATCTTTTCCCTCGTTTTTTTTATAAACGAGAATAAATAAGTACTTTTCAAAATCCACATAAGGATTACTCCTTATTATGAATATCATTTTGCTAGAAGTTAAAGCTGCACCCGGGCTCTCACAAGTTATGGTGCAGCCATTTCACTCTCTTTGGTTGAGTGATTTTAAATTATAATAATTCCACTAAACTAGAATCCGCACATAGGGCAGTACGGATTCTTTGGCGACGTTTCGCAACGGCGCTTATCATTGTGACTTTGTTCTTATAAGTCCCATATAGATTTTATCGGCGGCAATTCCTTCTTCCAGTACCACTTGCGCCAGGCGAATCGTTTGCGCATAACGAAGTAGCACACCTCTTCACACTCTTTTTCCGCCTCGAAATTAAACGCCGAGTGTCCCAGTTTCAGCATTTCCGCCCAGTAGAGAATGTAGTAGGCAAACAGCGGCAGCAGTGCCAGTCCCCACCACACAAACAATCCCAGCAGTACTGATGGCAACAGAGTCACCCAGAAGCATTCGGCATACTGGCGGCAGTGTATTTGTGTTTCCATCACGTCCCATATACTTTTATCCGTATGCGAAACGGTGGTGAAAGTCACGCCCATCAGTGTGACGTAGTCGTAAGGGTTTAGCCGGCCGGTGAAAAGCCGTGCTATCTTACTGTCATACATTATCATAAGTTACAGTTTTTTTTTAGAATTAATGTTCAGTTATCAGGTGTCCTGCACCTACAAATGTGCAGTGCACGTTATAGTACGATCCTCTCCTGGTTATGTTTATCTCGTAGCCGCTTGGCAGCTTTTCCGCTTTGCGCACTACAGCGTCAGGGTATCGGTTGTCAATGTAAGTAATTATGTTTTCTGGCAGAACACCATTTGGCAGAGCGGAGAACTTACAGTCCAAGCTTGTCCATTCGCCCCTCCCGTCGAATTCCAGCTTCGCACCGTCAGTCAGGTACGCCTCAAATCCAGTCGCTCCGTTATCTTTATTTTGTACTATGCGTACACATTCCATATCTTGAAAGTATAACCCGATGAACTGCCGGGCTTTCTCTGGCAGTGCGTCGTAGCTTATTTCTTTCACGCTACCACCGCACGATGCCATGACAAGTGACAACAGCAGCGGCAATAGCGTTTTTTCCATTAAATAAAGCCTTGCCATAATCACATCATTATTAACGTATCAATACGTAACGGACGGCATATCACCAATCCATCACAGCACGGATAAACACGCCTTGCTTGTCGTAATACAGTTCCCATCCGTTAATGTCTATCTCGTATCCACCCAGTTGCTTTTCTGCTTTATGCACTACGGCGTTTGGGTAACGGTTGGCTATGTCTGTCATTATCGCTTCTGGCAATATTCCTGCCGGCATGGTGGTAAACTTGCAGTCCACGCTTGTCCACACGCCTTTGGTACAGAACTCTATTTCTGTTCCGTCGTTAAGGTACACATCATATTCTATGATACCGTTGTCTTTCTCTTGCACTATGCGTGCACATTCGGTTTTTGGGAAATATTGTTTTATGAACTGCTGCGCCTGCTGCGGCAGGGCTTCAAAGCTGATTTCCTTATCTCTTGCGCTGCACGAAGCGGTTATCAGTGCCACGAACAGCAGTAATATGGTTTTTATAAAAATCAAATGTTTCATAATCGTTTTGGTATTAAAAAAGCCATTACCCCGAAGAGAACACTTTAAGTCCCCTTCGGGGCAATGGCTTTATATTAGGAATAAGTTTTTCTTTTGTCTCGTTTCGGCTACAGGGCTTCTATGTCTTCTGCCGAGAGTCCGGTAATGGTGGCTATGGTGGCGGTAGGTATGCCGGCGGCTTTCATGCCGGCGGCGGTTTTACGTATACCTTCGCTGATACCGTCTTCCTTACCTTTCTCCACGCCTCGTGCCCATCCTTCGGCTATGCCTTCGGCACGACCTTCTATGCGGCCCTCTTCTTTTGCGGAGTCTATTTCGTCGTTCTGCACCATCTGGTCTAGCAGGTGTGCTTTGTAGGCCGCCTGTTCCGTTTCCGACAT
>FR881237.1:0-13552 GCA_000434735.1 Bacteroides sp. CAG:530
GGTTATGCTCTACCAACTGAGCTATTTCCGCATATTTTTAACGGGTGCAAATGTAGGGAGTTTTATAATACGCTCCAAACATTTGCACCGTTTTTTGTATTTTATTCTCTTCCTAAGAGTGCTTTTTCGGCTTTTTCGGCTTTTTCAAAACCAAATCCGGCTACTGCTTGACTCATTAATTCCTCAATTTTGTCATTGCAAAGGCAACCGATACTTCCGGCATGGGTGTGGTGTACCTGCTTGTCGGAAGTGAATTTTCCGGCTTCGATGTCAAGACCGACTTTCTTGTAGGCATCGCGGAATGGCATTCCTGCAGAGGCCAGTCGGTTTACTTCTTCTACACTGAATATGTAGAGATACTTGTCATCGTCGAGGATATGTTCGTTTACCTTGAGGCGGTTCATGATGTATGCTGCCATGTGCAGACAGTCTTTCAACTCGCTGAATGCGGGGAGGAAGACTTCCTTTATGATTTGCAAGTCGCGGAAATATCCCGACGGCAGATTGTTCATAATCATCATGATTTGCTGCGGAAGTGCCTGCAATTTATTGCATTTGGCGCGTGTCAACTCAAATACGTCGGGGTTCTTTTTATGCGGCATGATGCTTGAACCTGTAGTACATTCGTCGGGCAACTTCACGAATCCGAAGTTCTGACTGCTGAACATGCAGGCGTCGAACGCCATCTTTGATACGGTTCCGGCTATAGATGCCAAGGCGAATGCTACGTTGCGCTCCATCTTGCCACGTCCCATCTGTGCATAGACTACATTGTAGTTCATCGAGTCGAAACCCAGAAGACGGGTAGTCATCTCACGGTCGAGCGGGAACGATGAACCGTATCCGGCAGCCGAGCCCAACGGGTTGCGGTTGCATATCTTATAAGCCGACTGCAAGAACAGCATATCGTCGGCCAAGCTTTCAGCGTATGCGCCAAACCAAAGTCCGAAAGAAGATGGCATGGCTATCTGCAGATGCGTGTAGCCCGGCATTAGAACATCCTTGTATTTGTTGCTTTGGGAAATCAGCACGTGAAACAAATCTTCTGTAGCTTCTGCCACCTGCTTTATCTGTTCGCGTGTAAACAATTTCAAGTCCACCAGTACCTGGTCGTTGCGCGAGCGTCCGCTATGTATCTTTTTGCCTACGTCGCCAAGTTTGCGTGTAAGCATAAGTTCCACCTGCGAATGCACATCTTCTATTCCGTCTTCTATTACGAAATCACCTTTCTCGATGGTGGTGTAGATATTTTTCAGTTCCTCCAATAATATGGCGAGCTCGTCGGACGTTAGCAGGCCGATGCTTTCAAGCATGGTGATGTGAGCCATTGACCCCAGCACGTCATGCTTAGCCAGATATAAGTCCATCTCGCGGTCGTGTCCTACGGTGAAGCGGTCAATCTCTTCGTTTACTTGAACGCTTTTTTCCCAAAGTTTCTGAGCCATGATAAAATTTTTAATGTTGATTTGTATTGTTTCTACTTATTAATAAGGAATCATAGACAGCATGTCTGCTAGTTTTTCCACTCCTTCTTGCAAAGGCTTGGCTACCATCGCTTTCATGAACATGTTTACTTCGGCGCGGATGGTTACTTTCATCTTTGCGTTATCCATGCCTTCGGGTAAAATCTGAATCCAAAGGTTCAATGGGATAGGAGTTTTGTCGCCTTCGAATTTGATACATTTCAAAGGTTCGCGCTCTATGATACGCAGAGTAAGGTTGAATCCTTGCACCTTCAGGGTGAGAGAGTCAGAATCGAATGTCATGTCTTCCAACTTCCCGTCGAGTTTGTCTTTAATCAAATCCAGACGGTCTCTTACAGAGTTGAGGTTGTTCAGGTCTGACAACTTATTGTATACTCGCTCTTGGCTATAAGGTATATGCTTAATGCTACTTTCGTATTGGGCCATTTCTTTATGTTATTATTATGCATAAAAAAGACACGGTTTACATAGGAATGCCACACGCGCCTGCTTTTGTGCAGAACAGTCCGTGCGCTCCGTGTGCAAGCCGCGTCTTTTAATATTCAGATAGTATATTCTATTACTTTCCAGTCCAGTGAGCCGGATCTTCTCTCCAAGCCTGCAGTACAGGGATATCTTGTTCGCTGATGTAGTTAGTCTTGAGGGCAGCGTCGAGTACAGCGCTGTAGTTGGTCAATGTAACCAATTCTACTTTAGCTTCCTTGAATGCTTCAACAGAAACGTTGAATCCATAAGTAAATGAAGCTACCATACCGATAACATCACATCCGTTGTTGCGAATAGCTGCAACGGCCTTCAAGCTGCTGCCACCAGTAGAGATAAGGTCTTCTACTACAACAACTTTCATTCCCGGACGAAGTTCGCCTTCGATAAGGTTTTCCAATCCGTGATCTTTGGGGCTTGAACGTACATATACGAACGGCAAGTTTAATTCTTCTGCCACCAATGCGCCCTGAGCGATAGCTCCTGTAGCAACTCCGGCAATAGCGTCTACTTCTCCGAATTTTTCAAGAATGACGCGGCAAAGTTCCAATTTCACGAAATTGCGAAGTGCTGGGTATGACAATGTCTTACGGTTGTCGCAATAAATCGGAGATTTCCATCCCGATGCCCAAGTAAACGGGCTTGTCGGCTGAATTTTTACAGCTTTAACTTTCAATAGTTTTTCTGCGAATAGTCTTTCCAAAGCTTTCATAACTAAATAATGTCGGATAATAAATATTAGCGCAAATGTATGCAAAACCAACGGATTAAGAAAAGTATGCAGACTTTTTTTTGATAAAAGTGCTTAAACAACTTTATTTTGCCCATGCTAGCGTTAAAATGCTGATGCGTATTTGGGGTATATCTGCTATGGCATCGGCGCACGATATGAGTGTGGCTCCTGTGGTTAGCACATCGTCTATAAGCAGCACGTGTTTACCCTCTATGTCGGGACATTTTTTGCTTTTGCAGAATAGCTCTTTAGCGTTTTCCCATCGTGCGTATCTTCCTTTATGTGTCTGAGTTACATTGTTTCGGGTGCGTACTATGGCATCGATAAGAAGTGGAATGCCTGTTTTGCCGGATATACCTTGTGCCAACAGTTCGCTTTGGTTATATCCTCTGCTGCGTAGTCGGCTACGGTGCAGTGGAACAGGGATGATATAGTCTATGCCATCGAAAAAATGATGCGGAATGAGTTCTTCCGCCATCTGTCTACCCATTTCTACGCATAATCGTCTTTGTCCGTAGTACTTCATGGCGTGTAGGATGTCTGCCACTTTTCCTTTCTTGGCATAGTAAAGAAGTGCTGAGGCCCGCTCTATCGGGAAGCGTCCCCAGAAACATTTCTCCATTTCATTGCCCGTATTATATAGGTGAGTGTAAGGTAGGTCGAGAACGCACCGCAGGCACAGACCTTTCTCGTCTTGCAATAGTCGCGCACCGCAAGTCACGCACAGTCGTGGGAAAAAGAACTCGCGTATGTCAGTAAAAATACTCATCCGCGGTGACCATTTTTATGCATTGCATTGTTTCTTCTATAGAAAACCCTCGTCCAGCGGCATAGCGCATCAGCTTTTGCGCCCGTTCGTAGTCGTTGCGTGCCTTAATGTTTCTGTTTTTGCTGAGCAGTAAAGACTTCAGTCCTTCCATATATTCCTTATCGTCTATTTCTTCCATTCCGCACGCTATGTCTTTGTCGTCCAGCTGTCTCATGCGTAACTCCTGGCGTATGCGCTGACGTCCCCATCGGTTGAAAAGGTATTTGTCGTGCACAAAGGCTTGGCAGAACCTACTGTTGTTTACGTATCTTTCTTTCTGCAAATGGGCTATTATGTTTTGCGCCACTTCATCCGAGGCTCCCCATTGTTTCAGTTTGTTTTCTACCTCCCAACTGCAATGTTCTGCGCTAGAGCAATATGCTTCCGCCTTGTTTCTCAGTTCGTTTTCAGAGTACTCTTTCATGGTCTTTCTGCTTTTATCATTCTGTCGTTGCCCGATAAGTCTTTTCTCAATTCTACGTTTCTGTATCCTTTTTTGTGTAGCATATCTACGGTCTCGGTGCCGAAGCGTTGGTTTATCTCGAAGTATAGGGTGCCGTCGGGTGTTAATATCTGCTTTCCGATGTCGGCTATTCTTTCATAGAACAACAGCGGGGCGTTGTCGGGTACAAATAGTGCTGTATCTGGTTCCCAGTCGGTTACGTTGGCATCCATGTCTGTACGTTCCGCTTCGGTTATATAAGGGGGATTACTGACGATGACGTTCGTCATGGTGTCTGTAGGTACTTGTCCAAGCACATCGGTCTGTCGGAATCTTACGTTCGCATCGAGTCTGTTGGCGTTGTCGGAGGCTATTCTGATGGCATCTTCCGAAATATCCCATGCGTGCACTTCCGATTGTGGCAGATTCTTAGCCAATGATATAGATATGCATCCGCTACCGGTACCGATATCGAGAATGCGTATGGGTGAATCGTTATCTTTACGGTCGGATATTATCCATTCTACCAACTCTGCTGTTTCTGGGCGCGGAATCAGTACGCCCGGTTCTACATGAAAGTCTAATCCGCAGAAATAGCAGTTGCCCAATATGTACTGCAAAGGCTCGTTCGCTCTGAGTCTGTTGATAATAACTTCTAATTTCTCTGCTTGGTTGGTAGAGAAATTCATATCTTTGCTCGCATATAGGTCGGTAGTCGACAGCTGGAATACATCTGTCAGTATAGCTTTGGCTATGGCCGATGCCTCTGTGTCTGGATATTGGCCGTTGATGGCTTGCTTTATGTAGTTATAAGCTGGATGCATAAAAGAAACATTTAATTGCAAAAGTAAAAATAAAAGGAATATCGATATGACGGAAGATGAAAAATATATTCGACGTTGCATACAATTGGCGAGCAACGGACTTTGTACTGCAGCTCCTAATCCGATGGTGGGAGCCGTGGTGGTATGCGACGGAAAGATAATAGGAGAGGGGTATCATGTGCATTGCGGCGAAGGTCATGCCGAAGTGAACGCGATAGGTTCCGTAAAAGATAAGTCGCTGTTGAAGCGTTCTACCATATATGTCAGCTTAGAGCCTTGCTCGCATTACGGAAAAACTCCGCCTTGTGCCGATTTGATTCTGAGCATGGGCATACCTCGTGTTGTTGTAGGCTGTGTCGATCCTTTCTCATTGGTTGCCGGTCGTGGCATTCAGAAGTTGAGAAATGGTGGGGTAGAGGTAACGGTCGGTGTGCTTGAACAAGAATGTCGTGATTTGATACGTCGTTTTGTGGTATTCAATACTCAGAAACGTCCGTACATCACCTTGAAGTGGGCGCAGTCGGCCGACGGATTCATCGATGTGCGCCGTGAAGGCGGTTCGGCTAAAGTTCTGTCTACTCCTATTTCAAGTCTTTATGTACATAAGCAACGCGCTGAGCATAAGGCAATTCTTGTAGGACGAAATACTGCACTGCTCGATAATCCTTCGCTTACGGTGCGTGGATGGTCGGGAGCTAACCCGATACGTATGGTGATAGACCGCAATTTGACTTTGCCGTCAGATTTGCATCTATTCGACGGAAGCCAGATTACATGGGTATTTACACAGCAGGTTAAAGAGTCTACTCCTTATATTATATACCACACGCTCGATTTTACTCAGGATATACTTCCGCAGATTTGTAAAGTACTATACGAAAATAAGGTGCAGTCGGTACTGGTAGAAGGCGGCACTTGTCTGTTGCAGTCTTTTATAGACCAAGGACTATGGGATGAAATCTTTATAGAACACGCCCGCTGCGTCTTGAAAGACGGCGTTCCAGCTCCGGTAGTTCCCCACGGCTTTGCATCAGATTGTGAGTTGCGCGACGGTGTGTTTACAGAGCATTATCAGCAATAAAATTAAGGCGTTTTGGTCTGAAAAATGTCCTGTTTTACAGATTAAAAAGTAGATTCTATCCATAATTTTATATAAAACTTATGGCAAAAGTTCATATTGGGAAAAAAAACATCTACTTTTGCAATTTGTAAAATTGTATATTTTAAAAGAACTGTATAGTAGATGAAAATGAAAATAATACCCGCAATCATTGTCGGTTTTCTTTCTGTGGCGATTTTTATGACTTCTTGTCTAAGTGACGATACGCAAGAAATAACATATAGTAAGGAAGCAAGTATCAAGTCGTTTTCGTTGGGTACACTGAAGATTCAGCGAATCGGAAAAGATAAAAGTGGTAATGACTCTGCTTATGTCGATACCATGTCGATGGCTAGGTATCCTTTCACTATCGATCAGTTGAAGCATGAAATCTCAAACAAAGACTCTCTGCCCGTTGGTACTGATATCTCTAAGGTAATAACTAATATCTCAGCAGACACTCCGTATATACTTTATGGAAAGATAGCGAAGAAGGGCGAAGAGGCTAAGGATACACTGTGGACTAATACAGATTCTCTCGACTTCTCTATAGCTCCTGCCGAAGGTATCGTGTTTAAGGTTATGGCGTACGACGGCTCGTTGGGAACTCCTTACAAGGTGAAAGTCAACGTTCATAATCAGGTACCCGATTCTTTGCAGTGGACTCAAGATGTTATCGGCTCGTCGTTCGTATCTGGTGCGCTGACAAAGCAAAAAGCGGTTTATCTGAATCAAAAGATATTCGTGTTCGGACAAAATAGTGAATGTAAAACTGTTGCGGAATATACTAAGGTGTCTGAAAAGGGACAGCCTAGCGCATGGACTAAGATAGCATTGCCCGAAGGCGTGGATTCATACTCTGCTTTGGCTAGTGGAGAAATGATTTATTTCTTGGCCGATGGAAAACTGTATGCTATGGATGGCGACGGACTCTATGCTGAAATAGCTCCGGCAGCTCCTGTAGCGTTGTCTAAACTTGTGGCATCGGTAAACACAAAGCGTGGCGCTACAGTATTTGCGCTTACAGCCGGTTCTGATACAAAAGAAATCAGCTATACCGTAGCAGATGGCTGGTCTGAACAACAAGAAACTGCGCTGAGCGCTAATGTTCCTTATTATGTATTCGATACTATCCCTACATCTTATAATGATGAGATAAAGGGAATGGTAGTGTTGGCGCAGTCGTCAGCCGACTATGGCTTTGTAGCTGCACGTCAGTCGAATGATGATTTCTGGAGTGCTTATGACTTCGCTTCAAGAGATACCAGCCGCTGCCCGAATATCGAAAATCCAACTCTTCTTTATTACGGAAAGAAACTCATCGCTTTTGGTGGAGCTGTTTCTACCAAAGATTACGCTAAATATAAAGATCCGTTCAGCACAATTTATTGTTCTACCGATCACGGCTTGACATGGAAACCGACTGCAGGCTCTCTGTTGACCTTTGCTGTAGGCAAGAATCATAAGACTTTTGCTCAACTGTATGCTGAGAACGGAAACAACTATTCATGCGTGGCCGACCCGAATCATTTCATCTGGGTTGTTTGGGGTAACGGCATGATGAGTAGAGGACGAATAAACTATTACGGATTCGCTCCGAAACAATGGTAAAAAAGGAATTGCTATGTCATCATATAAAGAGCAAATAGATAAGACACATATCCCGGCTCATATAGCCATCATTATGGATGGAAATGGGCGATGGGCAAAGCAAAGAGGGCAGAAACGCTCCTTCGGTCATCAGGCTGGTGCCGAGACAGTACATGTTATAGCGGAAGAAGCTGCACGTTTGGGCGTGAAGTATCTTACTCTGTATACCTTCTCTACTGAAAATTGGAACCGTCCGATTGATGAAGTTGCCGCTTTGATGAGTCTTCTTATGGATTCTATCGAAGAGGAGATTTTCATGAAGAACAATATCCGTTTCCGAATTATCGGGGATGCGGAACGATTGCCCGAAAATGTATTGAACAGACTGAATGAGTGTATAGAACATACCGCAGGCAATACGGGTATGTGCTTGGTGCTGGCTCTTAGTTACTCTTCGCGCTGGGAACTGACAGATGCAATGAAGCATATCGCTCAGAAGGTGGCGGCAGGCGAACTTAAGGCTGATGAAATATCAGATGAAACAATAAGCCAAAATTTGACGACGAATTTTATGCCCGATCCAGACTTGTTGATTAGAACCGGAGGAGAAGTTCGACTCAGCAACTATCTGTTGTGGCAATGCGCTTATTCTGAATTATATTTCTGCGATACTTTCTGGCCCGACTTTAAGGAAGAAGAGCTTTGCAAAGCAATCTGTGATTATCAACAAAGAGAACGCCGTTTTGGCAAAACAAGTGAACAAATATTGAAATAACAAATGCGATACCGTTTTTTACTTACTCTACTGACCTTGATAAGTATTTCCAGTCTGTGTACTACTGGTTATGCTCAAGAAAATACAACTACTGCAGAAAATGACCAGCCGGTTATATTGTATAATGGAACACCTAAGAAATATGAAATAGCCGACATAAAGGTAGAAGGCGTTAAGAACTATGAGGACTACGTCTTGATTGGTATTTCTGGTTTGGCGGTAGGGCAGACTATTACAGTGCCGGGTGATGATATAACCAGTGCTATTAAACGGTATTGGAGACATGGATTGTTCTCTGACGTGAAGATATTCGCTGATAAAATAGTCGATAACAAGATTTATCTTCGTATTCAGCTCGCTCCTCGTCAGCGTATCACTGATATCCGTTATAGCGGAGTGAAGAAAAGCGAGCGTGAAGACTTGCAGAAAAAGTTGGGCTTGGTTAAAGGTAGCCAGATTACTCCTAACTTGATAAACCGCGCCAAGATTCTTATCAAAAAGCATTTCGATGAAAAGGGCTTTAAGAACGCTGAGGTAAATGTCATTGTTCGTGAAGACAAGACAAATAATGAACAGGTATATGTTGATATCGATGTTGATAAAAAGGAGAAGGTAAAAGTCAACTCTATCGTTATTGACGGTAACTCAGTGCTGAGTGACAAGAAGTTAAAGCGTGTAATGAAGAAAACCAACGAGAAAGGAAAATTGGTTAATATCTTCAGAACTAAAAAGTTCATCGATGAGAAATATCAGGAAGATAAGCAGAAAATCATTGATAAGTATAACGAATTAGGCTATCGTGATGCTATCATCGAAGTGGATAGTGTTAGTCCTTTTGATGACAAGACTGTAAATGTGTACATGAAGATACATGAAGGCGATAAGTACTACTTGCGTAATATTACATGGGTAGGTAATACTGTTTATCCTTCGGATATGTTGAACGAACAACTTCGTATGAAACGCGGTGATGTTTATAACCAGAAGTTATTGGGTGAACGTACATCGAGTGATGAAGATGCTATCGGAAACAACTATTATAACAGCGGTTACGTGTTCTTCCATCTTGACCCTGTAGAAGTCAACATCGACAATGACTCTATTGATTTGGAAATGCGTATTACCGAAGGTCCTCAGGCAAGCATCAGCCATGTGCGTATTAACGGTAACGACCGCTTGTATGAAAATGTAGTTCGTCGTGAACTTCGTACTCGTCCGGGCGACTTGTTCAGTAAAGAGGCGCTTGAGCGTTCTTATCGTGAAATCGCTCAGATGGGACATTTCAACCCTGAAAACATAAAGCCAGATGTTCAGCCTAACTATGAAACCGGAACTGTTGATATCAACTGGGGATTGGAATCTAAGGCTAATGACCAGGTAGAGTTCTCTGCCGGATGGGGACAGACTGGTGTGATTGGTAAGTTGAGTTTGAAGTTTACCAACTTCTCATTCGCTAACTTGTTCCGTAAGAATGATAACTTCCGCGGATTCTTGCCGCAAGGCGACGGACAGACACTGACTATCAGCGGACAGACCAACGGACGCTATTATCAATCTTACAGCGTTTCGTTCCTCGACCCGTGGTTCGGTGGAAAGCGTCCTAACTCACTCTCTGTTTCTGCGTTCTACTCAGTACAGACCGATGTGAGCAGCAACTATTATAACTCGGCCTATATGAATAACTACTATAATTACATGAGTGGTTACGGAAGCTATTATGGAGGATATTATGATAACTACGAGTCTTACTACGACCCCGACAAGTCAATCAAGATGTTTGGTTTGTCACTGGGATGGGGTAAACGTTTGCGTTGGCCTGATGACTACTTTACTCTGTCGGCCGAACTCTCTTATCAGCGCTTTATCCTCAAAGACTGGAGCTACCTGTACATTAAACTTAATAACGGTCAGTATCTCAATACCGGTAACTGTAACAGCTTGAGCTTGACATTGAACTTGTCTCGTAATTCTACGGATAACCCTATCTTCCCGCGCTACGGTTCAGACTTCAGTGCATCGGTACAGATTACACCGCCGTACTCATTGTTCAGCAATAAAGACTTTTCAACTTACGGAAAAGATAATTATGAAGACGCTGCAAGCATGTACCGTTGGATAGAATATCACAAGTGGAAGTTTAAAGCAAAAACATATACCGCTTTGATGAGCGCCAAGAAATGTCCGGTTATAATGACCCGTACAGAGTTCGGTATCTTAGGACACTTCAACAAGTATAAACGTTCACCGTTTGAAACATTCTATATGGGTGGTGACGGTATGACAGGATATAGCTACAACTATGCATCAGAGACCATCGCCCTCCGTGGTTATGAAAACGGAGCCTTGACTCCTTACGGTAGCGAAGGTTATGCATACATCCGTTTGGGCGCTGAATTGCGTTATCCGTTGATGCTTGAAAACTCAACAAGTATCTATGCATTGAGCTTCGTTGAGGCCGGTAATGCTTGGACAGAAGTTAACAAGTTCAATCCTTTCCAGTTGAAACGTTCGGCTGGTGTGGGTGTACGTATCTTCCTTCCTATGATTGGTATGATGGGTATCGACTGGGCATACGGATTCGATAAGATAAACGGTTCGAAACAATATAGCGGAAGCCAATTCCACTTTATTATCGGACAAGAATTTTAATTAGGTTATCAAAATTTGCATGTTATGATGAAACGATTTATTTTTTCGGCTGTATTGATAATGGCATGCCTTATCACAGCACAAGCACAGAAATTTGCGTTAATAGACATGGAGTATATTTTGAAGCAGATTCCTGCCTATGAGCAAGCTAACCAGAAATTGGAAACGTTGTCAAAACAGTGGCAAAGCGAAGTAGAAGCGAAAGGTAAAGAAGCGAAAGCATTATACGAGAGCTATCAGAGTACTGCAGCAAAACTGACCGCCGCTCAGAAGACTGCCAAGGAAGATGCTATCGTAGCTAAGGAGAAAGAGGCCGCCGAATTGCGTAAGAAATACTTCGGTCCCGAAGGCGAGATTATGAAGAAGCGCGAAGAGCTGATAGGTCCGATACAAGATGCCGTTTACGATGCGGTAAAGACTGTAGCCGTACAAAACGGATACGATGTAATATTCGACAGAGCTTCCGCTCAGAGTATGATTTTTGCTTCACCGCGTATAGATGTGAGCGATGTAGTGCTTCAAGTTTTGAATAAATCAAAATAATACATACATTTGCAACCGTCTATTGACTGAAAGAAATAATAATAATTATAGAAACTACAGATTATGTTTAAGAAAATTGCTTTTTTACTGTTGCTCATCGCTCCGATGAGTTTGTTCGCGCAGAAATTTGCGCACTTCAAATCTATGGACATCATTCCTGTAATGCCAGAATATAGTAAGGCTCAGACTGATATTCAGAAAATGCAGAAACAATACGAAGACGAAATCAAACGTGCTTCAGACGAATTCAACAAGAAGTTCGCAGAATACCAGCAAGAGCAGAAGACTCTTCCGCAGAATATTCAGGAACGTCGTCAGAGAGAACTTCAGGAACTTCAGGAAAAAGGTATGCAGTTCCAGCAGGATGCTCAGCAGCAGTTGCAGAAAGCATACGGTGATATGATGGAACCTATCTATAAGAAATTGGAAGACGCTGTTAAGTCAGTAGGTTCTACTGGTGGATACACTTACATCTTCGATTTGAACCGTACAGATATCCCTTATATCAACGAAGCACAGTCTAAAGACGTTACAAACGATATAAAGACAAAGTTGGGAATCAGCTTGTCGGCAGTACCTGCTACTCCAGTAGCTCCTGCTAAGTAATTCAGTCTTTACAGAGAATTTAATTAAAATACAGAAGAGCATGGAGAGTTATCCGTGCTCTTTTTTTATAAGTTTTTATCATGAATCTATCTACAGGACCTATTGGTGTATTCGATTCCGGATACGGAGGATTGACCATATTGCGAGAGATACGCAAGTTGTTGCCGCATTACGACTATATTTATTTGGGCGATAATGCCCGTACGCCTTATGGCACCCGTTCGTTCGAAGTGGTTTATGATTTTACGCTTCAGGCCGTAAGCAAGCTTTTCGAGTTGGGATGCCCACTCGTTATCTTGGCTTGTAACACCGCTTCGGCAAAGGCGCTGCGCACCATTCAGCAGAACGACTTGCCACACTTGGCTCCGGGACGTCGTGTGCTGGGCGTGATACGTCCTACGGTAGAATGTATCGACTCCCTTACCGTAAGTAGGCACGTAGGGTTGTTGGCCACTTCGGGAACTATCAACTCATTGTCTTACCCTCTTGAAGTGCGCAAACTTTATCCGGATATTACGGTGACTGGAGTACCTTGCCCCATGTGGGTGCCGTTGGTAGAGAACAATGAGTTCAATTCGCCGGGAGCCGATTATTTTGTAAAGAAGTACATCGACCTTCTTTTAAGTAAAGACTCGTTAATCGATACTATTATTTTGGGGTGTACTCATTATCCTCTACTCATCGATAAAATCCGTCAGTATACTCCTTCCAATATCCGTTTGGTTACTCAAGGCGAATATGTAGCCAGTAGTTTGAAAGATTATCTTTCGCGTCATGACGATATACGTACGCATTGTTCGGTTAACGGCACGTGCGAGTTCCTTACTACCGAGTCGGTAGAAAAATTCCAAGAGTCGGCTTCCGTATTCTTGCATCAGCAGGTACATGTACGTAGCATCTCTTTGGTGTAGATAAACAATATATTTGTGTGAAAATACAAAAACTAAAATAATATTTATGAGTAAACAGAACATTGCCCTCATTACGGGTATTACGGGTCAGGATGGCTCTTATTTGGCGGAATTGCTGCTTGGAAAAGGTTATGATGTACACGGTATTATCCGTCGTTCATCCGTAGATTATCGTGAGCGCATCGCTCATCTTGAAGGCAAGCCTCATTTCCATCTTCATTATGCCGACCTTGGCGACTCTATGTCTATCGTTGGTGTAGTATCCGAAGTACGTCCTACCGAAATATATAACCTTGCCGCACAAAGCCATGTGCAGGTAAGTTTCGACTCTCCTGAATATACAGCCAATGTAGACGCTGTAGGTGTACTCCGCATTATTGAGGCAGTGCGTAAGGTTGGTCTTGCCAATTCTTGTAAGATATATCAGGCTTCTACATCCGAACTCTATGGTAAGGTAGAAGAAGTTCCGCAGAACGAGAACACTCCGTTCCATCCGTTCAGTCCTTACGCAGTAGCTAAGCTTTACGGATTCTGGATTATGAAGGAATATCGTGATGCATACAATATGTTCTGCTGCAACGGAATTCTCTTCAATCACGAATCAG
>FR881237.1:13585-32948 GCA_000434735.1 Bacteroides sp. CAG:530
CGTCGTGGCGAGACTTTCGTAACACGTAAGATTACGCTTGCCGCAGCTCGCATTGCTCAGGGATTGCAGGATAAGCTTTATCTCGGTAATCTTGACTCTCTCCGTGACTGGGGATATGCCAAGGACTATGTAGAATGTATGTGGCTTATCCTTCAGGCTCCGAAACCTGAGGACTTCGTTATCGCAACAGGTGTTCAGCACAGCGTGCGTGAGTTCGCACAGTTGGCTTTCCACTATGTAGGCGTCGAACTGAAATGGGAAGGCAAGGAAGAGAACGAAAAGGGTATCTGCGTGAGCGGACCGGAAAATCTCGTTGGCAAGACTCTTGTAGAGGTATCGCCCGACTTCTATCGTCCTACAGACGTGGTTAATCTTTGGGGTGACCCTACCAAGGCAAAGGCGAAATTAGGTTGGAACCCGAATACCACAACATTCGAGGAACTCGTCAAGATTATGGTTGACCACGATATGGCGAAGGTAGCTTCAGAAGGAGCCGCTGCCAAGGTACGCATGAACCTTGCCGAATATCTTGAAAAGGGAATCGTAAAATAAGCGGAAATGTTAAGCAAAGAAAGTAAGATATATATAGCGGGACACCACGGACTGGTGGGTTCTGCTATCTGGAATAACCTGAAGGCTCGCGGTTACAATAACCTTGTAGGCCGCAGCCATAAGGAGTTGGACCTGACCGACCAGCAGGCGGTTACACGTTTCTTCGATGAGGAACGCCCGGATGCCGTGGTATTGGCAGCCGCTTTCGTAGGAGGTATCATGGCCAACTCGCTCTACCGTGCCGACTTCATCATGCAGAACATGAAGATGCAGTGCAACGTGATAGAGAACGCCTACAAACATGGAGTGAAGAAACTTCTTTTCCTTGGTTCCACATGTATCTACCCGAAGAACGCTCCGCAGCCTATGAAGGAGGATTGCCTGCTGACTTCGCCGTTGGAGTATACTAACGAGGAGTATGCCATCGCCAAGATAGCCGGACTGAAGATGTGCGAATCGTATAACTTGCAGTACGGTACCAACTATATCGCCGTGATGCCCACCAACCTCTACGGACCTAACGATAACTTCCATCTGGAGAACAGTCACGTAATGCCAGCCATGATGCGTAAAATCTACTTGGCTAAGCTGATTCACGAAGGCGACTGGCACAGCATTGAGGTAGATATGAACAAGCGTCCCATCAACCCCACCGACAAGCTTCGTGCCATCATCGGTGAAGGCAACGTTGACGGAAGCAACTCTCACGAGCGTATCCTCAAGGCGTTGGAGTTCTACGGCATCTACGATAATAAGGTAGTGCTATGGGGTACTGGCGCACCGCTTCGTGAGTTCCTTTGGAGCGAAGACATGGCGGATGCCAGCGTACATGTACTCTTGAACGTTGACTTCAAGGATATTATCGGCATAGAGAAATACAGCAGCGTATTCTATGGAGCCAAGACCGACGGTACGGTAGACCGTAATAACTCCGAGGGTCGTGGCGGTGCCATCCCGTCATTGGGCGAGATTCGCAATTGCCATATCAACGTTGGTACAGGCAAGGAACTTACCATCCGTGAACTATCCGAACTTGTAGTAAAAGCCGTTGGCTTCGAAGGTACGGTGGAATTCGATACTTCCAAACCCGACGGAACCATGCGTAAGCTTATCGACGTTAGCAAGCTGCATTCATTGGGATGGACTCATAAGGTAGAGATAGAAGACGGAGTTCAGAAACTGTTCGAGTGGTATAAGGATAGCCTGAAATAAGTACACATTGTTTCTACACTGTATGCTTTAGTAAGTAAAATTAAGTGTGGTGTCTTGTACTCATTAAACTCTTTAATGAAGTTGTCTTACATCGACCGAAGTAAGCGCTCACATCGGTCGATGTGAACGTTCACTTCGACCGATGTGAGCGCACGTATCGGTCGAAGTAAGATGACTTTGATATATTTTGCATGACTTGTATATGTTTTTCACATCATTTACCACTGATGAGAACTTGATGTCTTAAAATTTATTTGCATACAGATTTTATTGCTACTTTTGTAGGTAATTGAACTTTGCCTTTATGGATATGAATTCTACGACAGTATTACATAGATTGATAAGATTAGTTATCTTGTTTATATTCTCAGTCATGCATTGTTGGGCCGAGGACTTGAAGGATGATTATTTTTTTCAGCGGATAGATTACCAACAAGGCTTGTCAAACAGTTCCGTTCTTTGCTTGTTTCAAGATAGCGAAGGGCTGATGTGGTTTGGCACGTACGATGGCGTTAACTGTTGGGATGGAAAAACCATGGAGGTATTCCGCTCCGACTTTTCAGGAGGAAACACTTTAAGTAATAATGTTATCCACTCCATTTCTCAGGCAGATGATAATTGCTTATGGATAACTACTCATTTGGGAGTCAACCGATTGTCGAGAATGACCCGTCAGGTTGTCTCAAACTATGATTTTGATGGTAACTATTTTGTTCAGTCGAATAGTTTGGGCAATACATGGGTAATCTCATCTCGTTTTTTCTATTATTATAATACCTGTTATCATAAGTTTTGTAAGATTCATTCGCATTCATTGCCTATCGACAGTATGGAAAACCGTACATTTGTTACAGACGATGGTAAGTTTTGGGTATTTCCTCCTAATAGTGGAGAGATTCATCAATATTCTATTGGTAGTTTCGACGGTGACAGCACAGGGGTCAGTCTGTCAGTATCTGTTAATAAATTCCATCCAAAAGGCATAAAAAATATTTTTTATCAGAATGGCATATTCTGTTTTATTGATAGTGACAAAGACTTGTATATGTATGACATATCACGTAAGTCGAAAATTTATATTCGTAATTTGATGTCGCTTGAAGATAAATACGGGAAAATAGCTGGTATCACTCCTTTTTTTGATGACGTTATAGTTGCTTTCCTTGGAAACGGACTGATACGTCTGCGCTCGGCTGATAAGTATGAAGAAACGGTAGTAGATAGGAATATCCGCATATATAGCACTTATTGGGAGCCACGGCAAGGATTGCTTTGGGTAGCATCCGATGGTCAAGGGGCTGTAATTTATGCCAAGAAATATACTATGGCTAATAATTGGCTACTTAATGATTTGTCGTCGGGATTGAGCAGACAAGTCCGTTCTATTTTCACTGATAAGTATGGAGGGTTATGGTTTGGAACCAAAGGCGATGGGCTTGTACATTTACCCTACTACCAGAATTATTTGTCGCAAGCGTCTCCTATGGCAAAGGTGTATTCTTGCAGTGGGGTGCAATCTTTGGGAAATTATGTGAAGTGGGACCGTGAGTTTCATGTATTTAAAATGTTGCAAAGCCGATATATGGATGGCTTTTGGATAGGTGCGGGAAAGCCTGGACTACACTATTATTCATTTAAGGATGATAAAGTGCATTATGTACCTATTAGTGAAGGAGAGGAAGAACCCGTTTCTGATATACACGATATCTATGAATTTAATGATACTACTCTTTTTGTTGTTGCTGGCGTTCAAGGGTTTTATAGAATCAACCTGCAAAAAACTGCAAGTGGAATAGGTGTGTACAGACAGAAACATTATCGCTTTTTCTATGAGCAGCAAGAAATAAACATGTTTTATCCGATGTTGGCCGAGGGCGATTCTATACTATGGCTTGGTAGCCGACAGAAAGGACTGATCCGCTTTGATTTGAGAACGGAAGAGTATCATGTTATTTCCTTGAAGGAAAGGTTACATAAATCGGTAGATGATATTTTAAGCTTGTGCAGGACGCACGACGGGAAGCTGTATGTGGGCACTACCTCTGGTTTAGTGCAACTTACATTTCATGGATCAAGATTCGACGCTGTTTACATAGGACGCGAAGAAGGCTTGTTGAATGATATGATACACGGTGTGTTGGAGGATAAAAATGGATATTTATGGTTAGGAACCAACCGCGGATTGATTAAATATAATCCTAAGAATAGAGCTTCGCACGATTATTATTATACGGGCGGAGTTAAAGTAGGAGAGTTTAGCGATGATGCCTATTATGTTTGTCCATATACTGGTAGTTTGTTTTTTGGTGGGGTGAATGGTTTCTTAGCATTGGACGGGAAAGCTGCCGCTGTTCCCGATTATCGGCTTTCTATACTGTTGCGTTATATATGGATTGGGAGAAATAAGATTGATCTGGGAAAATACTATGATAATAAGGCCAAGAAGCTTACTCTGCATGGTTCGGAGTTGTCTTTCTCTGTAGCATTTGCCGTTCCCGATTTTCAGACAGGCGACGAGGTGGAGTATTCTTTCATGTTAGAAGGATATGATAAAGACTGGAGTTCATTCGGTGGAAACGAGGTTACTTATAATAATGTTCCGTCGGGTAGTTATCAGCTTAAAGTTCGTTATAAGAAGGATGTTTTCGATACCGATTATAAGTACTTTACCATGCAGGTACAGATATTGCCTCCATGGTATAGGTCGATATGGGCGTACGGCATTTATTTATTGGTATTGATAGGAATGGTTGCGTATGTGCTTATGCTTCTGAAGAGATATTTCCGTAATGAACGTATGCTGAAACGATTACTTGATGCGGAGAATGGTGAAAGCGTAGACCGAAGTTGTGGCATTAGCGGGCGGAGTCTGCTTCATCAGTTTACATTAATATATGATGCTTGTGGGCAACTGTGTGCCGATAATCTTTCTCCTGAACAGCGTAAGAAGCAGGTTAATATCATTCGTGAGACAATGCTGGACACGTTGTTCCGGCCTGATGTCTTTAGCCAAAAACAGATAACTCATTTTTATCCGGATGTTTTTGCTTTGTCGGCTTATATGGATATTCGTGAGCTTTCTTCCGAAGTTTTGACTGTATTGTCAGCCGAAGGGAAGGATTTGTCGGGGATAAATATAGATATTCCTGATAATATTGTTTTTCCTGTTTATCAGAACGCCTTGCGTTGTGTATTGTATTGTTGTTTTGATTTGTTGTGTAAGCAGGGAACCCAAGTGGAAGTCGGAGCGGAGATTCAACATGATGATTCAGGCTCTGAAAAGATGTTGTTGTCGTTTGCGGCACCATACGATATTCTTTCCGAAATAAAAGGCGGAATAACTGGGGCATCAGTGGAGCCTTTGGATAAAAAGAAGGGCAGTCGTTTGTTTGAACTGCAGTTGTTAATAAGTAGCATCAGGGTTGTGATTGATAGGCTCCATGTGGAGGTAGACTTGCGTAAAGCTGATGAGGGAAACTTATCGACTTTGACTTTATCATTCCTTCCTGCTCAATTATCGGAATCGGAAACAGACAGCGGAAAGAAACTTTTGTTGCTGCTGGAAGACCGGGAAGAGATGGCTTGGCTGATAACAGGAATACTGTCATCTCAGTTTAATGTGAAAGTAGTGAAAAACATTCAGGCTGCTTTCGAGATAATACGTCATGATACTCCAACCGTGTTTATGGTAGATATGGGTATATATGCGAATGCCGAAAGTACATTGATGGAGTGTGTTAATAGAAATCGTTCTTCTCTGTCGAAAACGGCGTTTATACCTATGCTTGCTTGGGAGACTAGTTTCTCTATCCAGCGAGAACTTATGCTGTGGTCTGATTCTTATATTGTATTGCCATACGATGTGTTGTTCTTGCGCGAGGTTGTCCATAAAGCGGTGTACGGAAAACGTGAGGCTAAGCAGATTTATATGGAAGACTTAGGAGAATGGGCCAACCAGTTTGTGTGTGTCAACGAGGAGCAAGTGGCTTTCTTACGTAAGTTGTTGTCTATAATAGAGCAAAACTTAGGACGTGAAGATTTTGGTGTGAACTTGTTGGCTGACCGTATGGCAATGAGTCCGCGCCAGTTTTATAGACGATTTAAGGAAATCTCATCTATGGCTCCTACCGATTTGATAAAGAATTATAGAATGGAAAAGGCCGCTCGCATTTTAGTAGAGTCGCCTGAACTTTCTATTCAAGAGGTCATTGACGAGATAGGTATATCCAGCCGTTCTTATTTTTATAAGGAGTTTACTCGTTTGTATGGAATGACTCCAAAAGACTATCGTGACCAGATGCTTGATAAGGAACAGAAGGAAAATTGAAAAAATATTTGTGCTCCTTTTTGTGCTCTAATTTGCCGTTCGCTTATTTAATGGATTGTTATACAGGTTGTTATATTTGTGCTCTGTTTGTATTGCTTGTATCTCGTTCTGCAAGTTATAAATTTAGCCTCATATTGTCTTAATAGAGGAAATGCGTTCTTTTTTTATTGCTTTAATTTGCTTCCGTTAACGATGGATTAAACATGTTTGATAACGATAACCTTAATTTATTAATTAAAAACCAAAAACATGAATTTGTTTGAAACGGAAAAACAACATGCTAAAGCTATTTGGCTGTTAGCTTTATTGTTAGTGTTTAGCACTACAATGTGGGCTCAAACTCTTTCGGTAACCGGACGTGTTTCGGACGAGAAGGGGGAATTACTTATAGGGGTGAGTGTGCAAGAAAAAGGTACGCAAAACGGTACTATTACTGATGTAAACGGGCAGTACAATATTAAACTGACTACGAAGAACCCCATTCTTACTGTTTCTTATATAGGATTTAAAACCCAAGATGTAAAAGTAGGCAAACAGAAAGTGCTTGACATAGTGCTTTCGGAAGATGTATCTTCACTGGATGAAGTAACAGTAGTAGCTTATGGTAACCAGCGTAAGGTGTCGATTGTTGGTTCTCAGTCATCGCTTAAAATGAACGATGTGAAAATGCCTACAGCCAATTTGTCGTCGGTTATAGCGGGACGATTAGCCGGAGTGGTAGCTGTTCAGCGTACCGGTGAACCCGGACATGATGATTCTGATATTTGGATTCGTGGTATTTCTACATTTACTAACCAGAATTCGTCTCCTTTGGTGTTGGTAGATGGAGTTGAACGTAGCTTTAATAATATCGACCCAGAAGACATCGAGTCGTTTACTATCTTGAAAGACGCATCGGCAACAGCGGTATATGGTGTGCGTGGTGCCAATGGTGTTATTCTTATTAAGACAAAACCGGGTGTAGTAGGTAAGCCTCAGTTTACTGCCGACTATTACGAAGGATTTGTAACACTGACAAAGAAACCTCAATTGGCCGATGCTTACACATACATGGATGCTGCAAATGAAGCCTATATGAATACTAAAGGACAGTTGCTTTATACGCCTCAGTATATTGAAGCTACTAAAAAGGCCAATGGCATTATAGCGAACGATAATCCTACAATGTATAATTCTTATCTTTATCCGGCAGTAGACTGGATGAGTGAATTATTCAGAGATATGGGTCATAATCGTCGTGTTAACATGAGTGTGCGTGGCGGTGTTCCTAATGCTACATACTATGTTTCTTTGAGTTATTATAATGAAACTGGTCTTACCCGTACGGCAAAGATGGAAAACTATAACGCTAATATGCGTTATGATCGTTATAACTATACAGCGAACTTGAATTTGAAACCTGCTGATAAGACAACGATAGACTTGGGATTCTCTGGCTACCTGTCATCTGGAAACTATCCGCAGCAATCTACTTCTAGCTTGTTTAATTCAGCTATGAGCATTAATCCGGTGTATATGCCGCTGATAATGCCCGACGGTTCTATTCCGGGTATATCTAATAATGGTGATTTCCGTAATCCGTATGCTGATTTAACACGTCGTGGATATACAAACGAATCACGTAATAAGTTGAATTCCAACATTCGTATTACTCAAGACTTGGGCTTTTGGAAGTGGAGCAAGGGATTTACCGCTTCGGCGATGATTGCATTTGATGTTACTAACAACCGTGATTATAGATACCAAAAGAGAGGAGACACTTATTATTTCTCTGGTTCTAAAGATACTACCACTGGGTTATGGAATGATGATGTGTTCGATTCTGAAGGTGGCTATCGTCTTACTCGTACTTTTCAGGGAAGTGAGCAGTTGTCTTATGGTTCAGATTCTTCTGAAACAAGAAGTACATATTTTGAAGCATCGTTGAACTACGACCGTACATTTGGATTACACCGTGTAGGCGGATTACTTCTGTATAATCAGAAAGTATATCGCAACGGTTTACGCGGTGATAACGATACGTTGGTCAACTCGTTGAATTATAAGCAGCAGGGTTTGGCGGCTCGTGTTACCTATTCATGGAACGACAGATATTTTATTGAAGGAAATGCTGGTTACAATGGTTCTGAAAACTTTTCTCCGAAAAAACGCTTCGGTTTTTTCCCGGCAGTAGGTTTAGGATGGGCTATTTCGAACGAGTCGTTCTGGGAGCCGGTTCAGAAATACGTTTCTTATTTTAAAGTGCGTTATACAAACGGTCTTGTCGGTACCGATGCTGTGACTGGCCGCCGTTTTATGTACCAAGACTTGATGGGTGGAACCGACGGATATCGTTTCGGAACATCTAATAGCGCTGTAAGCGGTTGGGGATATTCTCGTTACGGAGCAAATGTAGGATGGTCTACATCGCATAAGCAGGATTTGGGTATCGACTTGAAATTCTTTAATGATGACCTCTCTGTTACAGTAGATTTGTTTAAGGAACACCGCAAGGATATATTCCTTCAGCGTAAAACTATTCCTGATTATTCTGGATTTATAGAAATGCCTTACGGAAACTTGGGTATTGTTGATAATAAAGGAATAGAAGCGACTATGGAGTATAGCAAGCAGATCGGTGAAAAGACATTCTTGACATTGCGTGGTAATTTTGCATGGAATGAAGATAAGATAGTAGAAGATGATTCGCCGGCAGCTACTTATCCATGGCTGGAAACAAGAGGAACTAATGTAAACGGTCGTTGGGGATGGATTGCCGAAGGGTTGTTTACTAGTGAAGCTGATATCTTAGACCATGCCAAACAATTTGGAGAAACCTATCCGGGACAAGTTTCACAGGTGGGTGATATAAAATATAAAGATTTGAACGGAGACGGCGTAGTCGATGATTACGATAAGTGTCTGATAGGTCAGGGTGATGTGCCTAAGATTTACTACGGATTTGGCGCAGACTTACAGTATGGCGATTTTTCGGTAGGCGTATTGTTCTCTGGAACGGCGAAGGCAGACCGTTGTTTAAGTGGCGATGCCATAAATCCGTTTGCAGATACATCGGGCTATACTAATCTGTATTCTAACATAACAGATCGTTGGTCGGCTGAGAATCCTACAGACGAAAATGTTTTCTATCCTCGCCTGCATTATGGAGCCGATGCTAATCAGAATAACACTAAGACTAGTACATGGTGGCAACATGACATGAGTTATCTGCGTTTGAAACAAATGACCATAGCTTATAACTTGCCTAAGCGTTTCTTGGATAAGACATTCTTGAAGAGTGCTAGAATATATGTTATGGGAACAAACTTGTTGACATTCTCTAAGTTCAAGCTGTGGGATCCGGAGCTGAATACCAACAACGGAACTTCTTATCCTAATAACCGAACTTATTCGGTTGGTGTAAACGTTAGTTTTTAAAGATTTAAATTAGAATTCTAAGATGAAAAATATCATAAAGGTAGGTGCATTGAGTCTGTTGTTGTGTGGCGGATTAACAGCTTGCGATAGCTTCTTTGATTCGGTGCCCGGTGTACAGTATGATTTGGAAGGTACATTTTCAAATCGCCAGAAGACGGAGCAATTCTTGAATAATGTATATAGTTATGTACCAGATGAAACGCAGGAGCGTTGGCCGACAAGTTCCGGAGGTGGCATTTGGACTGGAGGTTCGTTGGAATCGAATATTACATGGTCGTGGCATATTACCAATGAGTGGACAATGGGAACTGTATATGCTTCGTCTAGTTGGATTAACTATTGGTTTATAAAGTATTATAAAGGAATAGCAAAGGCAAGTACATTTATATCGAATGTAGATAATTGTACAGAAGCCAGTGCCAACGACCGTACGTTGTGGAAGGCCCAAGCACGTGCGCTTAGAGCTTACTATTATTTTATGCTTTTCCGTTCTTACGGTCCTATTGTCATGTTGGGTGATGAGGCTATTCCTTTGGATGCAGATTTGGAGGATTTGCTGAAGGAGCGTAACTCTGTAGACGAGTGTGTAAATTGGATAGCCGATGAATTTGACAAAGCGGCTGCCGATCTGCCTACCAAATATGAAGGAGCTAACTTGGGACGCTTTGATAAGGGAGCTTGTAAGGCTTTCAAAGCGAAATTGCTTCTGTATGCAGCCAGCCCATTGTTTAACTGCAACGCTGATTATGCAGGCGTAGTAAATACAGACGGAAAGCAACTTTTCCCACAAGATAAGTCGCAAGAGCAAGCTAAATGGGAAAAAGCTCGTGATGCTTACAAAGAATTTTTTGATTCTTTTGTTTCGACAGGTGTTTATAAACTCTATACTACTACTGGCGACAATGGAAAGATAGATTACTTTGAGTCATATCGTAGAGTGACGTCGGGAGTTTATTATGCTGATGCTGCCAATAAAGAGCAGATTTTCATTCAGTTGTCCGATCATAACAATCATGCATACGAACTGACTCCGTATCATAAGCAGGTGGATGATTCTTCTATAAAAGGAGGTTTAGGATTTGGTACTACCCAAGAGATGGTTGACTTGTTCTATACAGATAAAGGACTTCGTATAGTAGACGATCCAGATTATAAAGAGTACGAAGGAATACCTTCTTCCGAATATTATGGTTCGTCGGACGATTACAACAATCCGCAGAACGAAAATTATACATTCTTCAAAGCCAACTCTAATCAGACCTTAAAGCAATGGAAGAATCGTGAACCTCGTTTTTACGCATGTATTACTTATAACGGTTCTACTTGGGTTAATCAGACTACTAATGCGGGTAAAGTTACTACAGAATTGACCTATAACGGTAATTCGGGACGTGCAGCTGCAGGTCATGATGCTCCGATAGAAGGTTATGGCGTACGTAAAATGGCTCCAATGGACCGTAATAACGGACAGCACTGCGCTAATTTGCTCCGTTTGGCCGACATGTATTTAGGATATGCTGAGGCGTTGAGTGCCTGTGGCAGTTACGATGAGGCCATGAAATATGTAAATGCAGTGCGTGCACGTGCCGGTGTTCCTGGTTATGGAAATAATGGAGGCTCTGACAGTAACGGACTCACTTATATAAGTTACCCTAGTAACCGTGATGCTGTAGACAAACGTATTCGCCGTGAACGCTTGATAGAACTTGCCTACGAATGGAACCGATATTTCGATGTCCGTCGTTGGAAGGTAGCAGATATGGCTATAGGTGACGATTGGATTTATCCTTCTTATCATAGAGGCGGTGAAGGTGGTGACATACATGGAATGAATTCGATGAAAGACGCACCAGCTTTCTTTGAGAAAGTAGTTACTGAGACACGTGTATTCGCTAAGCGTCATTATCTCTTCCCGATACCTGATGAGGATATTCGTCGTAATCCGAAGATGGTACAGAACTATGGATGGAATGCTGTTGATTCTTCAAACTAATTTGTGCTTATTTATGAAATCTCAAATAACTAAAATGTTTCTGCTGGCAGTTTCTCTGTCATTGCCTTATGCAATGACAGGCTGCTCAAGCAGTAATGGCGATGAGCCTGATAACAGCGATTGGGCTTCGCCTTATTGGGTACTTGGAACTGGCAATTCTAATATGCCTAACAGCGGAACTGTTATTTCACAATATTCAGATTCTCCTAGTGCTTATGGAATAGCCAATTTGGTGGATGGTAATGTTGATACTAAGTTTCTCACTCCTCATGCGTCGTTTGATATTACATGGAACGGCAATAGTAATGTGGCAGTAAAGTCTTATTCTTTAACGTCGGCAGCCGATGCCGGAGCTTCAGACCCTGCATCATGGACATTCTTCGGCTCTAAGGATGGGAAAAAATGGGTAGCTATCGATAAACAATCAGAACAATTGTTTGCGGCTCGTAAAGAAACTAAGACTTATTCGGTCGATAATAATGTGGAGTATCGCTATTACAAATTATCGGTAACTGATAACGGTGGCGGTTCTTCTACACAATTATCGGAGTTAGTTTTGTCGGCAGCGTTGTTTAGCGGCGATATAGATGACCTGATGAAGAATTCTTCTGGTAAGACTTTCTCGGCAATCACTCCAATGGGTACGATGCATGAGAATGATTTAACGGCTACAACTACTCAGTTATCATGGCTTAAAGATGCTTCTAAACAACCAGATACATTTGAAAATCTGACGTGGAAGTCTTTTCCGGTAGGCTCTTTGTATCCGTTCGGTACTCCACGTCCGGCAGATGTGAACCAGCATGTGGTGGGCGACTGTTGTGCATGTGCTGTAATGGCGTCTATAGCCTATCTGTTTCCTAACTATATTAAGGCTATTGTGAAAGACAATGCCGACAATACGTTTGCCGTTACATTATACGATCCATCTGGTTCTCCTGTAGAGATTGGTGTTGATAATACGTTTGTTGCTGATGGTAATAAAGTAGGAGCGGCTTCAGGCAAAAACGATCAGGTTACGTGGGCTACTGTAATAGAAAAAGCTATCATAAAGTGGCATCAAGTTTATAAAGGCACATCTAACATTGGAGGTATAGGTACTGAGTTTGTCTCAGCTATTTTGACCGGAAGTGGTGATAGTTTTGCTTTTAGTTCCGGGAAATTGAGTGCTGAAGAACTTCAGCGTGCAGCTGTAGTGTCTCTCAACCAGCGTAAGATAATTGTAGGAGGTTTCACTAAAGGCGGTGTGAATGCCGATGGAACAAAGCAAACAACTTCGGGACATGCCTTTTCTATATTCCCTCCGAAAAGTAGCGATTATCTGTTTACTATGAGAAATCCGTGGGGTGTACTTCCTACAGAAGGTGGTGGGTATTCTACAGCCGATAAGGACGACGGTTGTTTAAATATCTCTAACGACGGAGAAATATCGCAATTAATAGATTTCCGTATCTGTAATCCGGGTGCTGCAAAAGGATATGCTTTGACCGGGAATTTAGAACCATATAATCCGCCTGTATATTCTGTGTCACCAATGAGAGTGTCGCGGGCTATTTTGCAGGGAATAAGATAGATAATTTAGTTTACTAGTTTACTTAAAGAAGGGCCTTGCATGATGTTTTGAATTATGCAATAGTCATCTTTATGTCTTGAATTTAAAAAGATAATTATGAAAAAACATACAATATTACTCATGTCTTGTCTGGCGCTTTCAAGCTGTGGCATGACAGATGTGTGGAAAGATTGGGAGTCACAGGGTACATTAAGTGAAAACAGACTCCGTCCGTCAGAATTTGAAAAAGTATTATTGAACAATAGCGGTCGTTGGAAATTGTCTTACGAAGGTAGTACGTTCTATTTTACGTTTGGCGATGACTATATGGTGGTGTCGGCTCCTGATGAGACTTATTTCCTGAAGAATCCGGTTGAGACTGATTATCATCTTGATTTTGACGGAGCGTCTAAAGTGCTGCTCTCGTTAGATGGAGGTGGAGCATTGCAGTATTTATCGGAAAATGCGGAACATACATTTGTTGTAACATCATTTTCGGCTGATAAGATTGTCGCTTCTGGGGAAACATATGGTAAAGAAATGATTTTGACTCCGGCAACATTAGCCGAAATAAACGCAAATGAACAAAGACGCAAGGATATGTTGGTTGCTTACAATAAGTCGCAAGCTCTTAACTCGCTTAAGACTCAGTTGAACAATGGTGTGTTCCGTAATTCATCATATGGGTTTATGGCTCACTATCTGATATCTTGCGATGAAGAAAACAATTGGAAATTAAAGGTGTCTTCTATTGTAGACGGACGTGTAAAGCATGTAGAATGTCCTATAACGGTAGATACTACAGGCGATGAAGACGCTATATTGGCATTTGGCAAGGATGTTGCATTAAACGGAGCTGTATTGAACAAGTTCTATTATAATTATTTGAGTGGTGACCTCAAGACGAATGACGGTAGTGTAACTTGCGATACAAGAAAGGCTTCTGATATTGTGGCATGGTATAACTCCAGTAACTGGGGAACTCATGTTGTAGACCAGAACGACACGCATCAGGATTTCAAAGGCGTGTTCCCGTCGCAGCTGGAGTTTGACGACCGTGATCCTCGTAATCTGGTAGTATGTCCGTGGAGCAGTATGGGTTCTTATATAGGCATAAAGCCTATGCTTAGCGCAGATAATGAAACCGGACGTATCTTCATCAAGTGGGGTGAAATTTACGATATGTTCGGTTGGAATAACAACCCAGACGATTACGCTCTTGTGCAGCGTGAAGACGAAAAGTTTTTATCGTTCTGTAGCTCTGCCGATGGCCTTTATTGGAGCTGCGATGATAATACACAGACAATCTATGTTCTGAGTGCTACCGGTGAGCAATGGTTTAAAATGAAAAGATGAAAAGTGATAATATAAAAATAAGGTAAAAAATGAATATAAAGAAACTAACGTCTTTAATAGGAATAATATGGATAGGGAGTATTTCTCTGTTTGCCGAGAAAAAGCCTGTTGATTATGTAAATCCGCTTATGGGAACAGACTCTAACATCTCTCTGTCTAATGGAAATACTTATCCGGCCATCGCTTTGCCGTGGGGTATGAACTTCTGGATGCCTCAGACCGGAAAGATGGGCGACGGTTGGGCATATACTTATCGCTCTGAAAAGATAAGGGGATTTAAGCAGACACATCAGCCCAGTCCGTGGATAAACGATTATGGTCAGTTCTCGATAATGCCGATGACTGGTTCGTTGAAAATAGATCAGGATAGTCGCGCTTCATGGTTCTCTCATAAGGCAGAGAAGGCTACTCCGTATTATTATAGTGTGTATCTGGCAGACTATAATATGACCACCGAAATAACTCCTACTGAGCGTTGCGCTTATTTTCGCTTTACTTTCCCGGAATCAAAAGACGCATATGTAGTAATCGATGCGTTCGACCGTGGCTCGTATGTGAAAATATTGCCAGAGCAAAATAAAATAGTGGGCTATACAACTCGTAATAGCGGCGGTGTGCCACAGAATTTCAAGAATTATTTTGTGATAGAGTTTGATAAACCATTCACCTTTAATAAGGTATGGGCTAATTATCGTATAGTAGAAGAACATCTCGATTTGCAGTCTGATCATGTAGGAGCAGCCATTGGCTTTAAGGTGAAGCGGGGTGAGCAGGTTCACGCCAAGGTTGCATCTTCATTTATAAGTATGGAGCAGGCTTACCAGAATCTGAAAGAGATAGGAGATAAGTCGTTCGCTCAGGTGAAAGATGCGGCATATAAGAGATGGAATGATATATTAGGACGTATTAAAGTAGACGATGATAATGAAAACCGTATCGCTACGTTCTATTCATGTATGTATCGTTCGGTGTTGTTTCCGCGTAATCTTTCAGAAATCGATGTAAAAGGAAATACTGTTCATTACAGTCCTTATAATGGAAAGACATTGCCGGGATACATGTTTACGGATACTGGCTTTTGGGATACATTCCGTTGTCTTTTTCCTTTTGTCAATCTGATTTATCCATCGGTAGGAGAGAAGATGCAAGAAGGTTTGCTCAACGCATATCTTGAAAGCGGTTTCTTCCCAGAATGGGCTAGTCCTGGCCACCGTGGATGTATGGTTGGAAACAATTCGGCATCTATTATTTCTGATGCTTTTATGAAAGGCATAACAAAAGTCGATGCCGAGAAAATGTACGAAGGCATGATTAAAGGCGCCAACAGTGTACATCCGCGGGTTCAGTCTACAGGACGTTATGGCTATGATTATTATAATAAATTGGGATATGTTCCTTACAACGTAGGTATAAATGAAAGCATAGCCCGTACGTTGGAATATGCATACAATGATTGGTGTATCTATCGAATGGGGCAGAAATTAGGTCGCCCGGAAAAGGAGATTGAAGTATATAAAAACAGAAGTCAGAACTTCCGTAAAGTTTTCGACCCGGAGCATAAGTTGATGCGAGGGAAAAACGCCGACGGAACATTTCAGTCGCCTTTTAATCCGTTTAAGTGGGGAGATGCTTTTACCGAAGGTAATAGCTGGCATTATACATGGTCTGTGTTTCACGATATACAAGGCTTGGTTGACTTGATGGGTGGCAAGCAAGAGTTTGTCAACATGCTCGATTCTGTATTTAAGCTGCCTCCAGTATTTGATGATAGTTATTATGGTGGAGTAATTCATGAAATTCGTGAGATGCAGATTGTAAATATGGGCAACTATGCACATGGCAATCAGCCTATACAGCATATGATATATTTGTATAACTATGCTGGAGCACCTTGGAAAGCGCAGTATTGGTTGCGTGAAACGATGAATCGCCTGTATATGGCAACTCCTGACGGTTATTGTGGAGACGAAGATAATGGTCAGACTTCTGCTTGGTATGTGTTTACGGCGTTAGGATTCTATCCTGTATGTCCGGGAAGTAATGAATATGTATTGGGCGCACCATACTTCAATAAAGTTACAGTCTCTTTAGAGAACGGAAAGAAATTGGAAATTGTAGCTCCTGCAAACAGTGATACCAACCGTTATATAAAGACTTTAAAGTATAACGGTAAGAACTACACCAAGAACTATATTAATCATTTCGACCTGATAAAAGGCGGCCGTTTGTTATTCGATATGGATGGTAAACCTAATAAGAGCAGAGGTGTGAAAGATTCAGATTTTCCGTATTCTTTCTCTCGTAATAATAAATAATAGGCTCAACATGAATAAGAAAACAAAGATGATGATGGCGATGGCAGCATTTTCGATAGCTGCCATCGCTCAGCGACCGGCGGATTATGTAAATCCTATCATCGGAACAAATGGAATGGGACATACTTTTCCTGGTGCATGCTCGCCTTTTGGATTAATACAGCTAAGTCCTGATACAGATACTATTCCGCATAACGTTAACGGTAAGTATCAATCTAAAGCATACGAATATTGCGCAGGATATCAATACAGCGATAAAACGATTGTGGGTTTCAGTCATACTCATTTAAGCGGTACTGGGCATTCCGATTTGGGTGATATACTTATTATGCCGGCTACAGGAGACTTGAAGTTGAATCCCGGACGGGCCGAAAACCCAGATGAAGGGTATCGTTCTCGTTTTGAGCACTCCACTGAAAAGGTCGCTCCGGGATATTATGAGGTGATGCTGAAAGATTATAATATAAAGGCTCAGCTTACGGCAACTCCTCGTGTTGGAATTCATAAATATACTTTCCCTAATGGTGAGAATGGACATTTGATTCTTGATTTGGTGCATAGTATTTATAATTATGATGGAAAGGTATTATGGTCTACAATGCGTGTAGAGAATGATACGTTGGTAACCGGATATAGAATAACCAACGGATGGGCACGTACCAATTATACTTATTTTGCCATTTCGTTTTCACAACCTATTGTAGATTATGGGTATACGGATAAAGAGAAAGTAGTGTACAACGGGTTTTGGCGTCGTTTTCAATTAGAAAAGAACTTTCCGGAAATAAACGGGCGTAAGATTGTGGCGTATTTAAATTTTAATACGGCAAAAGATTCAGAGTTGACAGTAAAAGTAGCGTTATCTCCGGTAAGTATGGACGGTGCATTGAAAAACCTTCGTGCCGAAGCCTCTGGTAGAGATTTCAATCAAATAGCGGAGGCTGTTCGTACGGATTGGAATGACGAGTTGAAGCGTTTCGAGATACAAGGTACGAACGACCAGAAAACAATGTTTTATACTTCGCTGTATCATACAATGATAAATCCTTCTGTATATATGGATGTAGACGGACAGTATAGAGGCTTGGATCATAACATACATAAAGCTGATGGATTCACTAACTATACTATATTTTCATTGTGGGATACATATCGTGCTGAACATCCTTTCTTGAATCTGATTGCTCCAAAGCGTAATTCGGACATGGTAGAATCGATGATAAAACACCAGCAGCAAAGTGTACACGGGATGCTTCCGGTGTGGAGTTTGATGGGTAACGAAAATTGGTGTATGAGTGGTTATCATGCAGTTTCGGTATTGGCGGACGCAATCGCTAAGAAAGCATTTACCAATGTTGATGAGGCTTTAAAAGCGATGGTAAGCACTTCTACGGTTCCTTATTATGAAGGAATGACCGATTACATAAAATTAGGATATATCCCTTATGACCGAAGTGGAACAGCTGCCTCTTCTACATTGGAATATGCGTATGATGATTGGACTATTTATTATACAGCGTTAAAAGCAGGGAAGACCGATATTGCGGAAACATATCGTAAGCGTGCATTGAATTATCGTAATATATACGATAAGAGCATCGGTTTTGCCCGTCCACGTTATGCCGACGGTTCTTTTAAGAAAGAGTTTGATGCGTTACAGACTTATGGCGAAGGGTTTATTGAAGGTAATTCATGGAATTTCTCGTTTCACGTTCCGCATGATGTATATGGCATGATAGATTTAATGGGTGGAGAAAAAGGGTTTATCGATAAATTGGATAAGCTGTTTAATATGCATCTTCCAGAAAAGTATTATGCCGACAATGAAGATATTACTATCGACGGGTTAGTAGGAGGATATGTGCACGGTAATGAACCGAGTCATCATATTCCTTATTTATACGCTTGGACTTCTCAGCCTTGGAAAACTCAATATTGGGTTCGTTATATCTTGAATAAGATGTATAAAAACAATATAAACGGATTGGGAGGGAATGACGATTGCGGACAGATGTCTGCATGGTATTTGTTTTCTGTAATGGGCTTTTATCCTGTATGTCCCGGTACAGACCAATACGTATTGGGTGCTCCTTATCTGCCTTATATCAAGATGCAGTTGCCTAATGGAAAAACATTAGAGATAAAAGCTCCTGGAGTAAGCGACAAAAATTGTTACGTACATTCGCTTAAGATTAATGGAAAACCTTATGACAAGCGATATATTACGCATAATGATTTGATGGAAGGTGGTGTGATGGAGTATAAAATGTCGTCATCACCGGCTAAGAAGAGAGGGCTGTCTCGTGCAGACCGACCTTATTCAATGACTGATGGAATAGGTAAATAAACAGAATCTTAAAATAAAAAACATTATGAAAACTAAGTGCTTATTATACGTTGCTTGTGCTCTTTTGTGTGCAGAAGCATGTTCGTTTGGTGCCAAGGCGGATAAGACTTCCGATGTGCAGCAATGGAATAATTATCCTGTAGGAAATATCTTGTTTGAGGATAAGGCTCCGCAAACAAAAGGCTCAGAGATTTATCATCGTATAATCCCTAATGCCGAAGACTATATTAAAGAACAGGCAAAGACGGTGCTGTCTACTTTGTATTCTTCACCACAAGACAGTATTCCTGCT
>FR881238.1 GCA_000434735.1 Bacteroides sp. CAG:530
TAATATTATTTTTTATGTATATTTAATATTAAAAATATAACATGTAACTGTGTAAAGCTATACTTTTGGCATGGTTTCTGCGAGATAAACTATAAATATGACTTAAACTAACAGTACACATTATTAATTATGAAACAGATTAAATGTATCGGAATCTTGACCTCGGGAGGCGATGCGTCAGGTATGAATGCGGCTATTCGCTCCGTGACACGTAGTGCCATTTATAACGGCTTTACGGTAAAAGGTATTTTCAGGGGATATGAAGGCTTGATTCGCAATGAGATAAAGGAAATGACTACTCAAGATGTTAGTAGCATAATACAGCGTGGCGGAACTATTTTGAAGACTGCTCGCTCCAAGGATTTTGAAACACCCGAAGGACGTAAGTTGGCATACGATAATATGGTGGCTGCAGGAATTGATGCTTTGGTTGTTATCGGCGGAAACGGCTCGCTTACCGGAGCTCAGATATTTGCCATGGAATATGATGTACCGTGTATCGGACTGCCTGGTACTATAGATAACGACCTTTACGGTACCGATTCTACCATCGGATATGATACGGCTCTTAATACAATAGTAGAGTGTGTAGATAAGATTCGTGATACAGCTACTTCGCACGACCGTATTTTCTTTGTAGAAGTGATGGGACGCGACGCAGGCTTCTTGGCGCAGAACAGTGCTATCGCTTCCGGTGCCGAAGCTGCTATTATTCCTGAAGACCAAACCGACGTAGACCAGTTGGAGCAGTTCATCGGACGTGGCTTCCGTAAGTCAAAGAACAGTAGTATTGTCATTGTGTCAGAGTCGCCTAAAGATGGCGGAGCAATGTATTACGCCGACCGTGTAAAGAAGGAATATCCGCAGTATGATGTGCGTGTAACTATACTCGGACACCTGCAGCGAGGTGGTTCGCCTAGCGCATACGATCGTATCTTGGCAAGCCGTCTTGGAGTAGGGGCTATAGAGGCCATAAAAGAAGGTCAGCGCAACGTAATGATTGGTATCCGAAATGACAATGTGGTATATGTTCCGTTCTCGGATGCCATAAAGAAGGATAAACCCCTCGATAAATCATTGATTCAGGTGCTTGATGAACTGTCTATTTGATACTTTATTGTCAATAGGAGTAAAAAAGAGGCAAACGTGCTTAAAGCGTTTGTCTCTTTTTTTTTGTCTGTTATGGACTGTACTGATAAAAACGCACGCTTTTTTAAAAAAAATGCCCGAAAATATTATGAATGTGAACGGAAGTTAATATATTTGCCGCATGAAATTTGAACGAGCTTATAGGGTTGCATAAATTATTATCGTTCAATTTAATGGGTTGAATAAAAAGAACGCAAAAAATGGAATAATCCTTTGTTTTAAATTTATTTAAAAAGTATGATTAAGAGAAGGTCTCTAAAGTTAGGTCTGTGCATGGCTATGCTTTGCATGTGGACCTGTCTGCCGTCTGTATTCGCTGCTCCTGCACGACCAGGCGTAATCACCGTAACTCAACGTGACGGTACTCAATTGCAAATCCGTATTTACGGAGATGAGTATTATAACTACACCATGACCACCGATGGATACACCTTGGTAGGCGGTGCCGATGGAGATTACTACTTTGCCAAACTTAACGGTAAAGGTCAGTTGGTTTCTACAGGCATCAAAGCTAAACCATTAAGTAAGCTGAGTGCAGCTGAACGCCAAGCGGTAGCCGCTTCTAAAGGAGTGTTGCCGGTTCAGACACAGAGCCAGAAGGTAATGGCCGCTTCAAGAAACATTTCGCGTGCCGCTACTGATAAGAATGGTGCTCCTGCTTTGATGGCAAGCTCACGCTTCAAAGCCGAAGGTGAAAAAGAATTCCTGGTTCTGTTGGTGCAGTTTAAAGACATCCCTTTTAAAGTTGAGAATCCTAAGGAAGCTTTCGATCAGATGCTGAATTCCGATAACTATACGGCAAACAACGCTACTGGAAGTGTTAGAAAATTCTACATGGATAACTCGGCTGGTAAATTCAAACCTAAATTTGTAGTAAAAGGCGTATATACAGTAGGTAATCGTTCTGAATACGCAACTCCTACCGAAAGCGGATTAGACGAAACAAAAGTCACCAACATGATGACTGAAGCCGTTAATTTGGCAAAGGCTGATGGAGTAAGTCTTACTCAATTCGCTGAAAACGGAGCTATCAGAGATATCTGCATTATCTTCTCAGGAGGTACAAGAAACGACGGTAGCGACGCCAACGGTATCTGGCCTAAGCACAGAGCTTTGGGTAATGGTATCAACATGGATGGTGGCGTGCTTTACGGCTTTACTTGCGTAAGTGAGTTGCGTAAGCGCGACGCAGGTATCAGTATGACTGGTATGGCTCCTTTCTGCCATGAGTTTGGTCACGCTTTAGGTTTGCCCGACTTTTACGATGCTGACGGTGACGCCAATGGTGTAGGTGCCGACAACGGCTTCTTCTCATTGATGGGATACGGTATGAACTTGAACGACGGTTGCACACCGCCGGCACTGGGTATCTTGGAACGCTGGATGCTGGGATGGGCTAAACCGAAAGAACTGAGCGAAGCAGGTAACTATACCCTTAACTCTGTAGTAGATGGCGAAGGCTATCAGGTTAAAACAGGAACCGAAGGCGATTATTTCTTGTTGGAATGCCGCGGTACTAAGAAAAACGTATGGGATAACCCCGATTATCTGAACTATTATAAGGTAACCGACGGAACAGCTTGGGGATTGGTTGCTCATCACATCGATAACACTCAGTCCGCTAAATGGACGGCCAATAACGTAAACAGCGTGAAAGGTAGCGAATGTGCCTGGATGGTATATTCTAACTCGGCAAGCGTAAACGGAAAAGCCGCACGCTACGTTCCTTCTCATTGCTTCTTCCCTGGTTCAAGCAGCGTTACTTCACTTAAGAGTAACTCTAAGACAGGATTCATATCACGTGCCGGAACTCAGACTGTAGTAGAACTTACTGATATCACTCTTGGCAATCAGGTTGTTACTTTCGTTGCTTCACAGCACGCATCAGCTATCAGCGATGTTACTGCACAGGCATTCCAGCGCGATGCTGTTATCAAGTGGGAAGACGATATGGCTTCTAAGTGGACAGTAACTTATAAGAAAGAAGGCGACGAAGAAGAACAGTCGGTAGAAGTTAAATCACCTATCGTTCATTTGTCAGACTTGACTCCTGGTGCTAAATACACAGTAGTAATTATCGGTAACGGTGCCAGCTATGAGTTGTCTATTTCTACTCCGGCTCTTTCTGCTGCATTGCCGCGCATCGGCATCTCTGCTAAGAAATGCGTTTCTACAGAACCCGTATTGCTTTTGCTCTCTGACTTTACTGATGCAGTCGAAGTAAACTGGACAGTAGACGGCGAAAAGGTTTCAGATCCTTTCTTGAAACTGAAAAAAGGTCTTCGTCGCGTTCAGGCGGAAGTAACTCGTGCCGACGGAACGAAAGAATACTTCGTTAAATACGTAACTGTTTATATGTAATATGTAAACCCTTCAAAGAAAGATTATATGAAAACATTAAAATACATCTGCTTGGCTTTGTGCGCTATGGTGGCATTCGCTTGTAGCGACGATGACGCCCGCGAAGCTCAGCGTTCCGAAATCCAATCATCTACCGAGATGGGTATCTACCGCGACGGTCAGAGCTGGTTGGCATTCGATAATGATACACACCTGTACAGCTGCAATCCTTCGGCTAAGACATTTACCATCATGACCGACGATGGATTGAACTATACTACACTTACCCTGGAAAACTTACCTACCGAAGCTGTTAAAGTAGACGGAAAGCTTACCGGAAACATGGGTGTGGAAATGGAGAAAATAACCGGAATCTATTTATTAAAGAAAGACGTGCGCTACATTTGGTTGTGGTCTGACGATGCGGGCATCGGTTTTGTATTGCCTAAGTTCGGTATGGATAAGTAAACAGATTGCGCAGAAATTTATATAATGGAAAGTATGAAAACAAAATGCTATTTATTCTTGTTCATGCTGCTGTTCTGCGTAGGACAAGCAATTGCACAAGGCATAAACGTAACAGGTACTGTAATCGATGAAACCGGCGAGCCGGTTATCGGAGCTTCTATCCTGGTTAAAGGAACAACAAACGGAACCGTAACCGACTTGGACGGTAATTTTGCTCTTACCGGAGTGAAGAAAACCGATAAGTTGGTATTCTCTTATATAGGTATGGAGACTGTAGAATTGGGTGTTAAACCTCAGCTTAAAGTAACCATGCGTAGCGATAGTCAGCAGTTGGAAGAAGTCATGGTGGTAGCCTTCGGTCAGCAGAAGAAATCTTCGTTTACCGGTTCGGCTGCTGTGGTGAAAGGCGATGCCTTGGTAAAGCGTCAGGTAACCAGTGTTGCCGGAGGTTTGCAAGGACAGGTAGCCGGTTTGCAGATGACAAATACCAGTGGTGACCCTACAAACGCAGGCTTTAGCATGGCTATCCGTGGTTTTAGCTCTATCAATGCAGGTACTTCACCGCTTATCATCGTAGACGGTGCTCCGTACGATGGTGGATGGAATAACTTGAACCCTGGCGACGTAGAAAGCATCACTGTATTGAAAGACGCTGCTTCTAACGCCTTGTATGGTGCGCGTGGTGCTAACGGTGTAATCATGATCACTACTAAGAAAGGTTCTTCTGAAAAAGCTACTATCACCCTCGACGCTAAGTGGGGTGTAAACAGCCGTGCCACTCAGGAATACGACTACGTGAAAGACCCTGCTCAATATTACGAAATGCACTATTTGGCATTATATAACAGTAATATCCGCGATAAGGGCATGACTCCGTACGAAGCTCACGCTGCAGCTAATAACGCTATGGGTAAGCCTGACTCTGAAGGTGGTTTGGGATATATGATCTTCTCAGTGCCTAGCGGTGAGAATTTGATTGGTACAAACGGAAAACTTAACCCTCACGCTACTCTTGGTAACCGTGTAGCTTATAACGGTCAGGTTTATACTATCATGCCCGACAGCTGGTTGGACGAAGGTTTCCGTAAGGCGTTGCGTCAGGAATATAACTTGAGCATTACCGGTGGAAGTCAGAAATTGAACTATTATAGTTCTTTAGGATATTTGAAGAACGAAGGTATCGTTTATAATTCAGACTACCAGCGTTACACTGCCCGCTTCAAAGCCGACTATCAGGCTAAGGAATGGTTGCGTATCGGCGCTAACATGGGCTTCACTCATTCAGATCAGCACAATGTAGGTAGCGGTACAGCTTCTTTGTTTGGTATGGCTACTAACATGGCTCCTATCTATCCTATATACATGCGCGATGGAGAAGGAAATATCATGACCGACGAACACGGACTTATGTACGACTACGGTATGGGCGCTAACGGTGGACAGAAACGTCCGTCTACTATGCTTCCTAACTCTAACCCGTTGCAGACAAACCAGTTGAATACCAACAAGACATATTCTAATTTGATGACCTTGACAGGATATGCCGATATCACTCCGTTCCAGGGACTTAAACTTACAGTTAATGGAACAGTCAGCAATAAGGAAGATAAAGCAACCGCTGCTTCTCAGCCTTTCTACGGAGCTACTTCACTTACATATCCGGGCGGTTATGTACAGCAGACAGCTTCGCAGGTATACTCTGTAAACTTCCAGCAGATTGCTAACTACACCACTCAGATTGGTAACCACAACATCACATTGATGGCCGGACACGAAAATTATAAATATAACTACAACTACGTTTGGGGTAGCCGTCAGAACATGTTCTCATTCTTCCAGAGTCAGGTATTGGACGGTGCCGTTAAGGTAGAAGATAACGGTGGTAACATCTCACTTTACAATACAGAAGGTTACTTCTCTCGTGCTATGTATAACTTCGATGAGAAATACTTCTTGTCGGCATCTTATCGTCGCGACGCTTCTTCTCGTTTCCACCCAGACCATCGTTGGGGTAACTTCTACTCACTTGGTGGCGCTTGGACTTTGAATAAAGAAGAGTGGTTTAAAGTAGATTGGGTTAACATGTTGAAACTGAAAGCATCTTGGGGTCAGCAGGGTAATGATAACATCGGTGATTATCGATATACCGATACCTTCTCTTTGAAGAACTTCAACGGTCAGGTAGCTTTCGTACAGAGCACAGTAGGTAACAAGAACATCACTTGGGAAACCAACAGTAACTTCAATATCGGTGTCGATTTTGAATTGTTCAAGAGCCGCCTTACAGGTAGCGTTGAATACTTCCGTCGTAAAACTACCGATATGCTTTGTATCGTATACGTGCCATTGTCAAGCGGATACTTCAGCTCTTACGATAACGTAGGAGATATGTTGAACCAAGGTATCGAAGTTGACTTGCATTACAATGTAATCCGTACAAAAGACTTCAACTGGACTGTTAATTTGAACGCTACACATTATAAGAATAAGGTGTTGATGCTGAACGAAGACAATAAGAACGGTACTCTTGATGGATACAGCGGTTATGTAAACGGTAACTACTTTACTGGCGAAGGACTTCCTTTGCACACATTCCGTTTGAAGAAATATGCCGGAGTAAACGAAAATGGTGAATCTACATGGTATGTACAGGACTCTAAGACAGGCGAGTTGACTACAACTACAGAGCAGTCAAGAGCTACATACTTTAACTGCGGTTCTTCAGACCCTACTCTCTACGGTGGTTTGAGCACAAGCTTCAGCTATAAAGGCATCGACCTTTCTGTAAGTTTGAACTATAACATCGGTGGTAAGGCTATTGACTCTGGATATAAAGCATTGATGAGCAACTGTGCTCCGGGTAATACTGGTAAGGCATTCCATAAAGACCTTCTCAACGCTTGGTCTGAAACAAATACCACATCAGATATTCCTCGTTTCCAGTACGCTATCAACACTATCGATAACAACTCAGCTTATACTTCAGACCGTTTCTTGACTAACGCTACAACATTGTCATTGCAGAACATCAACATCGGTTACACAGTACCTCGCAAGTGGGCTACCAAGTTGAGCTTGAGCAGCATCCGTTTGTATGCATCAGGCGAAAACCTCTACTACTGGAGCAAGCGTAAAGGTTTCGACCCACGCGGAAGCTTCTGGGGTACAACCTCTAACACAAGCTATTCTGCTATGCGTACATTCTCGGGCGGTGTTACAGTATCATTCTGATAGGATTCATTGTATAATTTAAAAACTAAGAATATGAAAAAATATATGAATCGTTTATTCGTTGCACTGGGAGCCGCTTCTATGTTGGGCTTTACAGGATGCATTGAAGAAACTTTTCCAACCGACATGGCTACTCCAGATCAGGTATCAAGCTCTAGCCAGTCGTTGCAATACATGACAAACAGCTTGCCGGCTTATATAGTAACCAAGAGCACATACAGCGGTGGAGACTTCGACTGGGGTTATACCTGCCAGATGTATGTACGCGAACTTTACGGTGAAGACTTTCCGTCAAACGACGACGGATATAATATGTGGAAATATGCCGAAAGAGCATCTTCTGAAATCTTGAACGTAGCTCTTTACTCTTTCTCGTATTATTATCACCTTATCAAGAACGCCAATAACGTAATTGTAATGGCTTCTGATTTGGCTGCCACAGGAAACGCTAACGCTAAAGCCAGCTTAGGACAGGGTTACGGATTCCGTGCTTTGAGTTATCTTGATATGGCTCGCTTGTTCGAATTCCGCCCCACAGGTGTAGAACGCTTGGACAATGCAGCTCAAAAAGATGGAGTAATGGGTATCACAGTGCCTATACTTAGAGAGAATATGACTGTAAACGAATATAAGAACAACCCATGTGTTCCGTTCTATACAATGTATCGTTTCATCATGAACGACTTGAACAAAGCTGAAGAATGTCTGGAAGGATACAAACAGTCTACCATCGCTTTCATGGATCAGAGCGTAATCTACGGTTTGAAAGCACGTTTATGGTTGACCATGGCTACTCGCTTTGAAAACTCACCCGAAGACTTGGCTAAGCAGATTGAAGCCGATGCCAATACAGACGGATACGGAGTATTGGGCATTACTTCTGCAAACGACTGCTATCAGAAGGTAGCCGAATATGCTCAGAAAGCCATCAAAGGCCATACACCGCTTACCGAAGAAGAATGGACAGACCCTACCACAGGTTTCAATACTCCGCAGTCTTCTTGGCTGATGGGTGCTTCTGTAACTTCAAAAGAACAGGTAAACAATACCACTTGGCATCAGTTAATTGGTATCTTGGCTTCGGAAACTACTTGGGGATTCAACCAGTATAATTTCTTCCGTTGCATAGGCAAGTCATTGTACGACCAGATAGGTAGCGGTGACTGGAGAAAGAACAGCTGGGTAGCTCCTGCCGACGCTGGAAAGAGCGCTGTTCCTTCACAGTACAAAACAAACCTTACCGACGCTACATGGAAGAAGCTTCCTGCTTACTCTAACATCAAGTTCCGTCCGGGAAGCGGTTCGTTGGTTTCTCGCGAAACAGGTTCTATAGGCGACTTCCCGATGATGCGTGTAGAAGAGATGTATTTCGATTATTTCGAAGCCATCGCTCACACTCAGAGCGTAGCCGATGCAGCTGCTGCATTGCAGGAGTTCGTTAATAAGTATCGTTATACCGATAATTCTTATACTTGCACTGCTACTACACTGAAAGATTTCAATAAGGCATTGATGGTACAGCGTCGTATCGAGTTCTGGGGAGAAGGTATCAACATGTTCGACTATAAGCGTTTACGCTTGGCGGTAACTCGTAACTATAACGGTACTAACTACAAGACTGACTTTATACGCTTGAATTCTAACGCAGGATATGTGGCTCCGTGGATGAACTACCGCATTCCTGAATCGGAATTAACTTACAACCAAGCTATCATTCTTGCTCCAGACCCATCGAGTGCTATTGTAGCGCAATAATCTATTAATATGAATTTCAAAGAAATGAAAGATATGATGAAAATCAATACATTCTTTTATATGGCCGTTATCGGCTTAGGTTTGGGCTTGTCTTCATGCAGTGACGATGAATACCAAAGAGGAGAAGAGCCCGTTCCTTATAACATGACTGCCTATTTCTCGGCAAATAACAAGGCTGAGTATGTATTTACTCCCGAAGATGTTGCCGAATCGAGCACATTACAGCTTGAGGTAAAGCGTCTGCAGTCGGACGATGCTGCTTCTATACCTGTTATCGTGGTAGATAAAGACGATATCTTCAAGATTCCTGCTACTGTAGAATTCAAAGCCGGAGAATCTACCGCTACTTTGGATGTAGAATATACAGGAATTGAAGAGAAGAAGTTGTGTAAGTTCTCTATACGCTTGGATGAGAATTTCACAGACCCTTATAAGAAGGTAGAAGGTTCTGACGTATATGCCGCATCAGTATTTGTTTCAAGCTGGCGACAGATTTCTAAGAACGTACAGTTCTGGTTTACCAATATTAACGATACTTATAATAATAAGATTTTCCATAACGCTAACTTCTATCAGTTGGAAGGTCAGAACCGTTTCCGTTTTGAAGACTATTTGGGCTCAGGTATCGACATGCAGTTCACTATCGTTCCTACCAAGGCTAACATCACTTTCTCGGCTACCGACCCTAACACATGGGTAGGTCGTTTGGAACCGGTAAGCAATTACATGGACGGAGGAACAGAAGCTATCGGTAGCTACTGGTGGTTTATGAAGGATGGCGAAACTTTCGCTACTTGGAAGTTGCCTGTATTTAATACAACAGTAAACTACATTAACTTCTATTCTAACTACATGAGCGAATTTAATTATGTAAGTGGTGGAGGTAAACAGATGACAGATAGAATTTGGATAGATTATACATCTTACCGATATGCTATCGTTAATTTCTATTGGACAGCTGCCGACCGTACCATTGAAGTACCTGAAAATTAAAAAGAAAGATGAAACAGAATTTATTTAAATACATGATGCGCAGAGCAGGAGGCATCTTCCTGCTAGCTGCCGCTTGCATGGGAGCTTTCTCTTCGTGCAGCGATGATGACGATACGCTCAATGGCAAATTAGACAAGACAAATGCCGAAGTGCTCTCACAGAGCGTCAGCTCGTTGTCTTTCACTTGGAAAGCCATAAAGAACGCTTCGCAGTATGCTTATGAGCTGAGAGACCCTGAAGAGAATTTGGTAGATAATGGTGTTACAACCGACCTTGCCGCTTCTTTTACCAAACTGAAGCCTAACACTACTTACCAATTGAAGGTATGGGCGTATGGAGCTTACGGAAGCGGATATGAAACTTCTGAGCCTATTTATCTTACAGCTACAACTCCGGCTGTAGTGCAGTTGGGAATGCCCGAAGTAAAAGTTGTTACCTCTGGAGCTACCACTACTGCTAGCTGGAAATCTGTAGAGCACGCTAAGAAGTACGAGTATTAAGTTAAGCTTAAAGATTCCGACAAGGTATTAGAAAGCGGTACTGTTACCGATACTGAAGTAGCTCTTTACGGATTGGTTGGCGAATACGAATTAGGAGTTAAGTCTCTTTCTACCAGCGAGGCTTATAGCGATTCAGAATACGACAAAGTAGAATTCAAAGTAGAAAAGAGAGAAGTATGGCGTACAGTAGGTACATTCAATGATGGTGCCGGACATACTTGGAAAGCTACTATCGTGGCATATAGCAACGACTCTTACACTATACTTAAATGGTATGGCAATGAAGGCTACGATTTGGAATTCTCTGTAACTAGTGCTGGTAACGTTGCTGTTACAAACGCTTATAAAGATGACGGCTCATGGTATTATGTACGTACTGATGCTACTCACCATTTGACAATAAATCATACTTATCATTCTTCATTCAGCGGCAACAGCACTTCTGGTAAGATGATGATTTATAATGGTAAGGATATCACATTTACTTGGCCTGTGCCTGTAACTGAATCATGGCGTGCCGAAGGTACTTGCAGTATACAGAGTTATAATTGGAAAGCTACTTTGGTAGCATATAGCGACGGTTCATACAAGCTGCTTAAATGGTATGGAAACGATGGTTATGATTTGGCATTCTCTGTAGGTTCTGACGGTAAGCCGACTTTCCTGAATGCAGTGAAAGTAGAAAATGGTTGGTATTATATTAAGGTTGCAGCAAACTCACAGTTGGGCTTGTATCCTGCGGCTCAGTCTACTTTCAGCGGTAATAAAAACAGTGGTTCGTTCTCATTCTACTCTACTTATTCTGAACCTTTCAAGTTCTCTTGGGGAGGAACAACACAGCAGACTGTTGACGCACTTGTAGGTACTTATTCGCAGGTATCTAAAGGATATGAAAAACTTACGGATGCAAAAAATTGGACATCTTTTAATAGAACTGATGATATTACAATAACAAAAGTTGACGATAAGACTATTAAGGTGAATGGCTTCTTTAAGGGACTTAACTACATGAATGACAATTCTGCATTTACAGGAACTGTGGATTTTTCTGCAAAGACCATAACTTTTGCACCGCAACAGGTAACTAATTCTAGCATGACGCTCTGTACTTATAATTCAATTACTACACCTGTAGTAGCTACATTTACCGATGCTGGAGTTATCAGCTTTAAGAATTGGAGCTTGATATATCAAAACTTTGATTTTGTATATACAGGCGCACAGACTACCCTTACAAAGAAATAATAGGGTTTAAATACTGATAAATAAAGACCTCCTCTGCAACCGAAGTTTCGGAAAGCAGAGGAGGTCTTTTTGTGGTACGCTCGGCATGAGCATTGTCTAACGGGTGAAAGTCCATTCTATCATGTAGGCCAAGCACCGTATAATGCGAGATATAATCACACACACTTCACGTTTCATTACTCTCCTTTCTTCTTGCGTACCGGTACACGTTCATAATTCAGAGACGTCACCAAGTCGGACATGTCTTTGCCTGGACGGAATCTGAATTTGGCCTTCTTTATCAGAGAGTTTGTAAATTCCTTTTCGGTCTTTGCGCCTTTGCTCTTCAGACCAATCTGAAGGTAACCCAAGTCACCCAGTCGCACAATTTCTCCTGAAGCCAACCCCTGCCTGATTACGGAAGGAAGTGCACACAGCACCGCCATAATATCAGCGTATGTTACGGTACACATCTGCTCTAAACGCTGTCCTATTTCACGAATACCCATTTCGCCTCTGGCTTGCGCCTGTGCGTAGAATAATTTCTCATTACCGTCTGGGGCCTTAAAGTCACGTCTTCTCACCAATGAATAAGCTACTGATCTTTCCATGTTTTTTCTTGTTTTTAGGTTTAACATTTGTTCTTTGTAATAACACGTTCGATATCGATTTCGTATTGCAAAGATACTATGCGGCCATCAGGTCACTCAGCGGCTTTGAAGCGATTTGGGAATGTTTTTTTGATGAAATTTCTCTTTGATATTGGCTCGGACACAAAATGAGACACAAAGCGCGACACAAA
>FR881239.1:0-6979 GCA_000434735.1 Bacteroides sp. CAG:530
TGAAACACGTGGCGTTTTATTGCATGAACTTACTCATGCCTTTCAGCTTGAACCGCAGGGTATAGGGTCGTATGGTACAAACCGTGTGTTCTGGGCGTTCATTGAAGGCATGGCCGATGCGGTGCGTGTTGCCAACGGAGGTTTTAAAGAAGGCGATCGTCCGAAAGGCGGAAATTATATGGATGGGTATCGTACGGCAGGATATTTCTTCGTATGGCTTCGCGATAATAAGGACCCGGAGTTTCTACGTAAGTTTAACCGCAGTACCCTTGAGGTTGTTCCTTGGTCGTTTAATAAAGCGATAAAGCATATATTAGGCGAAAAATACGATATTGATGACCTGTGGCATGAGTATCAGGTAGCTGTAGGCAATATTCAGCAATGATAATTCTATAACAGCATGAAAATAAATAGTATTAAGATTGTTTTTGGGTTGATAGGATTGGCAAGTTGTTGCTTGCCAATCATGTCACAACCTAGTCGCCTTGTTGATTATGTTAATCCGTTTGTCGGTACTGACGGATATGGTAATGTATATCCCGGAGCTCAGATACCGTTTGGTGGCATTCAGATAAGTCCCGACACAGATGCGCATTTTTACGATGCGGCTTCGGGGTACAAGTATAATCATTCATCCATCCTCGGGTTTAGTCTTACGCATCTTAGCGGAACTGGTATTCCTGATTTAGGTGATTTTCTTTTTGTTCCTGGGGTAGGTGATATGAAACTTGATCCGGGTACGCGTGAAAATCCTGATGCAGGGTATCGTTCGCGCTATGCTCACGATAAGGAATGGGCTTCGCCAAATTATTATGCTGTTGATCTTCTTGATTATGGCGTGAAAGCGGAGATGACTTCAGGGGTGAGGAGTGGAATATTCCGCTTCACTTATCCTAAGTCTGAGAAAGCATTTATCATGATTGATATGAACCATACGCTGTGGCACTCTTGCGAATGGGCTAACCTGCGTGTGTTGAACGACTCTACCATTGTAGGTTCAAAACTGGTAAAGGGATGGGGACCAGAACGTCATGTTTTCTTTGCAGCGGTTTTCTCGAATAAATTGTCGGGCTTTCGAATAATGCAAGATAAAAAACCGGTGATTTATAATACCTCTCGTTTCCGCAGTAGCAATGAGGCTTGGGGAAAGAATTTGATGGCTTATGTTTCGTTTGCTACAAATGATGGAGAGGCCGTGACCGTAAGAGTCGCTGTTTCCGGAGTAAGTACTGATGGAGCGGTAGATAACCTTCGAGAATCGGAGAGCATATCGTTTGATGTTCTTAAGGCGAAGGGTGAACAATTATGGGAGAAAGAGTTGTCGAAATACACTGTCAAGGGCGATGAAAAGACAAAACGTACTTTTTATACTTCTGCTTATCATGCGGCATTGCATCCATTTGTCTTTCAAGATGCCGACGGACATTATCGTGGGCTTGATAAGAATATAGACAAAGCCGACGGATTCACTAATTATACAGTATTTTCATTATGGGATACCTATCGTGCGTTGCATCCATTGTTTAATCTTGTGCATCAGGATTTGAATGTAGACATTGCTTACTCTATGCTAGCGCATTATGACAAAAGCGTTGAAAAAATGCTTCCTATATGGTCGTTTTATGGAAATGAAACATGGTGTATGATAGGGTATCATGCGGTATCTGTATTAGCCGATATGATAGTGAAAGATGTAAAGGGTTTAGATTATGAACGTGCTTATGAGGCTATGAAAACTACGGCGATGAATCGACATTACGATTGTTTGCCAGAGTATCGTGCGTATGGGTATGTGCCATTCGATAAGGAGGCAGAGTCTGTATCGAAGACATTAGAGTATGCTTACGATGATTATTGTATAGCGCAAGCGGCAAGAAAATTGGGTAAGGATAAAGATTATGATTATTTCTTGAATCGTGCTTTGTCATATCAAACATTGATAGATCCAGAGACTGGATATATGCGTGCTCGCGATAGTAAGGGTAATTGGCGCACTCCGTTTACTCCGATTGCATACGAAGGGCCAGGCTCGGTTAATGGATGGGGAGATATTACCGAAGGATTTACTGTGCAATACACGTGGTATGTGCCGCACGATGTTCAAGGTTACATGAATACTATAGGGAAAAAATTATTCAAGAAGCGTTTAGACGAGCTGTTTACTGTAGAGTTGCCAGAAAATATACCGGGAGCGCATGATATTCAAGGACGTATAGGTGCATATTGGCACGGCAACGAGCCTTGTCATCATGTGGCTTATCTTTATAACTATTTGGGCGAGCCTTGGAAATGTCAGAAGTGGGTGCGCGAAATAGTGTCGCGCTTTTATGGTGATACGCCCGATGCTTTAAGTGGCAATGACGATTGTGGTCAGATGTCGGCATGGTATATATTTAACTGCATGGGATTTTATCCGGTTGCTCCGTCAAGTAATGTCTATAACATAGGTTCGCCTTGTGTTGAGGCTCTCACAGTTCGATTGAGTAATGGACGCAAGATAGAAATGACTGCCGAGAATTGGTCGGAAAAGAACGTGTATGTGAAAGAACTATATGTAAATGGAGAGAAGTATAATAAATCATATCTTCAATATGATTCCATTCGTGATGGAGTAAAACTGCATTTCGTTATGTCTGATGTGCCCAACTATAAACGTGCAACGGATACGGAATCTCTTCCGCCTTCTATTTCATCTGTCAAGAAGACTAAGAGGTATGTAAGACCAGCAAATTAGTTTGCTGGTCTTTGCAAGAAGACTATTGTTTGCAAGAAGACTATTGTTTTGTCTTTTGGTCTATTGTATTCGATTTACATTATCTTTGCCCCAATTAATGGAGTAAATTGTTTTATTAAAAGAGTATATTTCAATCAAGATATGAATCGAACTACGAATGCCGACTGGTATACTATGCGCCTGAAAGAGGCGGAGGCTGATTTAGGAAAAATCAAAACCCGCATCTTTCAGGTTAGCATGTTGCGCCTTGTTTTGTTTGTTGCCGGAGTGGTATCTGTTTTTTTGTTTTTCCGCTCGCCGGCTTGGGTGATAACTGTTGCTATGTGCGTTACCTTCTTGCCTTTCTTTGTTTTGGTGAAGTGGCACAATCGTTTGTTCTTGGATAAGGAACTGACAGAAGCAAAAGCCGAAATCAACCGGAATGAACTGAAAGCTTTGCAGGGTGATATAAGCAGCTTCGACGGGGGCTATGAATATGTTGACCCGGAGCATGTGTATACATACGATATCGATGTGTTTGGAGAGCGTTCGGTATTTCAAATGCTGAATCGTACCTGCACTCATGTAGGGAAGTCTGTCTTGGCTACATGGCTTAAGCGACATCTGCTGCGTAAGGAGGCTATAGAGCTGCGACAAGAAACTGTGAAAGAAGTAAGCATGAAACCGGAGTTTCGTGAAGCGTTCCGTGTGGCCGGCATGGTGTATAGAGGAAAAGATACTGACGAGAGGGAGATTTCCGATTGGGTTAACAGCGCACCACTTTTCTTGGGTAAAGCTTGGGTCAAAGTGTTGCTGTGGGGAGTACCTGCGCTTAATGTTGTGCTACTTTTGGCGGGATTGCTTGACTTGATTGGCATGGGCTGGTTTGGTTTTGTATTCTTCTGTTTCATTATCCTTAGTTTCGGAATTCAGAAGCACGCCACTATGGTTCAGGATACTTTCGGCAAGAAATTGCGCACTCTGAATAGCTATGCCAAGCTGATAGAATTTACTGAAAAAGAAGAATGGCAGTCGGCTGGTGTACGTCAGTTGATAGAGCGTTTGAACTCTGGTGGTAATTCACCGATAAAAGTCTTGCGTCAGTTGTCGCGAGAGTTGGAACGTTTGGACTTACGCAATAACCAGTTGCTGTATTTATTATTAGAGGGAAGCGTCTTTTTCCAGATGCGCCAGATAGTACGCATAGAAAAGTGGAAACAGAGATACGGCAAGCAGGTCATGGAGTGGCTCGAAGTTGTGGGCGAGCTTGATGCTTTATGCTCGTTGGGCACTTTCGGGTTTAATCATCCTGACTATGTTTATCCTACAATTTCGGATAAGCCTTTTATGTTTGAAGCCCGTGGCATGGGGCATCCGCTTATGGCACAAGACAAGTGTGTAAAGAACGATGCGCATATTCCCGTACGTCCTTTCTTCTTGATAATAACCGGAGCTAATATGGCAGGCAAGAGTACTTATCTTCGTACTATCGGGGTAAACTATCTGTTGGCATGCATAGGTTGCCCGGTATGCTGTGATTCGCTTGAACTTTATCCGTCTCAGTTGGTTACTAGTCTTCGCACTTCCGATTCGCTTGCCGGAAACGAATCGTATTTCTTTGCGGAGATGAAGCGTCTGAAACGTATCATCGACATGCTGAATGAGGGGAATGAACTCTTTATCATTCTTGACGAGATACTTAAAGGAACCAACTCAACCGACAAGCAGAAGGGTTCGCTCGATCTTATCAAACAGTTTATCCGTCTTAGTGCCAACGGAATCATTGCTACGCACGACCTTTTGTTGGGTACGTTGGTAGATCAATATCCTAAAGAGATACATAACTATTGTTTCGAAGCCGATATACATAATGACGAACTTACGTTCTCTTATAAGTTGCAAGAAGGAGTGGCTCAAAATATGAACGCATGTTTTATTATGCGTAAAATGGGAATTACGATAGATGATTAGCGAGCTTCCCATCGGTCGACTTCCTATTCGCGTGGCCTCTTATTTTACTTCGATAATTTCAGCTTCACTTCTTTAACCGGGCGGAGGTAATACTTCCGGCTGTCACCAGCGTTCGATACCATATTTGATGTCATGCTGAACGTAGACTTTCCATTATTGCATAGATAGCGGTCGGTGCCTTCGTATTTTATTAGACTGGGCACTTCTGCGTCGAGCAACAGTTTGTTAAGCGCCTCTGTCTTGGTAATGCCGAAGTAGCGGTCTCTGAATGCTTTGGCTTCTTCGGTTGAAAATATACGCCATCCGCTCATGCCGTTGTGCGAGAAATAAGAGAGTTGCTCTTCCGTATCGGAAGCATAGACATAGAATTGCTGCGGGGCAAGCAGCAACGCTGTGCTTTCGGTACCCGATGAAGGGGTGAGCGAGCATACCAAGCATTCTTTCCATAGTGTGCCTACTTCGGGCATTGCCGAAACCTTATATATCGGCATGTTGCTGTCATTATTGTCTTCTCCTTCGTTTCCGTCGCTTCCGCCACCTTCACCGCTACTACCGCTACCATTGTTTCCGCCGTTCCCTTCATTGTCGTCTTTCCCGTCTGGTTTTATTTGGTCGAAACCGAACTCCACATTGGTTACTTGGTGCCATCCCTCAGCTTGGAATGTACCGTCTAGTGCGATAGGTTGGCCGTATCTGCCTGTAAAGTGATAAGGATATCCGGCTTTTAATGCCGCTTGATAAGTATATCCGTAGGCTTCGTTTCCTCCGGGGCGTTCTATATTGATAGATAAATGTGTGGTAGAACTTTCCGAGGGGATTATGTATTGCTCTTTGCACGTCCATATATGTCCGTCCTTATGAAACGTGATGGCGGCTTCCTGTTTGTCGTTCCTTGGATTTCCGCTGAATGAGATGCCGGAACTTACCGGAGATAGTTTCATTTCCACCTTACTGGCATCCGATGGTATGCCCGACATGGTGAACCGTAGGGCAGACACTACATAAGAAAAGGTCATGGTGGCGAATGTAGCCTGATTTAATCCGATTTGCAGTCGGCTTATTTGCAATGGAGAAGAACATACGTTGCCCGATAGACGGATGAAGCTTTCGGGGGTTGTTTGTAATGGTAAAGAAACTCCGTTGTTTTCCATTCCGGATATGCCTACTATGGTGTATTGTCCTTTCGGTAGTTCAGAAGTGAACAAGTCGTCGGTGGCGGTATGCGTGTGTTGCATAACGCATTCGTTCTCCGTGTTGAATGCAAATAATGACAGCGGAAAGTTGATTTTTGCATTATCTACGCTGTTAAAGTCGAGTTGCAGTCTGCTGTTCTTTTCTTCGGGCTGACTTTCATTGCCTTCGTCTACTTTGTATTCTCCGCAAGAGAATAGCCAGATGGCGTTATATAACAAAATCAGGAATAACCGGATTTGTGCAATTGGTAGAGTTTTTAGATAATTCATAATGGTTCCTTTATATATAGGACGCATTTTTTGTAAAATATCCGGCTTAAAGCTGAAAAATATTTTTAGTGCATGGCTTTTCGTGAAAAAAACATCGCAATGATTCAATCAAAACATTGCGATGAGTTGATTGAAACAATGCGATGGTTCAATTGAAGCATTGCGATGGTTAAAATCGTTCATAGCAATGGATAACCGAATGTCTTGGTACGTAGTCCCAAAGTGGAATCAATTATGTTAGACAGAAGAGCATCGAATTCTTCCATTACACAAAATATTCCACCAAAAGGAGTGATTTGTTCAGATTTTATTTGTACTTTTACCATGCCTGATGAAGATTTGTTTGATTTTTATTGCAACACTAAGTTAAGTGAATCTTCTGATATGGCAAAATACTGGGTAATATATTATTACTCAGTGTTTTAAATTTATTTCTGCGGAATTAAGGAATACACAGAATATACTGCAATTAATCGAATTTTAATTCATGGTTAATCTGAATTTAAGCAGAAAAACAATCATACAGAATTATCTTTGCAGCAGAAAAAACAAATAACAGAATCATGAAAATAACACATTTAACACTTTCCGTAGCAATTGCTTGTACATTGGGGGCATGCGGAGTACAACAAAACATGCCGGACAAAGTACCAATAGACTACGTGGATCCCTACATAGGGAATATCAGCCACTTGCTTGTTCCAACATTTCCAACCATTCAGTTACCTAACAGTATGCTGCGAGTTTATCCCGAACGCGCAGACTATACATCCGAACTACTGAATGGTCTGCCCATTATCGTCACTAACCATCGCGAACGCTCGGCATTCAA
>FR881239.1:7000-8650 GCA_000434735.1 Bacteroides sp. CAG:530
GGCATTCAATCTAAGTCCTTATCAAGGAGACAGCCTGCGCCCCGTCATGGCATATACGTATGATAATGAACGCCTGACTCCCTACAGTTATAGCGTAGAACTGGATGACAACCGCATAAAAGCTGAATACGCCCTCTCACACCAATCAGCCCAATATCGGATTACCTTCGAACCAGACAAACCCACTTATGTAATAGTCAACTCACGTAACGGAGCCATCCGTGTCGGACATAACTTTATTTGCGGGCGGCAACAGTTAAGCAACAATACAAATGTCTACTTATATATCGAACCACAAGAAGAAGCCATAGAGGCAGGTGTCGTGGAAAACGGTGTCATCGAGGGAAGTAAAGACCTGGCAGAAGGAACAAATGTCTGTGCCGCATGGCGTTTTGCCGAAGGTACTTCTACTGTTAACCTACGTTACGGTATTTCCTTCATCAGTGAGGAACAGGCTGAAAAGAATCTGCGTCGCGAACAGAAAGAGTACAACCTCGAAAACCTTGTCCAAACCGGACGGGACATTTGGAACGAAACGTTGGGACGCATCCGGGTAGAGGGTGGCACAGAAGACGAGAAGATCGTTTTCTATTCTTCCTTCTACCGCACCTTTGAGCGACCGGTCTGCATGAGCGAGGATGGTCGTTACTTCAGTGCTTTCGACGGACAAGTACACAATGACAACGGTACACCTTTTTATACTGATGATTGGATTTGGGATACTTACCGTGCCGCCCACCCCCTACGTGTACTCATCGACCGACAGAAAGAAGAAGATATTATAGACTCTTACCTGCGCATGGCCGAACAAATGGGCAACCTATGGATGCCTACCTTTCCTGAAACTACGGGCGATACGCGTCGCATGAACTCCAACCACGCTGTAGCCACAGTGGCTGATGCACTCGCAAAAGGATTGCACGTGGATACAGTCAAAGCCTATGAAGCTTGTCGTCGGGGTATGGAAGAAAAAACACTTGCACCTTGGTCTGGCAACCCCGCTGGATGGATTGATGCTTTTTATCATGACCACGGTTATATTCCTGCCCTCCGCCCGGATGAACAAGAAACAGATCCTAATGTGCATCCTTTCGAAAAACGTCAACCCGTAGCTGTCACACTGGGCACCAGTTACGACCAGTGGTGTTTGTCACGCATTGCCACTGCACTGGGCAAGACGGAAGAAGCCGCACATTACCTGCAATGTTCCTACAATTACCGCAATCTCTTCAATCCCACTACATCTTTTTTCCATCCTAAAGACAAGGATGGTCGCTGGATAGAACCTTTCGACTACCGATTCCCCGGTGGCATGGGTGCCCGTGAATATTACGGTGAAAATAACGGTTGGGTGTATCGCTGGGACGTCCCACATAACATTGCTGACCTTATCAACCTCATGGGGGGTAATGAAGCATTTATTGCCAACCTCGACCAGATGTTCCGTGAACCGTTAGGGCGTAGCAAATATGAATTTTATGCCCAACTTCCCGACCATACCGGCAATGTAGGACAATTCTCCATGGCTAATGAACCCTCACTGCACGTACCCTACCTCTACAATTATGCCGGACAACCCTGGAAGACACAAAAACGCATCCGTCAAATGCTCCGTACTTGGTTCCGAAACGATCTGATGGGCATTCCTGG
>FR881239.1:8675-21301 GCA_000434735.1 Bacteroides sp. CAG:530
TCCTGGCGATGAAGACGGCGGTGGCATGACATCGTTCGTAGTCTTCTCTTCCTTGGGGTTCTATCCCGTCACTCCCGGTTTCCCGGCCTATAACATAGGTAGTCCGCTTTTCACCCGTGCCAAAATCACACTGAGCAACGGCAAGGTATTTGAAATCGAAGCACAAGGAGCATCTGACGAGAACAAATATATCCAATCAGCCACGATGAACGGGAAAGAATGGAACAAACCTTGGTTCAGTCACGATGACTTAAAAGAAGGCGGCAAACTGGTACTCGTCATGGGCAATCATCCGAACAAGGCATGGGGTGTCAATGCAGGCAATGTACCGCCTTCGGCAAACAACAATTAATATTGTTTTATCCTCTCATGACACAACAGTTTTTTTGCGATTTTCATGGAAAGTCTGAAGACTTCTGTGTGTCATGAGAGCTTGGGTCGTACCTTTCAGGCATAACTTCCCCTTCCCCCACAAGGAACTTGAGGCAATATGCCGTAAACACCACAAAGCATAAGGGCTAATCTAAGGAAAACGCTACTTTCGTCGAGTAATATAAATTGTGGGGTGAGGTTCGCTTTTATAGTGCCTGATTATTTCTCATTACACGTAAGAAGTTTTCTCCCCAAATCAGCCTGATATCCTTTTCGCTGTAGCGTTCTTGCAGCAAACGGCGGGTCAGATTGATTAGTTCGGACGAGTCATAGCATCCTTTCACGCCTCCGTCACCGTCGAAATCGGTTCCGATGCCTACATGCTCTATACCCATAACGTTTACCATGTGGTGTAGGTGCTCTATGATATCTACTATGCTTGCGCCGCCCTCTTTCCGTAAGAAGCAATCGTAAATACATACTTGTACCACTCCACCTTTTCGGGCTATAGCCTTCAGCTGTTCGTCGTATAGATTGCGAGGATGATCGCAAAGGGCGCGACTGGAAGAATGGGAGCATACCACCGGCTTCTGACTGATATCGAGGGTATCGTAGAAAGTCTGCACTCCGGCATGAGATAAGTCTACCATCATTCCCACTCGGTTCATCTCTCGTATAACCTGTTCACCGAAGGGGCTTACTCCTAAGTTTTCATCATTATATCTTGCCGAACCGCATATATCATTATTGCCGTTGTGGCAAAGAGTCATATACACCACACCTCTTTTGCGGAAGCGTTCTACGTTGCTGATGTCTTTTCCTATGGCGTATCCGTTCTCTATGCCTAGCATGATAGCTTTCTTACCTTCTCTTTTCAGGCGATATAGGTCGTCTGGGGTATAGGCTATATCTACGGCGGTGCAGTTCATGGCTACCATCTTTTCAATTTCGTTGAGTAGTCGGTCGGCCTTGGCGGTAGCGGCAAGCAATGCCTCGTCAGTACGTTCCTTTTGTTCCAGATAAGCCACCATGATTGTTGCGTCCTGATGTCCTTCGTTCATTTTATGCAGGTCTACTCTGATGCGTGGGTCGCGCGACGCGAAATTGATGTTTTGGTCGAAGAACATAGGAGTATCGCAATGCGTGTCGAGCGTAAGTACTCTTTTGTGAAGAGCTTTAGCGTCACGGAATGAAGCGGCTTCGTTCAGCAGCCAGTTGAAAAGCGGCATCATACACTCGTCGTTATTTAGGATGAAGCATTCGGGATGCCACTGCACGCCTATCATCGACTTGTACTCCGTACTTTCTATGGCTTCTGCCACACCATCGGTAGCTCGTGCCGATATGCGGAAACCAGGAGCGGCATCTTTTACCGCCTGATGATGGAACGAGTTTACCATCAACTTATCTGTACGCATTATTTTGCTCAGTAGAGTATCCTCGTCTATAGTTACCGAATGTGATGCGTACGCTCTATCCAAGTCTTGACTGTGCTTGATGCACTGCCCTTCGCATTGTTTATAAATGTCTTGATAAATTGTGCCTCCCAGTGCAGCGGTCATAACCTGCATACCTCGGCATATTCCCATCATAGGTATTTGTCTGTTGGCTGCTAAGCGTACCAACATCAGTTCCTGATGGTCGCGGTGTGGGTTGATGCTGTGTAGTTCTTTTATCGGTTCCTCTTGCAGATAAAGTGGGTTTATGTCTCCTCCGCCTGATAGCAACAAACCGTCTACCTTGTCGAGTAGGTTTGCCAAAACGTCATCTTCATCGCATGGGGGGATAACGAACGGAATGCCGCCCGCTTTCAAAATGGAAGTATAATACCCCGGTGCCAGCGACATATTCCCGTTGTCGAAATTTCCGGTTATGCCTATTATCGGCTTATCTTTATGATTGGGAAAGTGCGAGTGGAACGACTCGTATTCCGCATTGATGTCAAATGTTTGAAATGTTTTCATAAGTTAATGTTTAACAGAAACAGAAGCAAATATATAGATAAAATCAGATTTATTTTTCATATTTGTTGGAAAGAAAAGCAGTATTACGTTATAAATTGCTCTTCACGTCAAATCTGATAATATGGAACCGATTAAAACACTCACGCAGTTAGTTAATATCTTGCGTTCGCGTGGCATCCGCAGGAGAGTAGCAGTGGTTTGTCCTAACGACCCTCATACGGAGTATGTAATATTTCGTAGCTTACGCGAAGAAATAGCCGAGTTTTTATTAGTTACGGATGTTGATCATATAGAAAATGCCCAGCGTCTTCATTCCGCTTCCCCCGATTTTGTCCGTATCTATCAAGCTCCCTCGCCCGATGAGGCTGCGGCTTTGGCTGTACAGCTGGTGCGTACCGGTGAGGCGGATATCTTGATGAAAGGTCTTATCAATACCGACAATTTGCTTCGTGCCGTTCTTAAAAAGGAGAAAGGCTTGCTTCCTCCCGGTGGCATATTGAGTCATGTGTCTATAGCGCAGATACCGTTATATCATAAACTGTTGTTCTTTTCTGATGCAGCGGTTATTCCGTATCCTTTTTTAGAGCAGTTCCGTGCTATGATTAAGGCTAATGTTGATATATGCCGTAAGTTGGGCCATGAGCAACCTCGTGTAGCCTTGATTCATTGTTCAGAGAAGGTCAGCGAGAAATTCCCTTGTACCGTCAGCTATGTGCAACTAAAAGATGAGGCTGCTTGCGGCAGATTCGGTTCGGCATTCGTTGACGGTCCGATGGATGCGAAAACAGCATGCGATGCTCACAGCGGAGAGATAAAAGGAATAAGTTCGCCGGTAGTTGGTAACGCCGATATCATGATATTCCCCGACATAGAAGCAGGTAACACCTTCTATAAGACATTATCGCTTTTTGGCGATGCAAACATGGCATGTATGCTTACGGGAACCACGGCTCCTGTGGTAGTACCTTCGAGAGCCGACTCCGGCAATTCTAAGTTTTACAGTCTGGCTTTAGCGTGTCTGGCCAGCGAAACCGAAAAAAACGTATGAAGATATTAGTCATAAATCCAGGGTCTACGTCGACTAAGTTGGCGGTGTATAATGATTTGGAACCAGCATGGCGTGAGAGTCTGTTTCATTCGGCGGAAGAACTTTCCGTTTTTCATCATGTAAACGAGCAGTATGCCTTTAGGCGAGACCATATTATGGAGGCTCTTCGTGTGGCGAATATCCCGATGGAGTTCGATGCCATCATTGCGCGCGGTGGTCTGCTTAAGCCTACTTCGGGTGGTGTGTACCGTATAGACGAGCATATTAAGCACGACTTATGGAATGCGGATATGGAGCATGTGTCTAACCTTGCCGCTATCATTGCCGACGAACTTGCCGCAAGCATAGGATGTCCGGCATTCATAGCCGATCCGGTTGTAACTGATGAGTTGCGCGATGTGGCACGTCTTACCGGAATTCCCGAAATAGAACGTATCTCCATATTCCATGCGTTGAACAGTAGGGCAGTATCGCGTAAATATGCTGCACGCGAAGGACGCATGTATGAAGATATGAACTTGATAGTGGCGCATCTTGGTGGAGGAATCTCCGTCAGTGCTCACCAAAGAGGAAAGGTGGTAGATGTAAATAACGCGTTGAACGGAGAAGGTCCGTTCAGTCCGGAACGTGCTGGCACTATTCCCGCCAAGCAGTTGGTGGACTTATGTTTCAGCGGCAAGTATACCTATCGTGAAGTGCGTAAGTTACTGAACGGACGTGGAGGTTTGGTGGCTCATCTTGGTACTACTGATGTAGCTACCATAGCACGCTGGGCAAATGCCGGAGCCGAAAAGCATAAGTTGGTACTTGAGTCGATGATTTATACCATAGCCAAGCAGATAGGAGCCATGCACATAGCTTTGCACGGGCAGACCGATGCTATCATCCTTACCGGAGGCATCGCTTATAACGCTACATGTGTATCATGGTTGCGCGAATGGATAGAAGGGTTGGCCCCGATAGTAGTCATACCCGGAGAAGATGAAATGGGAGCGCTCGCCATGAATGCACTTGGAGTGCTGCGCGGCGAATTACCTCTGCAGAAATATACAGCTCAGTAGCGGTGGTTACACAGCAGGAAGACTGTTGCCGTTTATCTTTCGGTAAAGGTCTATCGCATATACGTCGGTCATGCCCGAAACATAATCTAATACGGCCTGAACTTTGCCATACAGTGTTGGTGCGTTAACGTCGTATTGTTTCGGCATTCGGCCGATGAGCAGTTGCGAGTATGCTTTTTCCGGCATGCGTACAGCATCAATCAGCAAATCCATCAGTGTAGTGATTACCTGAAAACCCGCCAACTCGATGTCGAGCACGTCTTTTGCGCAATAGATTTTAGCGAAAGCGGTTTTCGAACAATGTTTATAAGCCTGTTGGAGCGGTTCGTCGATTTGCTTGATAAGGGTGCTATTGAATGTGCCCGACAGAATCTCTTCTTCATGATTGACGAAAGTCTGCACGCAGGCTTTTATCAGCACGCCTATGGCAGATGAACGCAGATAAGCTATCTGTTCGTTCACGTCTTCTACTTTAGAGCAGATATCGAGTATACGCTGTTTGCGTTCTTCCTTGAAGAACTCCATATAGAGCGATTTGGTTTCTTCTATGGTCAGAATTTTTAGCTTGAAAGCGTCTTCTATGTCCATCATCTGATAGCATATATCGTCGGCGGCTTCTACCAGATATACCAACGGATGCCGTGCATAACGTATCGGCTCGCCTTCTGCGCTGAGGCGTTTTATACCTAACTCGGTAGCTATTCTCTTGAAATCTTTTTCCTCGCTCAAGAAGAAACCGAACTTCTGTTTGTTGCCTGCCAGCTGTGAAGAGAACGGATATTTCACTACCGAAGCGAGTGTAGAATAAGTCATGACGAATCCTCCCGGACGACGACCGTGGAATTGATGGGTAAGCAGACGGAATGCGTTGGCGTTTCCCTCAAAATGAATCAGGTCTTCCCATTCTTCGGGCGAAAGAAACGCTTTTAGTTCTAGACCTTTTCCTTCGGAGAAATACGTGCCGATGGCCTTTTCGCCTGAGTGCCCGAACGGAGGGTTGCCTAAGTCGTGGGCAAGGCAAGCCGCAGAAACGATAGAGCCTATTTCCATAAGATGCGAGTCGGATAACTCCGGATGCTTCTGCAAGAGTCGTGTAGCAACGTCATTCCCTAAAGAACGGCCTACGCATGAAACTTCGAGGCTATGAGTCAAACGGTTGTGTACAAATATACTTCCTGGCAGCGGGAATACCTGTGTCTTGTTCTGCAAACGGCGGAACGGGGCCGAAAAGATAAGACGGTCGTAATCGCGCTGAAACTCAGTACGGTCTTCTTTGCGCTCTTCGTGCAGAAACTCCAACCCGAAGCGTTTGTTTGATATCAGTTGCTTCCAGTTCATCATGACTTTTTTAGATATATAAAAATATACAATAAAGATAAAATAGCTACTATGCTTGTTACTACTTTATCTTTTTAGCTTGTAACTTTGCACCCCGAAACTAAACAGATAATACGATTATGGAATTACCTAAAGATCCGATGATGCTTTTTAGCATTATCAATATGAAATTACGTGACTTTTATCCTTCGCTCGATGCACTGTGTGACGACCTCCATGTAGATAAGAACGAAATCGTTAGCCGTTTGAAAGAGGCCGGATTCGAATACAACGAGCAGCAGAACAAGTTCTGGTAATTATCTTTGCAGCCATATCTCCGGATTCAGCTTGGCGGTTTCTTTTCGCAGCTGGAAGTGGAGTATGGTGTTGCCTTCCTTATCGGTATGCACTTGACCTATGACATCGCGGGTATTAACCTTGCTGCCTTTGCGCACAAGTACCGATTGCAGATTGCAATATACCGATATGTAACTGCCATGACGTATCAATACATTCGATAGTCCGTTGTATTGGAAAATGGCAGAAACCTCTCCGTTGAATATGGCTCGTGCTTGTGCACCCTGCTTTCCGCGGATGTCCACACCCTTATTGTCGAGGCGTACATTACGTAGTCCGTCTACTTGGTATTGTCCGTAGTGGCCTACTATCATATACGCTCCGGTAATCGGGATAGGGAGTTTCCCTTTATTCTGTTCGAATACGCCCGACAATCGGCGGTCTTCTGAACCGACTTTAAATTCTCCCATCTTAGAGTTTGGAATATTTTGACCTTTTGCCGGTGTCTTTGAATTTGTTCCCTCTTTTTTGTTACGGCCGTTTTCAGCGGTAGCTTTACGGCGTGCTTCTTCTTCCGCCCTTTTGCGTGCCTTTTCTATTTCGATGGCAATCAATTTATCGATTTGCGCATTCAGTTTGTCGGCAGAGCGACGTTTTTGGTTTATCTCACCCTGTATGGTTCGTTGCTTTTTCTGTAATGAAGCCAACAGTCCTTTTCGCTCTTTCTCTTGCGCTTCAAGTTTAACTTTTTCTGCTTGTCCGGCCTCTAGCAACTTGCGCTTCGCTTCGCGCGATGCGACGAGCACCTTCTGCTTGTCTCTTACCTGACGCTGTTTTCGCTCTACTTCCAATCCCTGCATACGCTGATAGTCGGCATATTGGCGTACATATCTCATTCGTCGGTACATCTGGTTCAGATTATCGGCAGAGAAGATAAACATCAGTTTTTCTTGTATGCTGCGGTTATGATATAGGTATTTAACCGACTGTTCATAATTATCTTTCTTGTCGGCCAATTCCTTTTTCAGCGTGTTAAGTTCCACCTGCAGGCGGTCTACTTCGCGCTGTATCACATTGACATCATTCTCTATGGTGGCGATATATTTTTTTCGCTCGTCTATCTGTCCCGAAAGCAGAGTCAGATTGCTCAGTTGACTTTTTACGTCTTTCTTGGTAGATTGCAGCAATGACTCCGATTGCGAAATCTGTTTCTGCAATTCAGCGTGCTGCTTTTCCAGCTCACGTATCTTACGTGTGCTTTGTGCCATAGACGGCATGCAGAACAATCCTAATATTCCGATGACAAATAGTAAGCGATTCATATACATATTTATTTGAAATTCTTAAGCATGTCAATTACTTGCTTCAGTTCTATGCGACTATAGCTATCAGGTATTGTGGTGCGTGCATCCCAATCGCCGCCTACAGTCAGCTTCGAGAATTTCATATCCATGCCGGTATTTTTAGACAAACCTTCGGCCGAAGCGTTCATGTGTTTGGGGAACGAACGACCTTCTACATCTTCGAAGGTATCATATTTCCATCTCAGCGCATACGGTGTACCGCTCATTTGTATGAGGGTTTGCCATAACAGTCCGTCGGTAGCCGAGGCTAAGAATTGATAACTCAATGTACTTTTCTTGCGTGGAGTTATGTCTACGCCTTGCTGGTTATTTAGGCTTAGGGTAAAGTCTACGGCATTGGCTGTAGTAAGCTTTTCTTTTCCCGGCAAGAACATCTCGTTCAGGAAGAGCGATTGAAAAGCGTTGAAATCAACAGATATGCCTGTCTTTTCAGACAGTTCGCTGAAAGGAATCTGGCAATATCTTTTGTGCAATCTATCCAAAAGCAGTACTCCGTCGGGCGAAATTTCCAGACGTGCCATTTCTATTCCCAACAGAGGGGCAACGGTAAAGCGGATAGACTGATCTCGCATCAGGCGCATAGTGGCGCTTACCTTTGTATTACCTTGACTACCCAAGTTTAGTGTTAGCGCTACCTTTCCGCTCAAGCTTTTCCACTGCGGAGCCTGCTCTATTACTTTTTCCATATACGCTTGTCCCGTTAGTCCGCCTACTTCCGGCAGTTTCACTGTAGAGCGCGAAGTAGAACACGATGCCAGTATCGCTGTCGCTATTACAACGCACGATATATTTATCAGTCGTATTATCTTATTCATTGTCTTGGGTTTTGTATGTTCGTTTAGTTTGCGATATATTTTTTCTGCGCTATTTTCTGTTTTAACCGCTGCTTGTCTTTTTCGCTCGGAGCTTCTTCGTTCTTTTCAACGGGTTTTGCATCAGCTTTCTTCCAATACTCTAATGCCTTTTCCTTTTGTCCGGCCATGTAGTAAATGTCTCCGGCGTGTTCAAGCAATACTCTGCTTGGATTCTGATCGTTCTGAAGCGCTTGCTCCATGTATATACGTGCTTCGGTATATTTCCCTTTCTCGAATAGAATCCATGCGTACGTATCGAGGAATGTAGCGTTGCTTGGCTCTGCCTTTACTGTGCGGTAGCTCATTTCTTCTGCCTTGTCCAGGCTCTTGCGCTCAACAGAAAGGAAGTAAGCGTAGTTGTTCATTGTCCCTATATTGTCTGGGTTGTAAACGAGAGACGAGTCGTACGCTGCGTATGCTTCCGCATTTTTTCCTTTCTGATGATATATGTCGCCCATCATGGAATAGAAGTCGGATACTATTTTCTTGTCGGTTTTTTCGTTTACCTGCTTTACACCTTTCTCGAATGTAACGGCGGCTTCATCTGTTTGGCCTTTATTATAATACGCCAGCCCTAAGTAGTAATAGAACTCCAAAACATCGGGGTTATATTCTATGGCGGGGCGGGCAACTTCTATCACTTTGTCGGGGTCTTCATCCTGCAGTGCGTAGCCTATAAGTTGTAGGCGTGCAGGTGTATTCTCCGGGTCGAGCTTAATAACTTGTTTCAATGCTAATGTTGCGTCGGCCTTCATATTCTTGCTTACACAATACTGGGCGCACAGCATCGATAAGTCGGCATTCTGCTGCGGACGTTTCAGAATTCTCTTGAAAAGAGATACTATTTGAGTACTATCTTTAGTAGTCTGCTCCGTCTGTATGATGGCTTGTCGCATTATTTCCATCTTGGTATCACTCTGCACATCATCGTTCAGTAATATAGTGTCGAGTTGTGCCTGATACAAGCTGTCTTGTCCCGTCTTTTGGTAGTAATTTGCCAATGATAATATTGCTGGAGCATATCCTGGTACCTCTTTAAGAATGCGGCGATAAGTGTCGTATGCCTCGTCGGGCTTATTGTTGTTTAAATACACATCGCCTAAGATTGTTTGGTAACGCATATCGTACGGATATTCCTTCGCCAGACTCTCTATTTCGGCAAATGCGTCGTCGTTCTTTCCTTGCAGCAGATACATGCGGAACTTCTCCATGCTTATCTGCTCCGACTTTCCATCGAGTTCTTCTATACGGTTTAGCGTGGTGACTACGTTCTGATAACTTTTGGTAGAGTTATATAAATCAGTCAGTGACAAAAGCGGCTCCAATCTGTCGGGGAATTGTTCTGCCATATCTTCGTATACAGAAATGGCTTTAGGAAAATTGCGCTTGTTCTCGTAATATTGAGCCAAAGTCTGCTTGTACCAGAAGTTGCTTTCGTTAGAACGAACCGCCTTCTTCAAAGCCTGCTCTCCCTTTTCTTCCTGTCCTAAGTAAAGATAGAACTTCGCCAATTCATATAATGTAGCGCCCGATTCGGAATTTATTTCTATGCAATGCTGCAATAGCTCGTAAGCAGCGTCTAAGTCGCCTTTCTGCTTCATGCGCATGGCCTCTAAAAAGAAGTAATCGAATTTGCGGCTTTCTTCGGGTGATAATACGGTCTCTTGAGCCGAAACCTTATGGCGTGTCGTCTTTTGTTTGTTCGATGTTCCACAGCCAGCTGCTGTAAACAGGAGGCAAACCAATATGATGATTGATGTTATCTTGTTCATTTTTTGTAGTTTATCGTGAAGCGGTTTATAAAGTTCCGGTATGTCCGAATCCGCCATCTCCTCGTTCTGTTTCGCCTAATACCTCCACTTCTTCCCATTCGGCTTTCTCGTAGCGTGCTATTACCATCTGGGCTATTCTTTCTCCATCTTCTATTATGAAATCTTCTTCTGAGAGGTTTACTACTATTACTCCTATTTCGCCTCTGTAATCAGCGTCGATAGTGCCTGGAGTATTTAGAAGCGTGATGCCTTTTTTCAGAGCTAATCCGCTGCGGGGGCGGATTTGCGCTTCAAATCCTTCGGGCAGTGCTATGTACAGTCCGGTAGGAACCAGCTTGCGTTGCATCGGTTTAAGTAGGATAGGAGTGTCTATATTGGCGCGTAAGTCCATGCCCGCCGAAAGAGCGGTAGCATATTGCGGCAGCGCGTGTTTCGATTTATTTATGATTTGTATCTTCATGCGATGTGTAATCTTTTATATCAATCTGCGAAAATACACATTTCAATATTATTAATGTGGGTATTTACCATTTTTTAGCATCGTAGCCTTTATTTCGGCGTGCGGAAGAACGTATTGGGGCGTCTTCGGATATATAAACATAAAATAAATACTAAACTTTTGATACTGTAATTCATGGATATAGGAAAAAGCATTAACTTTGCAAACCAATAATGATCATTAATAATTAAGTATATAATAAGAACCATGATGGATCTTGATTTGCTCACAGCTGTGTCGCCTATCGACGGTAGATACAGAAGTAAAGCGGGAGCTTTGGCCGCTTATTTTTCAGAATATGCACTGATTAAATATCGTGTGCGTGTGGAAATAGAGTATTTTATCACCTTGTGTGAACTGCCTTTGCCGCAGCTGAAAAGTTTCGATCATGCTCGCTTCGAGGCTTTGCGCGATATCTATCGCAATTTTTCAGAAGCTGATGCTCGTCGAATCAAAGAGATAGAAAGCGTGACCAATCACGATGTTAAAGCAGTAGAATATTTCATTAAGGAACAGTTCGATAAGTTGGGCGGACTTGAGCCGTTCAAGGAATTCATTCACTTTGGACTTACTTCACAAGATATAAATAACACATCAGTACCTTTGTCTATCAAGGATGCGCTCGATGAAGTGTATTATCCGCAGATTCAGAAGTTGATTGATCAGCTTACTGCTTATGCCGAAGAGTGGAAAGACATCCCTATGTTGGCTAAGACTCACGGACAGCCGGCTTCTCCTACACGTTTGGGAAAAGAAATTATGGTATTCGCTTACCGTCTTAACCGTCAGTTGGCTACTTTGAAGGCATGTCCTATCACAGCTAAGTTCGGTGGCGCTACCGGTAACTACAACGCTCACCATGTAGCTTATCCAGAATACGACTGGAAGGAATTCGGAAATCGTTTCGTTGCAGAAAAGCTTGGCTTGGAACGCGAAGAATACACTACACAGATATCTAACTACGATAACCTCGGCGCTATATTCGATGCCATGAAGCGCATTAATACCATTATGGTAGATATGAACCGCGACTTCTGGCAGTATATCTCAATGGAGTACTTCAAGCAGAAAATCAAAGAAGGCGAAGTAGGTTCAAGCGCAATGCCGCACAAGGTGAACCCTATCGACTTTGAAAACGCTGAAGGAAACTTGGGTATGGCAAACGCTATATTCGAACACTTGTCGACAAAACTTCCGGTTAGCCGTTTGCAGCGTGACCTTACCGACTCTACAGTGCTTCGTAATATCGGTGTTCCTTTCGGTCATACTATCATCGCTATTCAGAGCTCTCTGAAAGGTTTGGGAAAACTGCTTCTTAACGAAAACAAGATATATCAGGATTTGGATAACTGCTGGAGCGTTGTCGCTGAGGCTATCCAGACTATTTTGCGTCGTGAAGCCTATCCACATCCTTATGAAGCATTGAAAGCTTTGACTCGCACAAACAAAGGAATAAACGAAGCTGCAATTAAAGAGTTTATCGAAACGCTGAATGTAAGCGAAGAAATCAAGAAAGAGTTGCGCGTTATTACTCCGCACAACTATACTGGAATTTAATTTAAAAATACGAGAGTAAATATAAATATCCACCCGAGAAGGGTGCATTACAAAACTTTATAAAAACATAGAATTTTATGGCAGATATCGAAAACAGACAAGATGGCGAAAACAGCCAGTCTGGCCGCGATGGTTACAAATCAAACAGAGAGGGTTATAACAGATACAATCGTAATGACGGAGGCAATTCATACCAACCACGCCGTCCGCGTTTCAACTCAAACCAAGATGGAGAACGCCCGCAGCGTGCTTACACTCCGCGTCATAATAACTACAATAACGAAGGAGGAGAGCAGCGTCAGTATCGTCCGCGCTTCAACAATAACAATGGTGAAGGAGGATACAATCGTCAGCCGCGTCAGTATGGTGAACGTTCTTCATACAATCCTCGTTTTAACAATAACAATGGTGAAGGAGGATATAACCGTCCGCAGCGTCCTTACAACAACCGCTATAATAACAATAACGGTGAAGAACGCCAGTATCGTCCGCGTTTCAACAACAATGCAGAAGGTCAGCAG